>CAYXUZ010000122.1:0-7212 GCA_964467705.1 uncultured Ardenticatenaceae bacterium | reverse complement strand
TCACATTACTCGATCTCGTATGCCGTCTTCTGCTTGAAAAAAAAAAAAAATGACCATGGTGCCCAACCATATTGACCGCAGCAATCCCGACGAACCGATGCTCTTTGTGCGTTACGCCAATCCCCGCCTGCGCTACAAAGAACGGCGCCTGCCGCTCGACCCGGAATGGCTGGATGTGCTGGACGAATACCTGCCCCAATACAATCCCCCGGACACACTCTTCACCTGCACCGCCCGCAATCTGGAATACGTGCTCAGCGATGTGGGTACAGAAGCAGGATTGGCACAAGGGATGCTATCATTTGAGAATTTGCGTTGGTTCAGCGCCCTTCAAGACCTCAAATCGGGTGAAGAACCGGATGAAATCCGGCAAAAATTAGGCCTCTCTAAAATTACCTGGCGAGAAACGAAGGCGAAGTTGGAACAGTTGGCGAAGCCGGGTAATCCGTAATCGGTAATCCGTTATCGGTAATCGGTTCACGGATAACGGATTACGAGTTATTAAGTTAGCAGCCACAGCGCGGCCATACCCACGGCAATGGTCCATAGCACATTTTTGGTGCGCCAGGCGACGAGGATAGCCAGCAGACCGGCCAGGAGACGGCCGTTGCCCAACGACACATCCACTGCACCCCCCGGCATCACCAGTTCCGGCACGATAATGGCCGTCAGCACCGCCACCGGCACAAACTTCAATGCCTGCCGCAGCGCCGGGCTGAGTTCAAACCGTTCCAACAACAAAATCGGCGTCAACCGAATGGCATAGGTGATGAGGCCCATGCCGATGATTGTGAACCAGGTTATCATGTTTCGTAATCCGTAAGCCGTGACCCGTAAGCCGTTATCCGTCGGTTTACGGATAACGGCTTACGGCTTACGATTGCCTTTCCATCCACACACCCACCCCAATACCCGCCAGCCCGGCCAGAACCAGACCCAGATTGTAGGGCAGACCATGAGCGAGCACGGCCGTGACCCCCGCCACTACCGCCGCCGCCAACATGGGGCGCGTGGTTAACAAGGGCACCACGATGCCAATAAAGGTCAGCGCCAGGGCAAAATCCAGCCCCCAACTGGCCGGAATCTCCGCGCCCAGGAAAACACCAACGGCCGTACTCGTCTGCCACGTCACCCATAACATCAGACCCGCCCCCAGGTAAAACCAATGTTTATGGGTAAGGGCAACCTCCTTGTTGGCGTAGTGGACGGCCGTGGTCGCATACGCCTCGTCGGTGAGCAGATACGCCAGCAAAAACCGCCAGCCGCGTGACAAATGCTGCAAATCGGGGCCAAGCTGGGCGCTGTACAGCACATGGCGCACATTCACCACAAACGTCGTCAGCCACAGCACCGGCAGCGGTGCACCCACACCCATCAGTTCCGCGCCAATAAATTGCGCCGACCCGGCAAAGACAATCGCCGACATCGCCTGCGCCTGCGCCGGTGTCAGCCCGGCGGCCAGAGCGATGACGCCGTAAATCAGCCCAAATGGGATCACGCCCAGAGCAATGGGCAGTTCCGATTTGATGCCCGCCCACAATTCTGCCTGTTTGGGCAACTCTTTGGGCAGCATCGCTTCTTCGTAAATCATGCCGCCAACTCCTGCAAAGCCTGCCAGCTTATCTCCAGGTCACGGCCGGTTGTTTGCCAGTTAGAAAAAGCGGCGCGGATGCCGGGGATACCCTGATACACCGTCGGCGTGAGGAACAGACGGCCATCATCCCGCACTTTTGTTAAAAATTCCGTAATCGCCGCCGTTGTCGGTTCCCCGGCCAGCGTGAAACAAACCACATTCAGCCGCACCGGGGCCAGCAGCCGGAACTGAGAGGAGTGCCTGATTTGCGCCCCCAACCAGGCTGCCTGGTCACAGTTACGTTCTACAATGTCACGGTACCCCTCACGGCCGTAAGCCAGCAGCGTCAACCAGGCGGGCAGCGCCCGGAACCGGCGCGAATTTTGCGGCGTCCAATGCACCGGCGCCGGATTTTCGCCCACCTCCCCCAAATAAGCGGCCGCATTGTGAAACACCTCCACCTGTAACCGGGGATGGCGGGTGAAGATCATAGCCGAATCATAGGGCACATTGAGCCACTTATGGCCGTCAATGGTGATCGAATCGGCCAGTTCTGCCCCCTGCATCAGGTGGGCATACCGGGGTGAACAGGCGGCAAAACCGCCAAAAGCCGCATCCACATGCAGCCAGAAGTTATACTTCTCTTTGAGCGCCGCCATCGCCGTCAGGTCATCAAAATCTACCGTATTCACCGTGCCCGCACTGGCAATCACAATCGCCGGGCCAGCTACCGCTGCCAGCATGTCAGCCAATGCCGTTACATCCATTGCTTCCCGCTCTGGCAGCATCGCCACGCGGGACAAATGACGTTTGCCCATGCCCAGCATCGCCAATGCTTTGTAGCTGCTGGAATGAGGCGCCGCCGCCAGGACAGGGATGGGCGGCCGCCCATACAGGCCATCCTGCGCCGGGTCAACACCTTGCTGCCGGGCCGCCCACTGCCGCGCCTGGGCCAGCCCCACAAAGTTGCTCATGGTAGCCCCGCTTACAAACGTTCCAGCAAAGCTATCCGGCAGGCCAAATAGCTGGCGCAGCCAGTGCAGCGCCTCCTGCTCCACCTGGGGCGCGATGGAATCATGATCGGCGGTGGGGTTTTGGTCATACACGGCCGTCAGCCAATCCCCAACCAGCGCCGCGGGCGTCACCCCGCCGGTTACAAAGCCAAAGTACCGCGGCCCGGCGCTGCCGGATAAACCACGCTCATACTTTTCCCGAAAATGGGCCAGCGCCGCCGCCGCGCCCACGCCTACTGGCGGTAACTCTTCATCGTCTGCGGCAAATGGGGCCACCGCTGCCGGGCGGTCTGGTAACGATTGTAAAAATTGGGCGGCTGTATGCACGGCCGTTTCCAAAATCATCCCCTGGTGTTCCCAATCCGATTTCAATATCTCATTCATCGCCAAAATCCATCACAGTGACAGCCAGATATTAGCTGCTGCCGCGCCGGGCGACCAGGATGCCTGCCAGCACCACCATACCTCCCAACATTTGCACAGGCGACAGCCGTTCGCCGAGCAGTAGCCAGGCCAGCAGCGCGGCCATCACCGGCTGCCAGAGCAGGCTGACCGACGAGAAAGTGGCGGGCAAGGCGGCCATCGCCTGGGCGATCAATCCCTGCCCGCCCGCATGGGCAAACCAGGCCATGGCTAATACTGCAAACAGGCCAACGGCCGTGCCCGGCCAAAAAGGTTCACCCGACAGCAAAGCCACCGGCAGCAGCAGCACCGCACAAAATGTGCCGCTCCAGGCCATGAAGGTGAGCGCGGTCATGTTTTGGCGCAGGTGTTTGGTGGCCAGGAGGTAGCTGGCATAAAACACGGCCGTGCCCAACGCCAGCAAATCCCCCAACAAATGGTCGGCGCTCAGGCTAAAACTCTCGCCAATCAACAGCGCCGCACCGCCAATCGCCAGCAGCAGCCCCAGTAAGAACACACCGGTGACTCGCTGTTTGAAGAAAAACCAGGCGCCAATGGTCACAAAAACCGGGGCCATGTTGGGCAGCAGGGTGGCATTGGCCACCGAGGTATAGTCAATGGCCAGGTGCCACAGAATCAAGTCACCGGCAAAGAAAAAACCGGCCGCCGCCAGGAAAGCAACATCCTTGCGGGTCAGGGGCGTCGCTGCTACAGGGTTGCGCTGTTTCGCCCACAGCACACCCAGCCACAACAGCGGCAGCGCCAGCGCCAGCCGCCAAAACGCGGTCGAAATCGGCCCGGCGTCGCTCAGCCGCACCAAAATGGGCGCAAAACCAATCGCCGACGCCCCCAATAACAGGGTAAACAAAGCCATACGCGGGAAAGTGGCGGTGGGGTAGGTAAGGGATGGGGTGGTCATTAAACTCCTCAGGTAGTGTCATGTGTCAGGTGTCACGTACTTGATACTTGACACCTTTATACGATAGGTAGCCAGGTAGACGGCCGTGAACCGGCCTGGATGCGTTGGTTAATTAACTCGCTCAAAAGCTGCACGCCGGCGCGGATACCAGCGGCGCTCTGGTTGCCAAAACAGAGCCGCAAATGTTCGGCGTCCGGCTCATCCATCAGGTACGCTTCGCCGGGGGTGAAGGCAAAACCGTTTTGCAGCGCCAGCCGGTACAGTTCACCGGGCGCAAAGTAGCGCGGCAGCCGCAGCCAACAGCTAAACCCGCCGCCCGGCTGGCTCCACGAGACCGACGCGGGCATAAAGGTTTGCAGCGCCGTCAGCAGCGTATCGCGCCGCTCTTTGTACACCGGCAGCACCCGGCGCAGGTGGCGCTTCAGGCCGCCATCACGCAAAAAGTGGGCCAGCGCCCGCTGCGTTAACTCCGGGCTGCACATGTCGGTGGAGCGACGCAGGGTGAGCAAATGGGTGCGTAAGTGGGGTGGCACGATGGCATAGCCAATGCGCAAGCCGGGCATGATGTCTTTGGTAAAACCGGACAGATAGAGGACACGGCCGTCGGTATCCTGTGCTTTCAACGAGGGCGGCGGCAAGCCATCATAGGCCAGATTGCCGTACACGTTGTCTTCCACAATCAGGCAGTCATATTGCCGGGCCAGCGCCAGCAGCGCCGCCCGTTTTTCCGGTTGTGGAAGCTGGGCATGGTGTAAAAGAAGCGGGGCCGTTTTTCCCGCATGGCCTGGGCCAGCGCGTCCAGGTCGGGGCCGTCCGGTTGCAGCGGGATGGCCTGGCTGCGTAAATGCTGCGCCTTGATGATGTTGAGCGTGCCTAAAAAGGTAGGCTGGTCTACCAGCACCAGGTCGCCCGGCTGGGCCAATGTCTGCGTCACCAGCGAAATGGCCTGCATGGCCCCGGCGGTGATGAGAATTTGTTCGGGCACGGCCGTGATGCCTGTTTCTTGCACCAGTTTAGCCACCTCCACCCGCAGTTCCGCATCCCCTTGAATGGGGCCATAACTGAACAGTTGGGCGGCCATGGGGCGCAGTCGGTTCAGATAATCAAAAAACTCGTCGGTCGGGTATAAGGTGGGGTCGGGATGGGCCATGGCCATGGAGCGCACGCCGATGATCTGGCTGATTTCCAGCATATCGCTCAGGGCGCTGTCGGGCGTCAGGAATTGGCCGATAGTGGGTTGCAGGCTGATGGGCTGCACCGCCGGGCTGACAAACGTGCCCCGCCCCACGGTGGCTTCAATCCAGCCGTCCGCCTGTAATTCGCCATACGCATTTTGGATGGTCAGGCGCGTCACGCCCAATTCCTGGGCCAACTGGCGCACGGTGGGCAGGCGGGTATTGGCCGGTAAACGGCCGTTGCCAATCTGCGTCTTAATCTGCTCGGCAATCTGCCGGTAAAGCGCCTGGCTGTGGTGGCGGTTGAGGTTTACATCGAGCATGGTCTTGGGGACGTAATCCGTAATCCGTGACCCGTAATCCGTAAACCGTTGACCGATTACGGATTACCGATTACCGATTACCGATTACGGGTTACGCATCACGGCTTCCCGCAGCACTTCCGCCAGCCGCGTCATGCCGGTTTCAATTTCGGTGGCGTCGCAGTTGGAGAAGTTGAGGCGGAGAGTGTTCTGGCCGGTTCCGTCCACGTGGAAGGGATCGCCGGGCACAAACACGACGTTGCGCTTCACGGCCGTTTCAAACAAACGCATGGCAGACATCCCTTTCGGCAAGGTGAGCCAGAGGAACATGCCACCTTCGGGCAGGGTGTATTGCACATCGGCCGGGAATAGCTCCTCGATCATCGCCACCATCAGCGCCCGCTGACGGCCGTAAGCCTGGCGAATGGTGGCGATGTGCGCGTCCAGGTCGTTGTCTTGCAGGTATTGGGCGATGATGAGTTGGGAGACGTAGTTGGAATGCAGGTCGCTGGCCTGTTTGGCGATGATGAGCTTGTCCATCAATGCCGGCTGGGCCACAATCCAGCCCATGCGGAAACCGGGGGCCACAATTTTGCTGAAAGAACCGAGGAGGAAGGCGCGTTCACGGCCGTAAACCGCCATCGGCGGCAAATCTTCCCCCATAAACCGTAGTTCGCGATACGGATCATCCTCGATGAAAAACAGGTCATGCTCGTGCAAAATGGCGGCCACCTCTTCCCGTTTGCTGGCCGAATAGGTGATGCCGGTCGGGTTTTGGAAGTTGGGCAGGGCGTAAAACAGTTTGGCCTGGGGATGAGCGGCGTGTTGGGCGAGTACGGCCGTGTCCGGCCCATCGGTCAGCAGTGGTGTGGTCACAAAACGCGGCTGAAACAGTGAACACGCCTGAATCCCCCCCAGGTAACTGGGCGACTCCAGGATGACATGATCGCCGGGATCAATCAAAATTTTCGCTACCAGTTCCAACCCCTGCTGTGAGCCGTTGGTGATGAGAATGTCATCGGCGGGCACGTCCAGACCACACGTTTTCCGGTAGCGGTCAGCAATAAACTGGCGCAGTTCCAGGTTGCCCAATGTGGGCGCATATTGCAGCGCATTGATGGCCCGCTCGGCCAACACCTTATCGGCCGCCGCCCGCAGCGGTTCCACGGGGAAATAGTCCGGGTTGGGCAGCCCGCCCGCAAAGGAAATGACGTGGGGGTCTTGGGCCACCTTCAAAATTTCACGAATAAACGAGCGCTGCATCGTCGCCATGCGCCCGGCAAATTGTCCCTTCATGTTTACCTCCATAGGTGCCCCGTTCGTAGCAAGCGATTTATCGCCCTCTGCCACCGCTAAAGCGGCAACTACAAACAGACATTGGCCGATCATAGTAGGCCAATGTTATACCGTAAAGAGACAATTCAGCCAGATCATGTATGACAATTGGCCGATTGACCTTCTGACACTCTGCATTTGGCAGGCAATACCGGCAGCGGTTACCCGCCCATCACTGGCCCGTTTTCACCGGTTGCTGTGCAATTTTTCGCACGGCCGTGACCCCCGACGTACAATCCATCCTGTGAGAAAAATGGAAAGGGTTGGGTTGGGTAAACTGTGGGAGGTTAACGGCCGTGAAGCTGACAAAGGCAGCAGGCAATGAGACAGTTTCCGGTGAGCAAAGGAGGAGCGGTACGGTCGGGAGAGCATCCCTATCGGGCTGAGAGGAAGCCGCAGCCGCCAGCAGAAGACCGCGCAAAAGCATGGAGGTTATCTATAGACCTCTTGCAAAAGTCATTCTGACTTAAGCGATAAGTTGTAAATCGCTGCA
>CAYXUZ010000121.1:19676-19997 GCA_964467705.1 uncultured Ardenticatenaceae bacterium | reverse complement strand
ATAAACCAACTTCTTGCAGTCGTTCGCAGGCATGGTCTACGGCCGTGTCCGCAAACCCCTTCTGTCGTAAATGGTCGCTCACTTCGCGGATACTGCGCGGACGATAGCCAATGTAGCGGATGGCGCTCTGTTTGGCATTTTCCAGTTCATCCGCCTGTTGCAGCTTTTCCATTTCGGCCGGGGTTAGCGTCTGTCCAATGCGCAGGGGCACGGCCGTGATCGCTGCCAATCCAAACGCAAACTCCCCATCCAGGAAAACACTTACCCGGTTGGGGTTACGCTGTTGGGTTGTTAATGCCGTAATTGTGCCCATAAAACAAT
>CAYXUZ010000121.1:3484-19666 GCA_964467705.1 uncultured Ardenticatenaceae bacterium | reverse complement strand
CCACGGCTTTACTAGTTCGTTTCCTACGACGAGTAATTCAGGTTGTCTTTTCAGGCAAGAAACCACCCATCAGGCGGGTGGATGACTGTACGCAGTTGCTAAATCAAGTCCCCTTTTTCTCCAGATTTTCTGGGCAAAAGGAGTCTGTACAAATGACATTGCACGGATTTGAATGGTTACAATACAGCAGGTTGCAGACCATATTCAACAATTCCTAACAAGGCGTTGGCGCCTTTCGTTCAAGATCATTTTTGTAAAAAATGCGTTTCCCACAAAAGAGTGGTCACCGCGTATGCTCAATCAATCACTTGCTTCAGACAAACGGTTAATCGTCGGTTTCAATCTGGTTGCCAATGGCGGGGCCGGTATAGTCAGGTTACACGGCCGTTTCATGCCGACTGCAACTGTGGCAAACCGGCATCCTGACGAATCAGGTTCTCCAATTCAACTAAAAGTTCAGGGTGTTCAGCCAGGTACACTTTGGCATTTTCACGCCCCTGACCCAACAACGCTTCGCCATAACGGAAAAACGCGCCCCGTTTTTCCACCAGGTTATGCTCCACTGCTAAATCTAACACGCAGCCCGTTTTGGAAATGCCCTGGTTATACATGATGTCAAAGCCGGCTTCGGTAAAAGGAGGAGCTACCTTGTTCTTTTTCACCTTTACTACCGCCCGGCTGCCAACCACATCGCTGCCCGCTTTTATCGTTTCCGTGCGCCGAATGTCCAGACGTACCGATGCATAAAATTTCAAGGCATTGCCACCGCTGGTCGTTTCCGGGTTGCCAAACATGACGCCAATTTTGGAACGTAGCTGGTTAGTAAAAATCATCACTGTGTTGGTTTGTTTGATTGCGCCAGACAGTTTGCGCAGCGCCTGCGACATGAGCCGCGCTTGCAAACCAACATGCGCATCGCCCATTTCCCCTTCAATTTCCGCACGCGGCACCAGGGCAGCCACCGAATCCACCACTACCACATCCATCGTGCCGGAGCGGATAAGGGCTTCAGCAATTTCCAATGCCTGCTCGCCCGTGTCTGGTTGGGAAACGTACAGGTTATTAATGTCTACCCCACATCGTTCGGCATAAAGAGGGTCAAGCGCGTGTTCCATATCCACAAAAGCGCAAATGCCACCCATCCTTTGTGCTTCAGCAATGATATGCTGGCACAGGGTGGTTTTGCCGGATGATTCCGGGCCATAAATCTCAATGACACGGCCTCGTGGTAGTCCCCCTACCCCTAATGCAATATCCAACGACAGCGCCCCGGTGGGAATGGCTTCAATTTGCAGGTGACGGGCATCACCCAAACGCATAATTGTCCCTTCACCATACTTCTTTGTCAGCGTGGCGATGGTGTTTTCTAGCTGCCGATCTTTTCCCTCTTTTGCCATTTTTCCTTATAAAAGGTGCTTGTTAGAATTTTGATTATGTAGTGTACAATAGCGTTATGGAAATGGCAAACGACGTAGCAATTCAACTCCCGCCAGAGGAGATCAAAAAGGGTGTCCGGGTGGCCACTCAGGCTGATGCGGGGGCGATTGCACGGCTTTTGGAAACGGCCGTTTACCGACACCTCCATGCCGACTGGTATGCCCCCGGTGACTGGTTGGGTACGGCCGGGTTTGTCATCCTGCCCAAGCCGGTCACATCCCCATTATCTGCCGCCGCCCGCTTTGTGGGTGTGCGGCAACAGGCATTGGCCTGTCTGGCTGCCGCTGCTGATGTGCCGGAGATGGCCTGGGTGCGCGTGGCAGCGTTGAGCGGCGATGTGCCTGCGCCGGGTGAGGTATTAGCAGAAATGGTGCAACGGGTAGAGAGCTATTTGCGGCGACGCCGGGTTTGCCACCTGGCCTGGATGCCGGCCATGGTTTGGCCGGGAAACTGGCTTGAAGAAATGGGGTTTCAATTGCACACTCAGATTGAGACTTACGTGAAGGAGGACACGGCCGTGCCGCCGGCTTCCCTCCCCTCTGCTTTCTCGATTCGCCCCATAACCGATAATGATTTTGACACATTAGCCAGGCTGGAAACGGTCACGTTTACCCCATTATGGCGGCATAGTGCCTATGCTTTGCGACTGGCTTCCCACCGGGCGCTTAGTTTTGATGTGGTGTGGGATGGGGAAACGGCCGTTGGCTTTCAATTGAGCGCTCATAGTGAATCTGGTGCGCATCTGGTGCGCCTGACTATCCATCCAGATTATCAGGGGCAGGGTATTGGCTCGGCGTTGCTGGCCCACACCCTGACCGGATATTATCGGCATGGTTTGACCACTGTTTCCCTGAACACGCAGATAGATAATATCGGCTCCCAGCAGTTGTATCAGAAGTTTGGCTTTCACCCCAGCGGCCACCGCTGGCCCTTGTGGCTAAAGGAATTAGCGCATGACCCAGTATGAACCAGTACATATTTCCGATGATGCCCCTTACATTAACGCTCTATTGTTACAAACCATGCAGGGTATTGAAGAAGTATTGGGAAGTAATGGGCTAAATGCTGTCCTGCAAAATAGCGGCCTGGAGCGTTATGTTAACAACCCGCCGCCCAACAACTTGGAGTCGAACATTGAAGCGCGGGAATTTGCCCGGCTGAATGCGGCCATTGAAGAGTTTACCGGGCGCGCCGGGAAAGGGATGCTGCAACGCATCGGCCGTTCCTCGTTTCGTTGGGGCATTCGAGAACAATCGGGCACGATGGGACTGGCAGGTATCGCCCTCAAGGCGCTACCGCAGCGGCTGCGAATGCGGGCCGTTCTCCTGGGTATTCGTAAGGCGCTGATGGACACGGTTCCTTACGGGTTGATTGATGTACGCGATGAAGAGGGGGTGTTTGTGTTTACCGATTATGCCTGTGTGATTTGCCATTTGCGCCCCGCCGAAAAACCACTCTGCCATATGTATGTGGGCACACTCAGCGAGGCCATGGCTTATGCTACCGGCAGGGATTTCCGCGATTTTGAGGTGACAGAAACCCACTGCCGGGCGTTAGGGCACGACTTCTGTCGTTTTGAGATTCGAGAAGCGGTATCTTAATGGTCGAACCTACTACTTGACTTTGAAGCAATGACCATGTCAGACAAAATTTCCAGCAGCAGCAACTCCAATACCTGGCGCGATCTCTTGTTTATTCTGGTTGTCGGCATTTGCCTGGGCATTTTGGGTGGCCTGGTGGGTAAACAAACCGGTACGTTGATGGGCACGGCCGTGCTGCTGACCCTTTTCGGCGCTTACAATCAGGTACTAGATAACAACCGCCGCCTGATGAGCGGTCTGGTAGCAGGTGGGGTTGCCGGGGCAATTGTGGGCCAGATTGCTTTCCTCTTGGGAGGCATTCCCGAAAATCTTTTGCAGGCAGCGATGTTTGGTATGGGGCGCGGTATGTTGCTGGGGGCGGTGGTGGGTTTTATCACCCGTGCCCGCCCGGATGAAGGGGATTCGGCCAGTGTGGCCCTGTTTTTGGTTTTTGGCTCCATTGTGGTGGGTGCATTATTAGGGGCCGGCGTGGGGCTGGTTACCGGTTTAACCATGGCACTGGTTAGCACCGGATGGTGGGGCGCTGTTTTGGCGCTTGGCCTGGGTTTGGTGGTGGGCGGTTATTTAGGCTCGTACTTCCAGACACGGCAAGCGATTGTTTCCGGTGCTCTTATTTTTGGCTTGTTGGCCCTGGCCGGTGCTCTTTTTCAGGGGATTATGGCCGGTTTAGTGATTGGCGTGTTGGGTGGGGCACTAACGCCCATGCTGGTGGTAGCCGCCATTGGCTTTTTTGGTGGACTGACCAGTCGTGGCCTCCGAGCAGGAGTAGAAGAAGCTATCGAAGCGCCGGCCGAAATGATTCAACAAGGCGCGGTGTCGTTTCTGGCCCCAGCCATATTGGTAGGCATTATTGTGGGCGTGGCCGCAGCTGGTGAAGGAGCCATGATTGCGCTGGCAGTAACGCTGGCGATTATTGGGTTGCTGCTGGGCGTTATTATTGAAATTGAGCAACGGCAGGTGAATCGGTTGACCATTGGGCGGTTGATCGAGATGATCATGTTGGGGTCAGATCGTTGGCCGGTGGTGGAGATGGTGACAAAACTGTCAGGTGAGAATTGGCGCACGGCCGTGTCCGGCGCGATGATTGGTCTGGTATTGGGCGTTTTGGGGGCAGCTATTGGTCTCTTGATTGGCTGGCAGTTGATGCAACTTTTCAACACGTTGTTGTAAAGGGCGATCAATCGCCAACGACAAACGGGCAGGTGCGAAATGAAACGTTACGCGGTGGAACAGGCGGAGTTGGACTCAGCCTTACAAACATTACCCGGCTGGCAAGTACAGGATGGCAAGCTGCACAAAGAATACCGCTTTGCCACCTTTTCGCTGGCGATGGGCTGGATGATGAGCGCGAGCATTGAAGCAGACAAGATGGATCACCACCCGGAGTGGCGCAATGTGTATAACCGGGTGACGGTTGATCTGGTGACGCACAGTTTGGGCAACCAGATCAGCAATCTGGATATTGAACTGGCACGGAAGATGGAGGCGTTGGCGGACGGCCGTAAGCTGTGAATCGTGATCCCTAATCCGTGAGTTGCAATCTGAAGCTTGAAGTTGGATTTCGGGCGTTGATTTACAGAAAACAAAAAGCACCCAAATCGGGTGCTTTTTTGATAGCGGGGACAGGATTCGAACCTGCGACCTCCGGGTTATGAGCCCGACGAGCTGCCTCTGCTCTACCCCGCAACGACAGAAGGGAAGTATACCCATCAATCCTTTTTTCGGCAAAAAGTAGACATAAAAAGCGGTTATGAGTTTGATAGTGTAGGATGCCTATGCGCCTGACACATCCACCAGCGCAGCCACGAGTTCCCGACAAAAAGCAGGAATGTCGGCGACAACACGTCCCCAAACCAGGTTGCCGTCACGGAAGGCGGCGTTGTCTACCCAGGTGGCCCCGGCGTTGACCAGGTCATCTTTGATGCCTAATGAACCAGTAGTCGGACGGCCGTCCACAACCCCTGCCGAAATCGCCACCAGCCCACCATGGCAGATGATACCAATGATCTTACCGGCAGCGTTCATATCGTGGATGAGTTGGGTCACGGCCGTGTACCGGCGCAACTTGTCCGGCGCCCAACCACCCGGTATAACAATGGCAAACAGCTCTTGATCATTCAATGATTCAATGGTGGCCGTTGGCGTGATTTCCAGCCCATTTTTCCCCCGCACCGGTTTTAAATTCAACCCGGCGGCGATCACTTCCGCCCCCTCTTCTTCCAGCCGCATCAAGGGCACATAAAACTCTAAATCTTCCACACCCTCCGCCAGGAGGATGGCGATTCGTCTACCCGTTAAACGCATAATTTCTCTCCTTAACAGACTGCTCTTTTAGGAACAACTCAATGATTTGCTTTGGAGACGAACTTGATAAAATCCATGTCTCCGGGGGATTGGCCCAACGTTGCCAGATATTGTCCAATTTCACTACGGTGGTGGGTACCGTGGATAAAAATGTGCTGAAGGATATGCCAGAGTGGACGGCTACGAGGACGAGCGCGGGGCCAACTATAGGTAACGTTACCTTGCAGGTCATCGGCTGACAAACCTTGTACATACGTCACAAACAGCCTGTCTTCTTCATCCCAACGACGCCGTAAAGCAGCCAGTGTGACAAAATCGCCAGCAATCATCGTTTCAACCGGCAAGTTGCCAAACTGTGCGCCTTGTCGCCAATACCATTGCGTATCGAGAGTGTGGCACAGGGTCCCCATCAAGGTGTGGTGGCTCAGGGGGGCATCCGCAAGCAGTTTAGCGCCAGGTAGGCGAGCCGCTTTTAGAAGAATACGGTGATTGGCCCAAGCATTGTATTTGGCGAGGATAGCAGCTTGTTCAAAATTCATTTAGTTCCCCCGGCTACTCTTCTTCGAAACCTTGCGGCTGTTCAATGCTGATCACTTCACCGTGAAAATTGATGGTGACGCGAAAGCCCATCATGCCCAACATTTCCCGTGCCTGCTGGGGTATGCCCTGGGCAATGATGTCATCCATGTTGATGTTGCGCAGGGAAGCATCTATAGCGGCTTTGGTCATCAGGTCATCCTTGCCCATAAATTTCATCGCCTGCTCCACGGCCATATCCTGGTTTTCATGGAGTTGTTGCAAAAAAAAGTCTAGCACCTGACGGTCAACTTCTTCGGCGCTAATGTGGCGCATGAACCCGGCGTCATCTATGACATAGTTTGTTTCGTCGCCAACAACGGCCGTGTCCACCAGCCGCCCATTCTCGTCATAAATCAATCCTTCAAACAATGCTCTTGTAGTCATAATTTTCGTCCATAACGTTGCTGTTGGATAAAGTGGTAAAAATACGCATAATCTGTTCCCAATTGCTCGCCAACTTATCCCGTTCTCAGGAATTATACGTGATCGGGTGGCAAAACCGGGTATTTTATGGGCAAAATTGGAGAGGTTCTCACGGTTGGTTATAATCTCTCGCTGGTATTATCTGGGAAGAGAAGGTTTAGGTAACATACATTGTTTAGACCATTAGACTGGCTTTTGGGCCTGTTTTCATTAGATGTGGGTATTGACCTGGGTACGGCCAATACGCTGGTATATATTCGTGACAAAGGGATTGTCATCAATGAGCCATCGTGGGTAGCTATTAACCGGCGCACACGCATACCCCTGGCGATTGGCGCTGAGGCACGGGAAATGGTGGGGCGCACCCCGGCGGATATTGTGGCCATACGGCCGTTGCGTGATGGCGTGATCTCCGAATTTGAGATCACCGAAGCCATGCTCAAATACTTCATCAGCAAATCGCACGAACAGATGATTGTGCCCTTTCCCCGCCCGCGCGTGGTGGTGGGCATTCCTAGCGGCGTCACCGAAGTAGAAAAACGCGCCGTCTATGATGCCGCCATTTCCGCCGGCGCTAGAGAAGCCCATCTTATAGAAGAACCAACAGCAGCGGCCATTGGTGCCGGACTGCCCGTGAATGAAACGCGGGGCAGTATGATTGTGGATATTGGCGGTGGCACGACGGAAGTAGCCATTTTTGCTATGGGTGGCATTGTGGTCAGCCGCTCCATTCGCGTGGCCGGTGATGAGATGGATGAAGACATCGTGCAATATGCCCGTAACAAATACAACCTGCTCATTGGCGAGCGCATGGCCGAGCGTGCCAAAATAGGCATTGGTTCGGCCTTCCCCTTGCCCGAAGAGCGCACCATGACATTACGCGGCCGTAACCTGATCAACGGCCTGCCACAGTCCGTAGAAATTAGCAGCATCGAACTGCGCGAGGCCATGGCCCCCTCCATTAACATTATTGTGGATACGGTACGGGATGCGCTGGATGAGACGCCACCGGAACTGGTGGCTGACCTGATGGAAGTAGGTATCTGCCTGGCCGGTGGTGGGGCACAAATTCGCGGTCTGGCGGAACGGCTGGAAGATGTAGTGAAAATGCGGGTGTGGGTGGCTGAAGACCCGATGACTTGCGTGGCTCGTGGTGCTGGGCGCGTGCTGGAAAACATCGAATTATGGGAGCGTTCACTGGCCGGGCTACATCGCGGCAGCACACACCATTAGAAGAAATTAGGAATTATGAATTATGAAGTGGTCTTCATAATTCATAATTCATAATTCACTATGAGTGAGGCACAAAAACGGGTTCGTTGGGTGACACTGGCCGTTTTGGTGAGCGTAGCGCTGTTGCTCACGTATCTGGATAGTACGGGGAATTTAGGGAGTGCATTGGCGGTGGTGCGGGATCCGTTTACGGCCGTTCTCTCTTTTACCTCCTCTCGCTCCGAATCGGCTGCCGGATTGTTGGAAGGCCCCCGCGACCTACAGACGGCCCGCACCGAAATTGCCGAATTGCAGGCCCGCATAGATGAATTGGAACGAGAAAATGAAGAACTACGGGAAATTGAAGGGGAATGGCGTATTTTGCAAGACCTGTTTAACCGCGCCCGCCAATCACCTGAGTTTACACGGCAAATTGCAACGGTTATTGGGCATGACACCAGCCCGTCTGTACGTAGCATTATCATAGATAAAGGTACCGAGGACGGAATTCGGGTTGGTATGCCAGTGGAAAGTTCACGCGGGTTGGTGGGTATAATTTTTCGGGCCGCCCCTCATTCATCTCAAGTGGCGCTCATTACCGATAATGCCAGCGCCATCCCAGCCCGGTTAGGAAACTCACGTGCGACCGGCATTTTGAGTGGTGGTGGACTAGGTGGCCCGCTTACTATGGATTGGGTAGATTTGAAATATGAACTGGAAATTGGCGAAGTCGTATTAACGTCCGGACTGGGGGGCAGTTTCCCTCAGGATATTGTCGTTGGGCGGGTGATTGAAGTGAATCGCAGCGAGGCAGATTTATTTCAGCAGGCGGTGGTGCAGCCGGCAACAGATTTTGAGAATCTGGAAATGGTGTTTGTGATCACGAATTTTGAGCCGGTTAGTACCACCATCTTTGACAGTCCTGAAGAATGAAAGCATCAATTTATGTAGCAATTCCGGTGATGTTGGGGCTAAGTTTGTTGCAAACGGCCGTACTGCCCCATTTCTCTTTTTTTCACCTTTCACCTCAACTTCCTCTGTTGGTGGCATTGGCCTGGGGAATGCTGCGTGGGATGGATGAGGGCATAATCTGGGCATTTATCGGCGGTATCTGCATGGATTTGTTTTCCATTACCCCTATTGGCTTAACAGCTTTGGGATATGTGGTGGCGGTCACGGCCGTGTTATGGCTACAACAAGCCCTTCCCCCCGGCCACATCATCCTGCCCCTTCTCCTGGCAGCCGTGGCCACTGCCATTTACCTGATCATCAATATCTTATTTTTACGACTGTTTAATCTAATTGCTAATCTACAGGTAATGACTACCCTATGGCCTCTTATCTTGCTTAACACAGCCACCATGCTACCCATTTATTGGTTATTCTATGGCCTTGATCGCCTTTTTCAATCTCGCACCCTCAAATTCTAAACCGTAAAATGGAACCTGTAATCCCAAACCCCATTTGGGTTACGAATTACTGGCTACATTTTGCGTTTCACATCTTACGGAGACACTATGTCACGCATTGGATGGGATCGTCCTGAAGATCAAGAATCATCAACAGAAGACATTGGCTTACGCGGCCGTCTGTATTTCTTTCGCATTGTCATTATCATCATTTTTGGGCTGCTACTCTACCGCGTCTATTACATTCAGCAAACAAAAGGAAGGGATCTCATCACTTTAGCTCAGGAAAACCAGTTCGCCACTTTACGTACCGATGCCCCGCGTGGTGTGATTTTTGACCGCAATGGTCAGGCACTGGCTGTTAATCTGCCTAGCTTCAACATCACCATCACGCCTGCTTTTTTGCCAAATACACCAGAAGAACGCCAGGCCATTTATGAACGTCTATCGTTACTCACCAGCGTACCCGTCACCAACACTGTCCAGCAAGAGCAACTCATTGCCGAAGCCGACCCCGCCCTAGTGCAGACCTATACCCGCCTTGCCGGAGTATTCGGCACATCTGCCCAGGAAACATTAGACAATGCGGGTGTGGTTACACAATTGCCCAACAGCATTGAAGGCATCGTGACCGAAAACAGTTTTGCTCAATACATCCCTGCAGTTATCACCGCCAACGTTCCCATCACCCTGGCTTACAGAATTGAGCAGGAAAGCATCTTTCTGCCTGGCGTGCGCGTTATCCCGGAACCATTACGTTACTACCCTTCTGGAGAATTTACTGCACATATTTTGGGATATATGGGCCCAATTCCTAACGAAGACTGGATCAATGTCTTGGGCTATGCACGCAATGACCGGGTAGGATGGGCCGGTTTAGAGTCCTCTATGGAATTAGAATTGGCCGGGCAAAAAGGGGTACGGACCATCGAACAAGACTGGACTGGCCGCGAAGTACGTCAGATTGGTTTGGCGCAGGAACCTCAAGCCGGGTTGAATTTACATCTGACACTCGACCTGGACTTACAAATCATGGCAACCGAGATCATTCGGCAAGTCATGGAGGCGCGCGAAGCCGTGCCCGACCGCGACTTTATTACAGGCGAAGAGTCATTTGTCGAAGTGCGGCAGGCAGCGGCCGTAGCCATGAACCCCAAGACAGGCGAAATCCTGGCTTTGGTCAGCTTTCCCACCTTTGACAACAACCGATTTCAAATAGAAGTGCCTGTGGAGTATTATCTGGGGCTAGCCCGCAACGAGTATACCCCCCTGGTAAATCATGCCGTCAGTAGTGAATATCCGCCGGGGTCCACATTTAAGATTGTGCCCGCGGCCGGCGCATTGCAAGAAGGGTTGGTTACACCTAACCGACTCCTGCGCGCGCCAGGACAGATTACTATTCCCAACCGTTATGCACCCAACGATCCGGGTCGCGCCCAAACATTTGTCTGCTGGGTACTCAACACCCCCACAGGTGAACACGGAGTTGTGAATGTTACCACGGGCCTGGCAAACTCCTGCGACATTTACTTCTATAAGATCACCGGTGGTTTTAACCAGGACGGTGAATTTGTAGAAGGATTGGGGGTGGAAGGCGTTGCCAAATATGGGACACAGTTTGGTTTTGGTCGGGTGCAAGGGCTAGAGTTGCCATTGGAAGCAGATGGGAATCTGCCACCAGACCGCGGTTGGAAAGCCCGTTTCTATGGTGAACCCTGGTCTACTGGTGATGATTACAACCTGGGCATTGGCCAAGGTTTTATGACGGCATCACCCATGCAGGTTGCCCAAATGGCGGCCGTGATTGCGAACGGTGGTTTTCTGTACAAACCCACGATTATTCACCACATGACCGATGAGGATGGCAACGTGGTCATTGTGAACGCTAACAGCCAGATTGTAGCCCGCGCCCATCTGGGGCCAAATGGCGAAACCATTTTGACAGATGCAGACGGCAACCCCCTGAATGACCCATCTATTAACATTCGCTTTGATGAGAATGGCCAGCCCATTTTCCAGCCGGTTGTCCTGAACGCGCTGGATGTAGATCGAGAATATATTCAAATTATTGCCGACGCCATGGAATTGGTGAACACTTACGTCAGCCCGGAAGAGTTTTACACTGGTGCTACCTATACTGAATGGCTGGATAACGTGGGCATTCCCACGGCCGGTAAGACAGGTACGGCCGAGTTCTGCGACAATATTGCGATTGAGAAGGGATGGTGTAGTTATGATGACATTATTCAGCGGCGTGTACTACCCACCCACTCATGGTATGTGGGTTATGCACCGGCTGATGACCCGGAGATTGTGGTCGCGGTCTTTTTGTATCATGGCGGCGAAGGGTCTCAATGGGCGGCTCCGGCTGCCTGTAACATTATGGCTGCCTATTTCAAAGTGGGCCAATATGCACCCCCGCCGGAACTGGCAGAAGGTGAAACTGCTCCACCGGTAGTACGAACCTGCCCCTCGCTCTCCTTTAATCCGGAAATACCCTCTAATTTTTTGGAACGAGCAAAGGCTGAAGGCACTATACTGTCCCAAAATGAGCAATCTATCTTTGATTTATTAGAGCAGCAAATACCGTAATTGGTGATTGGCTCTTGGACTTCAGATGACGAGCAGGTTATTGCCCTTTCCATTCAGGGGGGCGCTTCATGAGAAAACTCTGTGCCCCCTCCATAAAGTCTTTGGTTTGGAAAAGCTGGCTTTGCGCCCAACCTTCCAGTTGCAGCCCCCGGTCAATGTCACTCAAACCATCAATCACTCGTTTAGCCATGCCGACAGCCAGAGGAGCACCCTGGCAAATTTCGGCAGCCAATTCTTCTGCTTTGGTAAGGAGCGATTCTTGGGGAACAACGTAGTTGACAATTCCCCACTGTTCGGCCGTTGCCACATCAAACTGGCGACCGGTGAAAATGATCTCTTTGGCACGGGCGGGGCCAACCAGCCGCACAAGCCGGGTAGTACCGCCTACATCGGGAATCATGCCCAGGCGCGTTTCAGGCAGGCCCATCATGGTATCGGCAGTAGCCAGGCGTATATCACAGGCTAATGCCAGTTCCATTGCCAAACCCAAACAGTAGCCGTGTAATATAGCAATAGTTGGCAGTTCTAGCCGTTCCAGGCGGGTCAGGACACGCTGAAAGTCGTCGGTGATGGCGCGCATACGGGTTTGCCAGTGGGGGCCATAGCGGTCGGCCATGCCCAGCAGGGCGCTGACATCAATGCCGGCCGAAAAAGCTTTGCCCTCACCGCGGATGATGACGACACGTAGACCGGGGGTACGGTTGGCTTGCTGCGCGGCCGTGTCAAGCTGCGCGAACATCTCTACATTGATGGCGTTTCGTTTGTCGGGCCGATTGAGGATAATTTCAAAAATGGCGTCGCGCTGCCGGGTTAAGACGAGATCGTCCATGGTATACCTCCAGAGTTGGGTAGTTACGTAATTGGGTGATTGGCTCAATTACCCAATTACATTTATGATAACAGGAGGCGGTATTTTAACCCGCTGCCGGTATTAAAAACCAGGATGCGTTCGTCAGGGTGGAGCCAATGTTGGGCTACCAGTTCTTGCAAGGCAGCAATGGTAGCGGCGGCCTCAAAAGAAACGAAAATACCTTCGGTGCGGGCCAGGAGTTGTTGGGCTTCAAAGATACGGCCGTCACTCACCGCCACCCCGGCCCCCTTGCTTTCTCGTAACGCTTGCAGCATCAAGCGGCCGCCAATGGTTACAGGCACACGCAGGCCACCGGCCAGGGTGGAGGCATTTTCCCAGGGTTGAGTCGTCTCCCTACCTTCATTGAAAGCCTTGACGACCGGGGCGCAGCCATCAGCTTGCACAGAGACCATACGTGGCCTTTGTGGACCAATCCAGCCTAGCTCCTCCATTTCAGCAAATGCTTTCCACATGCCAATCAGCCCGGTGCCACCGCCAGTGGGGTAAACAATGACGTCTGGCAGTTCCCAGTTAAATGCAGCCGCCACTTCATACCCCATGATTTTTTTGCCTTCCACACGATATGGTTCTTTGAGGGTAGAAACATCAAACCAGCCGCCGGCAATGGCATCGGCCGCCGCTTCTCGGCCGGCGTCGCTGATTAAACCATTAACCAGATGCAGATCAGCGCCGGTCATCTGCACTTCGTTGATATTGATGAGGGGGGCGTCTTGGGGCATGTAGACATGGGCGCGTAGCCCGGCGCGGGCAGCATAAGCCGCTAATGCACCCCCGGCATTGCCCGCGGTGGGAATGACAAATTCGCTCACACCTAATTCACGGGCGCGGCTGACGGCAGCAGCCAGCCCTAACGCCTTAAAACTGCCGGTGGGATTTTGCCCTTCGTCTTTCAAATAAAGCTGGTTAAGGCCTAGCCGGAGACCGAGTTGATCCAGTTTGAGGATGGGTGTGCCGCCTTCGCCGAGGGTGGTGATGTAGTGGGGGTCGCGCACGGGCAGCAGTTCACGAAAACGCCACATGTCACACGGCCGTTGCATCAACGCCTCTCGATCTAACTCTGCTGCCGCTTTGGCCAGATCATATCGGGCCAGGAGAGGCTGCCCGGCATCGCTGAGGCGGATTACCTGGTCAGCATCATATTGTCGCCCGGTCAGAGAACATTCCAGGTGGGAAAGGTAGCTCATGGGGAATTATGAATGAGAAAGGAGGAATTATGAATCAGGCTCTCTTGCTTCATAATTCATCCCTCATAATTTTAGATATAGGCGACGGGAACGGCCGTGTTGGGCTGGCCGGTTAGGGCTGGCTCACCCAGGTATTGGCGTAATAGGGCACGAATCTGGCGTATGTCAGCCGGTTTGCGCAAGAAATCATTGCACCCCGCTTCCAGAGCAGCCTGCTCTGCTTCATCATTGCCAAAGGCGGTCAGGGCGATGATGGGGGTGTGGGCAAAAGTGGCGAGCTGACGGAGTTGGTGTGTGAGGTCAAACCCGGTAAGTCCGCCGGGTAGGTGCAAGTCCATGAAGATGAGGTCAGGTTGCTGGGTAACGGCCGTGTGCCAGCCTGATTCTGCGTCGGCAGCGGCCAGAAATTCCAACCCTTCAGCATGCACAATTCGCTGTACCAACAGACGGTTATTGGGATGATCTTCCACGTACAAAACACGTTTGCTCATGATGACTGCCTCCACAATGATTTATCAATCTACCTTTGATGGGCGAGCAACAGATTACTCCCAATCAATTACTCTGGCAGGCAGAGTATCACAAACCCTTATTCGGTTCAAGGCTATGATAGCTATGTCTAGTATAGAAATAATTTATATTATGACTGGCTATGGTGTGTCAGAAGTGTTACTCTTCTACCAATTTGTGCATATTTCCGGTAGCCACATCTAATAAGTACATCTCCCCTTCACCATCTGTAGCAAAGGCCGACAGACGAATCGTTGGATCACGCAAAATCGTTTCTACTTTAGCTTCACCATTTTGGGACACTTCCAAAGACCACACGAAACCGGAACAAAAATCACCAAAGAGGTATTTGCCTCTAAGTTGCGGCAGCGCCTGCCCGTAATACACATCGCCACCAATGATGGAACAGCCGCCCAATGCCAAATGGTCATAGTCTGTAATAGGAAAGACAAAATTGGCACGGTCAATAGCATCTGCCCCCTCGGCGTCGGTGGTGGCCGTGCCCTCAAACCAGGGCCAGCCATAGTTGTCGCCGGCGCCCTGCCCCACTGGTTGAAAATTCACCTCTTCTCTACTCCCCTCGCCAACGTCGGCGATGTATAGATCGCCAGTTTGGGCATCAAATGCCATTCGCCAGGGGTTACGCAATCCGTAAGCCCAGATTTCTGGCTGGGCGCCTGGGGTGTTTAGAAATGGGTTGTCTGGTGGAATTTGGTAAGGCACATTTAAATCAGTGACATCCAGGCGCAGGATTGTACCCAAATGGTTGCTGAGGTCCTGTGATACGGAACGGGCATTCATGTTTTCATCACCACTATTGCCTATGCCCAGATAAAGGTATCCATCCGGGCCAAAGAGAAGTGTGCCGCCGTTGTGGTGCGTGGTGATACTGGGTATAGTCAGTAGTGTCTGGGCACTGTGGGGATCGGCCGTGTCGTGATTATCGGCATAGGTCTGATAACGAACGAGGGTCTTGTCATTATCGCGTTTAGTGTAATAGACATAGAAGATGCCATTTTGGGTAAAATCAGGATGGAAGGCCACACTGAGGAGACCCTGCTCAGAGCCTTCAGCTGTGACAAGATGAGTGATATCTAGAAATGGTGGCTCCTGTAAGACGCCGTCGCTCATAATATGAATGTAACCGTTGCGGCTGACGACGAAGAAACGGTCGGTATTATCAGGCCCCCAGGTGGCCTGGATAGGCCCGTTGAGGTCGGTAAAGGCCAGTTGCAACGCAACGCCGCTAGTTGGGTTGAGATTGAATCTGATGAACAAAAATGCGCCAACGGCCGTAGCCATAATAAGGCCATACAATATCAACCGCCCCCGTCGGGACAACAGCCGGAATGACACAAATATGATGAGTAGCAAAATAGCCACAGCCACAGCTACTATTTTGATGCGAATATCCATTTGCTCTGAATCTCCTGAATGATCGTGTATACGGCTGTTTTCCGCCGCTACTATGTTTTCAGGCGAGTATACAAGTGGTTGTCATGCGGGCATATAGGAGATTGGCGTTCTGTCTTTCTGGCTTTGATGTCGCAATCCTTCCCTGATATTTTGCGATATACTTAATAGATAATAGCGAATAAATGATTAAGTGAGTGTTGAATGCTGGCCTGGTTAGCAGGCAGTGTCATAGGTGCAATGGAACTAGGGCAGATTGAAGCATTTTTAGCGGTGGTGCGGGAGGGCAGCTTTACAGGAGCCGCTTCCCGGCTTAATCTCACACAGCCTTCACTCAGTGCTCGTATCCAACAATTAGAGCAAAGTTTGGGTGGGGAGTTATTTTTTCGGGATCGTCGCCCGGTGCAATTGACATTGATGGGACGCACGTTTGTGGATTATGCGGAGCGGGCACTCGGTATTCTGGATGCAGGGTACACGGCCGTGCGCGCCGCCCAAATTGGTACGGTTGGTAAGGTCACTGTATGTTGCCCCTTTTCGCTGGCAACCTATTTGCTGCCAGAGGTAGTTAACCGGTTTGGGCAGGCGCATCCCCAGGCGGAATTGTATGTGGAAGCCGGCCACTCTGATTTTGCGGTAAACCAGTT
>CAYXUZ010000121.1:0-3474 GCA_964467705.1 uncultured Ardenticatenaceae bacterium | reverse complement strand
GCGCCGCCGCGGCTCTACAACCAGATCGCCGTGCACATCGCCGAACAGATGGGCACCGGCGGCGTCGCCCTGGCGCGGCTGCTGGCGCTGGTCAATCTGGCGATGGCCGCGGCCTTCCCCCGCTATGCCACCCAAACACAAACGCTGCTACGGTTGCATGATGAGATGGTAGCCGCCGTATCACCAGAACATGAGTTGGCACGGGCAACGGCCGTATCCATTTCTCAACTCTGGCAATACCAGCTTATCATCATCCATTGGGGCGCAGCGTTTGACGCTTATCTGGAAAGCCTGCGCCAGATCAGCGTGGCTACCGGCCCCACCGTGCGTGTTCCCTTGCCGGCCGCCCTACCAATGGCCCAACTGCCCAACAGCGTCACCTTTTTGCCGCGCCGCTTAACGGCCGTGTCCCATCTGGTAGAGCTAAATGTACCTGACTTTCAGTTTGATTGGGACGCCATCGTCATCACCCGTCGAGAGCGGCTGCTGACCGAATTGGAACAATCCTTTGTAGATATTGTGGCGGCAGTGTGGCAGAGTACACGGCCGTGAGAATCATTCATCAGTACAGGGGAAACTCCGGATGCATGTCAAACGAATTGAGCCAGGGCCAGACCAGGAATCGGTATGGGATTACCCCCGACCACCGCGTCTGGAAGATTGCCACAAGCACATTCAGGTAACATTGAACGGCGTCACTATCGCCGACACCCACCGGGCAAAGCGAATTCTGGAAACCAGCCACCCACCGGTCTATTACATTCCCCCGGAGGATGTACAAATGGATTACCTGATCCCCCGCTTCAATCGCTCGTTTTGTGAGTGGAAGGGTGAGGCACATTATTATGGTGTGATCGTCGGTGATAGGGTAGTAGATATTGCCGCCTGGTATTATCCCGCACCCACACCGGCTTTTGCCGCCCTGCGCATGTATATTGCTTTTTATGCCCAGTATATGGATTCATGCACGGTAGATGGGGAAGAAGTAACGCCGCAACCGGGAGGTTTTTACGGTGGTTGGATTACGCACCATGTGGTTGGCCCGTTCAAAGGAGATGTCGGGTCAGAATTATGGTAGTGGCGTCAGGGTTGGTTCAATGGTAATCGCACCGTAAAGGTGCTGCCCGCGTTCACTTCACTGTCCACGGAAATGAAGCCCAGATGTGCTTCTACCAGGTTTTTAACAATAGCCAGACCCAGGCCGGTGCCAATCGCTAAATTTTGATGCCCCTTGACCCGGCTGTACCGGTCAAAAATATAAGGCAGTTCGTCTTCCGGGATGCCATAGCCGGTATCGGTGATCTCGACCAGGGCGTAACGGCCGTTGGCGGCCACTGCCACTGCCACTTCCCCTTCTTTCGGCGTATATTTGATCGCATTTGAAATCAGGTTGGTCAAGACCCGTTCGATCTTCTTTTCGTCAGCCGTAATCAAAATGGGCGTCGGTACGGGGTTAAATCTGAGGGCGATTTGTTTTTCCAGCGCCTGTGCCTGCACTGTTTCGGCGGTGGTTTTGGCCAGCAGCGCCAGATCAAACTCTGCCAGGTCTAACTCCAGCCCAGCGCCGGATGTCATCCTTTCCAGATCGAGAATATTGTTCACAATCTCCAGCAGCGTTTCCTGGCTACGCAAAACCACATTGGCAATCTGCACCTGCTGTTCACGGGACAAGTCACGGTCACGCAAAATGCTGCCATACCCTTTAATACTGGTGAGTGGGGTGCGCATATCGTGGGTCAAAACAGCCAGAAATTGATCCTTTTCTTTGTTGAGTCGTTCTAGCTCATCGTTGGCTTCGGCCAAAGCCTGGGTGCGCAAAGCCACCAGGTCTTCCAAATTATCCATCTGTTTTTTGGCATTGTTTACCGTAACGCGGAAGGAGTAGGCAGAGAGGATAATGGGTAAGACAAAGATGGCTAAACCATGCAGGCCAAAGAGGGACACGGCCGTGTACACCAGCCCTCCACCAACAGCCATCACCGTCACATTCATGGGCACGGCCCAACGATTGTCACGCCACATTTCCAACGGCTTAATGCCATGCGCCAGAAATATGATCATAGCTAACAGCCAGAAATTAACCTGATCGCCAATGACGGCCCCCGCCAGCCAGGGAACCGTGCGCACAATGATATTGTCATTCCCCAACAAGACGCCCGTAATATAAAAAGCGACGCCGGCCAGGCACATGGAAATGGCCTGCATCCCGGCATTTACCCCCAGTCGTTCAAGTTCTGCTTTCCATACACGCTGGCCTGAGCGCAAGTTAACTACCCACAAGCCAATTTCAGCAATGGCAGCCACCGCTCCCCCAATCACCGGGCCATATAGTCCGACCACAGCGTAACTCATCGCACCACTTACAGAAACGCCAAAACGCCCGCCTACCATATAAGTCATCGTACTCTGGGCGGCGATAGCAATAAGCAGCAATAGCAGGAGAGTCACCTTGTCATCCTCATGCCAGAATGACCAGATGCCCCAACTGACAATAATCACCCCGACCAGGGTCAAAAAGCCTGAGTAGATATTGCGTAACTTAAGCATGACCAATGTTGAATACGCAAGTTTGCCGCCGTAGATTTGCTACCATCCGCCAACTTTAAAATAAAAACCCCATGATGCCCATAGGAGATCATGGGGAATATAACAAACCTAAGCGAAATGTGGGGGCTGGTTCGCAATAACCGCTTCCGCGAGTTCACCCGCTAAAGCGGTCACTACAAACCGTTAATTAATTATCAAAATCAGCCAGTCCAGTCCAGGAGTAGCCGCCTGTCCAAGAGTAACCGCCTGTCCAGGAATAGCCGCCTGTCCAGGAATAACCACCTGTCCAGGAGTAGCCGCCTGTCCAGGAGTAACCGCTTTGCCATATATCACCTTCTTGCCATTCTTCCCAATCCGTGCTGCCCGTCCAGGAGTAGCCACCTGTCCAGGAGTAACCACCCGTCCAGGAGTAGCCGCCTGTCCAGGAGTAACCACCCGTCCAGGAATAGCCACCTGTCCAGGAATAACCGGCGGCGTCAGATAAGGGCAGGCCATCCTCACCCACGATAACAAAAGCGCCATCCTGGAAGGTAGCCGGGCCGACATACATTTGGCCGGGGATCATGTTGGCATTGGCCTCACCGGCTGGGGGATTCAACACGGCCGTTGCCGCATCCACCCGCCCCGCCCCTTGCTGGAAAATACTCCAGGTCAGGCTGCCATCAGCATAAGCGGCCGGGCGGGCCGCAGCCATCAAAGCATATTTTGCCTGATTGGGCGTCATGTTGGGGTTGGCTTCCAGCATGAGAGCCACGACACCGGAAGTCACGGCCGTTGCTGATGAAGTCCCGGCGATCTGATAAAACTCGCCGCGAATACGCGCATCTCGATGGCTCATTGCCCAGTTGGTCGCCACTTTGGTCATTGCTACCATGTGCGCCCCAGGCGCAACCACGTCTGGTTTGACAAACCCCGTCTCGGTGGGGC
>CAYXUZ010000120.1:0-20168 GCA_964467705.1 uncultured Ardenticatenaceae bacterium | reverse complement strand
CCACTCTGGAAAATCTCGACCTGCCCACCAGCCTGCACAGCCTCATCCTCAGCCGCATTGACCAGCTCAACGAAGACCAGAAGCTCACCCTGCGCATCGCCAGCATCATTGGCCGCCTGTTCCGCTTTGGCTGGCTGTTAGGATATTACCCGGAACTGGGCACGGCCGACCAGGTGCGCGACCATCTGCTGGAACTGGAACGGCTCGACCTGACGCCACTGGATCAGCCGGAGCCGGAACTGGTCTACATGTTCAAACACATCGTCACCCAGGAAGTGACCTATACCAGCCTGCCCTATGCCACTCGTGCCCTGCTGCACGAGCAGTTGGCGCAATACATCGAAAAGCTGGACGTGGAGCGGTTTGTAGATTTGCTGGCCTTCCATTACGGCCGTAGCGACAACCTGTCCAAAAAGCTGGAATACCTGACAAAGGCCGGCATCACCGCCGCCGACCGTTTTGCCAATGAAGAAGCGGTAGATTACCTGAGTCGGGCAATCACGTTGATACCAGAGGGGGAGTACGGCCGTCTCTATGACCTGCACCAACGCCGCGAACAACTCTATGACCTGCAAGGTGACCGCGCCCAGCAGCAGACCGACCTGGAAGCCCTCAACCGGCTGGCCCGCCTGCTGCGCGACCACAGCAAAGAAGCAGATGCCGCCCTGCGCCAGGCCCGTTACGCCGAAGTCACCGGCGACTACGACACCGCCAGCGAAGCGGCACAGCAGGCGCTGGGCATGTCCCGCCTGGCCCGCCGCCCCGCCCAGGAAGCCGCCGCTTATTTGCAATGGGGGCGCGCCCTCTTCCGCCAGGCCGAGTATGAAAAAGCGCGCCGCTGTTTCCGCCACGCTCACGATCTGGCCGCCCGCGCCAGTGAAACCGACCTGGCCGCCGACTGCCTGATGAACCTGGGCAATGTGGCCTGGTCTAAAGGCGACTACGGCGACGCCCAAACCCACTACCAGCAGGCGCTCACCCTGAAACAGCAAATTCACAACCGGCGCGGCGAGAGCATCTTGCTCAACAATCTGGGTGTGGTCGCCCTTTCCCAAAGCGACTACGCCACTGCCCGCACCCATTACCAGGCCGCCTTAGCCGTCATGCAAGCCATTGGCGACCGACGCAACGAAAGTTTTGTGCTGGGCAATCTGGGGCTGGTGGCGGCGCACCTGGGGCACTACCGGGAAGCTGAACTGTACCAGCGCCAATCGCTGCAACTGCGCCAGGAAATGGCCGACAGTTTTGGCGCGAATTTGTCTCAATTAAACCTGGGCACAATTGCCTTATATCAAGGTGATTATGCGCAATCATTGACGCTGTATGAACCACTTCTCGCCAGATACCGGGAATCGAACAACGCCCAAAGCGAGGTGGAAGTACTCGTTTATCTCTCTTTGTTACATCATCAACAGGATGAGCAAGCACTGGCTTTGCTATTTGGAGAGCAGGCAGCGGAAATAACGGAAAAAGTGGGGCTGCGTTCGGAAGGCAGCCTGGCCTGGCGCACTATCGGCCATGCGCAGGCGGCGCTGGGGCATGAAGCCGAAGCTGCCGCCGCTTATGAACGGGCGGCGGCACTATGCCGGGAAGTGGGCAACCTGAATTGGGAGCAGGAATCGCTGGCGGGGCTGGCACGGCTGGCGTTGGCGCAGGGGAATCTGGACACTGCCGTCGCTCACGTCAACACTATCCTTACCCACCTGCAAACGGGCAATCTGCACGGCACAGATGAACCACTGCGCGTCTACCTGACCTGTTACCAGGTATTGCAGGCGGCGGGCGACGGCCGTGCGACCACCATCCTGGCTGACGCCCACAACTTGCTGCAAGAGCGGGCCGCCGGTATTGAGAATCCAGTGTTGAGAGAGAAGTATGTGACGGCCGTGTCCTTTCATCGTGAAATCGTGCGCTTATCCCAAAGTGAAGGGGGTGGCACGGTGACAAGGTGACATGGTGAGGAAGTGAGGGAATCTGGCCTATACCCCATGCCCACCGTATGTTACACTACACTCATGAACCCGGAACCAAAGCAAAATAGATTGCCAACCTGGCGTGAGATGAACCTGGACACAACCCCTGAAGTAGAAGCCGTTCTCTTCCAACTCTGGCGGGAAACACCAGCCTGGCGCAAACTGGAAATGATGGAAAACCTCAATCGTACTGCACGCCAGTTGGCTCTGGCTGGTCTGCGGCGACGGCATCCAGATGCCTCTCCTGAAGATCTACACCGCCTCCTGGCTGATATGCTCATTGGGCCAGAACTGGCAACTCAAGTTTATGGGCCATTGCCTGGCGAGCCAGAAAGGTCATAGATGCTTGATTCAGAGGCAACCCAGGTGACATTGCTGGTCACGGCCGTCCTTGATTCCTTAAATATCCCCTATGTTATTGGCGGCTCAATGGCCAGCATTGTTCATGGTCTACCACGCACAACCATGGATGTGGACATTATTGCTAACATGAAGTCAGAAAATGTAAAGCCTTTTGTAGCTGCGGTACAGAATCAGTTCTATGTAGATGAACCAACAGTTCACAAGGCAGTTCAGCAACATGGCAGTTTCAGTTTAATTCATCTGGCAACAGTGTTTAAAGTGGACATCTTTCTGGCAAAACCACGAGCTTTTGATCAACAGCAACTATCCCGCCGGATTGCGGAAAAAGTGGAAACCGGGGGCAGCCAGAGCATATGGATTTTAAGTGCGGAAGATGTGGTGCTGGCTAAACTTGACTGGTTTCGTCTGGGTGGTGAAGTGTCAGAACGGCAGTGGCGCGATATTATAGGCATATTAAAGACGCAGCAATACACGCTGGATCGAGAATACTTGGGGCATTGGGCACAATTACTTCATGTAACCGACTTACTTGAACGTGCCCTCAAGGAGGTATGATGAAGATCGTCTCTTATCTGGTAACGGCCGTGTTAGCGTTTTTTGGGTTCGTTTTTATTGCCGGGTCGCAGGGATCGCCTCTACGCATTGTTGTGGGCGTGATTTTGCTGGCGGCGGCAGTCGTATTTGTCTACATGGTGCGGGTAAAACCACAACCATCCCAAACCACCATCGTGCAACAGGTAGACTTGAGCGGTGACGTGAACCTGGAACAAATCAAGTGCCAGAATTGCGGTGGCGTGCTGGACAAGAATTCGATTGAAATTAGGGCTGGCGCTATCTTTGTCAACTGCCCCTACTGTGGGGCATCCTATCAGTTTGAGGAGGCCCCCAAATGGTAAGTTTGCTGCAAAACATCCGGCAAGATTGGTATGGTTTCCGCGCTCTGTTTGGCGACCTACCCCGGCCCACACCGGGAATGCACACCTTCCGTGTGGCGCTGCCCGGCGGCCAGAAGCGCATCCATTTGCGTGTGGAGCCAGACAGCAGCGGCGTGCTCTTTGTGGATGTCACCGACGCCATTCACCTGAACCCGACCGCCCTGCATATGGCTTACCTGGCACTGTGTGACCTGCCGCAGCCGCAGGTGCAGGCCAATTTACGCCGCCGCGTCCGCCGCGACGATTGGCCGCAGTTGGGCAAAGAGTTGGGGCAGATGTATGAGATGGTACACCGTTTCCGCGAGCCGGAGAGGGGCTGCCCCACTTGTGCGGTAGAGGATTTGCAGCGCACGGCTCTGTTCAGCCACCGCGCCGATGCGCCCTATAAAGCAGACCTGGCGATTACCTATGGCTGCAACAATGGCTGCAACCATTGTTATAACGAACCGGCCCGGTTTGATATGCCTTCGTTGGGCAAAACGGAATGGTTTCGGGTAGTTGACAAATTACACGAAGTGGGTGTGCCGCATCTGATCATTACCGGCGGCGAGGCCACTTTGCACCCAGATTTACCGGAAATTATCCGCTATGCGGATAGTTTGGGGCATGTGGTGGGGATGAATAGTAACGGCCGTCGCCTGGCCCATCTCCCCTACCTGCACGAACTGGAAACGGCCGGGCTGAACCATGTGCAAATCACGCTGGGATCTAACCGCCCTGACGTGCATGACGCCATTATGAATGCCAAATCGTTCCATCAGACCGTGCGCGGCATTCAAAACGCCATTGCCAGTAGCCTGCATACCATCACCAACACCACCCTCATGCGTTGCAACATGGATCACGCCGAAGATATTATTGATTTCCTCTACGACCTGGGCATCCGTACCTTTGCCATGAACGGCATGATCTACAGCGGCGGCGGGTTTGCCGACCCCAACGCCATTCCCGAAAACGAAATGCCGCCGCTGCTCATCCGCGTACGCGACCATGCCCAGGAAAAGGGGATGCGTTTCCTCTGGTACACGCCGACCGAATACTGCCGTATGTCGCCGGTGGAACTGGAAATTGGGGCCAAACGGTGCAACGCCGGCGAGTATTCCATTTGCATTGAACCGAACGGGGATGTGCTGCCCTGCCAATCATTTTATGTGGCCGCCGGGAATATTTTGCGCGACCCCTGGGAACAAATCTGGCGCAGCGAACTGTTCCGCAGCTTCCGCGAGCGGGAAGATGACCCGGTGTGGGCCGGGCTGCCGACCAAGTGTCATCACTGTCCTGATCTGCCGTTGTGTGGTGGCGGCTGCCGCATAGAACGGGAAGCGCGGGATGGCGTGCGCATTATTGCCGGTGAAGGGGACGGAATGTGTGGGACAGATGGACACGGCCGTGCCCACAGTGATCAACGCCTCGTCGGTTTCATCCCCCTCAGCGTCATCTCTTAGTCAGATCATGTTAACACCTATCAACACAAAACCGGATGACCCCACGCTTGTATACTCCTTGGAAACCTTCGGTCTCAATATGCTTCGGCTATCCTCATCCGCCGAGCAGAGGACAACACTTGAACCCGCCGTTCTTATCGCTGCTTTGGCTGAACATACCGAGCCGCGCCTGCGTGAAGCACTCATCCCGCTTTTTCTCCGCAAACCACAGTTACACCAATATGTGCCTGAACTTGTCATATCACTTCCCTCAGATACGACCGATGTGCTACGCCATTTTTATACGGCCGCTGTATATTTACAACGCCTATGGTTTTCAACCCTACAACTGTACCTGGGCGCTTTTCCCTTGTTGCCTGACTATTATGGGGAGAGTTATTATCAACTTCCGCCGCCAGATATTCATTTTGGCGAAGCCGGATTGCGTACCCTGGCAAAACGTTACACCCACCTGACCGGTACTGACTGGTTGACTACTTATGAAGCTGCCATCTCACTCCTTTTAACCCAATTGAACCTGGAGCAGTTGCCTCATGGCTGACCGGTTAGTTGACACTCAGGGGTTGGAGAAATTCCTGATACAGTTGGGCAATTGCTTTCGTCATCCGGCGCAATTGTATCTGGTGGGCGGCGCATCGCTGCTCCTGACAGGTGGCAAAGTTAGTACGTTTGATATTGACATTCACTTTGAGGTGACGCCAGAAGTTCACAGCGAGTTTATCCGTTGTTTGCGTCAGATCAGGCGGGAATTGAGTTTGCCTATTGAGGAAGTTTCACCCGAAGAGTTTGTCCCCTTACCTGCTGGATATGCCAACCGTCACCAATTCATCGGCCGTTATGGACAGGTTGAGGTTTTTCACTTTGATTTTTATGCTGTGGCGCTCAGCAAAATCCATCGCGGCAACGAAAAGGACTTTGCCGACGTATCAAATATGGTTCGCGGGCAGCTTATTGACTTTTTTACGCTGGAATTGCTCTTTAATGAGTTTCTGCCTCGTTATGATAATTATGGGTTAAAAGCAGACCCGGAACTTTTTCAGCGTAAGTTTGATCTTTTACGGCAGCGGCTTCAAGCCGCCGATTAAACACAATCGATCATTCATGGTTAAAAGGAGTGGAGAGCGATTATGGACAGAACACGTCTTATTTTTATTGCCATTGTCGGTGTGGCGGTGTTAGGGATTTGTGGGTTTATTGCCTTCAGTTTGATCAACAACGCAATTGAAGATCAGACCGAGGCAGATGTGGCTACGGCCGTCGCCCAATCCACCACCGCCCCCAGCAGTACCCAGGCCATTAACGTCAATCTGGAATCTCCGGAACCGATCTGGGGGCCAAATTATGATCCCGGCGACGGCCGTCCCACCTACGTCTGTGGCGCGGATGCCTTTGGCAGCTACTTTATCCTGCAACAGATGCAAATGTCTGGGCAGGACATCGCCAACGGTTTCCACCTGGGAATTGTCCCCTTCTTCCTGGACGAAGACCCGGCGTATGACGTGTCCGAAGAGCAGCGTACGGCCTTGCTCAATGCCGGTATCTGGGACTGTCTGCTGACCACGTTGGATTCGGTGGCGTTGAGCAGTCCGGGGGTGGTCACGGCCGTTGTGGACGAGAGCGCCGGCGCTGACCAGTTGTGGGGGCGAGACACGCCCACCATCAACGACCTGCTGAACAAGCGCATCGCCTTTTCGCGGGGCAGCGTGGGTGAATACTTTGTCTACTACGTCCTCTCCATCGCCCAGCTCAGCCCGCGTTCCCAGGTGACGCTCGTGCCCCAAGACAGCGTGGCCGATGCTGTCGCTGCCTTCAACAATGGTCAGGCCGATGTGGTTTCCGGCTGGGAACCGGACATTTATGATGCCGAACAAAGTGGCGGCCAACCGCTGCTCAGTTCCAACCAGCTACGCATTGTCATGGATGTGATTGTCACCTCGCGGGACACCATCGCCAATAACGCCGACCTGGTGCAAAACTTCCACAATGCCTGGTTTGCTACCCTGAAAAACCAGGTGGAGAATTTTGACACGGCCGCTGCCCAGATTGCCAGTTGGGGGCACAACGATTGGAGCTTTGTCTACCCGGAAACGGCCAGCGATGACCTGCGTCTCTGGCTGGAAAGCGTAGCCCAGGCCGACCTGGGCGACAACGCCTTTGTCATGCGCGATACCCGCCCCCTGCTTAACCGGCTCTCCATTGCCCGCCGCGTGTGGGCTGCCTCTGACATACCGGTGCCCAACGATAATGTCGAGGACCTGGTGAATTCTGGATTTGTGGTTCGCGCCGCCGAGCAGGCCAGTTTGCAGCCCAATGGCACACCGGTCAATGACACCTTTTCCATTTCCTCGCAGCTAGATTTGAGTACAGTGGCTACCGGCGACGCGGCCACGCTGGCCGTGTTGCCCTGCCGTACCTTCACCTTCCTGCCTGAATCCACCGAACTGACATTGGAATCGCGCCGCATTCTGGATAACTGTGTGGTACCCACCCTTTCCCAAAGCATTGGTCTCTTTTTGCGCGTGAAAGGCTCTTCTGCCTGGCCGGCCAATGACCCTCCCTGGACAGAGGCGGACATTCTGGAAGTAGCCGAAGGGCGGGCGCAGTCGGTGGTGGATTATCTGGTGTCGCAGGGGATTGACCCAGCCCGTTTTGTGGTGGAAGCAGCCCTGCCGCCAGAAAACCATTGGAATACAGACGATCCCAATATACAGGCGGCAGACCGATATGTGGAGTTGACGTTGGTGACGGCGGGGCGGTAATCCGTGATCCGTAATCGGTTATCCGAAATCGGCAATCGGAGTGGAGAGACAGATGAAAAAGAACCGGTGCAGCGGCATTTTTGCTTTTTTGTTCATGGTGGGGCTAACTACGTTGGCCTGTGGATTTGGGAACGGGGCCGAGGATGCCACGCCGGAACCACCACGCAATGCGGAGCGGGTGGTGGCCAATACCAGTTTGGGGCCATGGTTGGACACGGCCGTGACCCAATTCAACGCCAGCGAAACCCAAACCAGTGAGGGCAAGCCCGTCTTTGTGCAAGTAATAGCCGCTGACGCCGGGCAAGCCATCAGCGATATTTCTGCCGGCGCAGAAACAACATTGTGGATACCTGACGACATGGTATGGGTCAACATTCTGGCCGATCAGGGAAACAACAGCTTTCAGGGTGACTGCACCAGTGTGGCCCAAAGCCCGTTGGTGATTGGCATGTGGCGAGAGGTAGCTGAAGCTCTGGGCTGGCCCGGTCTGCCGCTGGGCTGGCTGGACGTGGGTAGCCTGGCCTCTGATGCGGCGCTTTGGGACTATTACAGCGGTGGCGAATTGGGCAATGCTTTTCGTTTAGGGCATACCCATCCTGGCCTCTCTGGCACGGGTGCAAGCACCTTGCTGGCGCTGGTGCAGGCTGCGCAATCCAAAACGGAAGCGGTGACGGAAGCTGATATTCAACAACCGATTGTGCAGGCTTCGGTGGGTGCATTTGAAGGAGGTGTTACCTGGTTTAGCCCGAATACCCGCGCCCTCAGCACGGCAATGAGTAGCCGCGGCCTCAATTATCTAAGCGGTGGGGTGATGTATGAGAGTGATGTGATCAATGATGGCAATGGGCAGATTGTGGCGGTATATCCATTGGAAGGTACGTTCATGGCTACCCATCCCGCCTGCATCAACCAGGCAGCCACGCCAGAGCAGGAGGAAGCTGCACGCCTGTTTCGGGATTATCTGTTGAGTGAGGCGGGGCAGCAGTTGGCGGTGGCCGGTGGATTAAGGCCGATGAACACGGCCGTGCCCCTCACTGCCCCTCTTGATGCCCCTCACGGCGTAGACCCAACACAACCAGAAGTGGTGTTTAACGCGCCTTCGGTTACGGCCGTGTACGCCGCCCAAGAGTTATGGCAGGCGGCCCGCAAAGATGTAAACCTGGCGTTGTTGCTGGACACGTCCGGCAGTATGCGCGGCTCAAAGATGGAAAGTATGCGCGCCGCCGCCATCCAGTTTGTGGAGCAGATGGGGGATGATGATTACCTCTCAATCATTTCTTTCAATACCGAGCCATACCTGATTATTAGCCATGCGCAGGTTGGCCCCAACCGACAGAAGATTATTAGCGCCATTGAAGATTTACGCGCCGAAGGGGATACTACCCTTTTTGACGCGATAGGCGATGGGGCGGTGGTGTTGCAGAGCACAACCCAGCCCCAAACGACTAATGCCCTGGTGGTCTTGTCTGACGGGCAAGACACGCGCAGTTACCGCTACGATGCCAGTTCTGCCTCTGGAATGGCGCTGGCAAATAACCTGACTGTCTTTACTATCGCTTATGGTAATGACGCCGATGACAATACACTGCGTACCTTAGCCAGCCAGTCTAATGGCAACTTTTTTGAAGGAGACGAAGCCAGTATTGCCGCGATTTATGAAGAAATGTCGGCCGCGTTTGGCGGTAGTGTGGGGGTGGGGCGTTAAGCGAGGAGCAGTAAACAGTTAGCAGTAAACAGTCAACAGATTGGTGACGAAACTCACCCCGTTCCGATGGTAAATATCACTTTGTTGCCAGGTTGGCAGCAAATAAACTTGGGGTAGCGGATGCTGTCAGCGTAACCGGAAATAGTTGTGTCCTTATTTCTACCGTTCCCGCCCTGACAAAAGGCCAGAAAAATCTAAAGTTAAAACCAGGCGTTTCGTTTTCATGGCATGAGCCGTTGCTCGGTCATGTAGGTTTAACGCGCCACATACTGGGAGATTTAGAGATGGCAAGTCAGATACTTTTGGTTACAGGAGGGTGCGGTTTTTTGGGGCAATACATCGTCAAGGCAATTGGCAACAATGCGCCTCAGGCTGAAGTCCGCGTCCTGGATCTGGAACCGCGCCGCACTTTTCTTAACATCGAATCAATCCCAGGAGTGAGAATCATTTCGGCCGATTTAAGACAGCCTCACTCATTCGCGCAAGCCATGGCAGGAGTGGATACCGTTATTCACAGTGCGGGTGTGATTTCATTCAAACGTGGCGACAAGGAGGTGTGTCGCCAATCAAATAACGTAGCATTAGAAAACCTGCTTGATGCCGCTATTGCTCATGGCTGTGGCACCTTAGTGAATATCAGTTCCATCTCGGCCGTTTGCCTACACCCTCACCAGCTTGCCGACGAAACAATGTTCCCTGACCTGGAAACGCAGCAATATACAGACCCTTATGGCTACAGTAAACGTTGTGGGGAGTTATTGCTGCAAGCTCACAAAAATGACATTCGTGCGATTACCCTGAACCCAAGCGTCATTCTTGGGCCAGGGTCAGATCGCATTTCCAAGGTGGTTCAGGTGCTACGTTGGCTGCCTTTCTGCCCCATGATCACAACAGTAAATAGCTTTGTGGATGTGCGCGACGTGGCGACGGCTGTGGTGCTTGCACTCGACTACGGCCGTAGCGGTGAGCGTTACATCGTCACCACAGAAAACATCGAAATGCTGACATTTGCAAAAATGGCCCTGGCCCTGATGGGTAAAAAAGCCCCGATTTTTCCCGTTCCGAAAAGCTATCTGAGCTTATTTGATTTTTTAGTGTGGTCACTAGACGCGCTGCACATCAATCCTGGTTTCAAAAATTCAACAGGATTCAACGTGAATAAGGCTTACAGCAACCAGAAGATAAGCCAGGAGATGGGTTGGAAACCAAATTACCTGTTGGCAGAATCGCTGCGTGACACAATAGGGTTCTGTCTGGGAGAAAAGAAGGAGGACAAAGATGAATTTTTACGAGAAGACGGTATTGCTTATCGGCATACCTGAAGGGGGTGACTTTGTCGCTTTAAGCAGGGCTTAAGCGAATTTAAGCGTCCCCCTATTTCATTGCCACCGGGTCACTCCTATGCTGAGATCAGTCGTTGGCTGATAGTAAAGATGGAAAAGGAGTCACGGCGATGAACGAGAATCTGGCATGGAGTGATTGGAGATGTTGGCTCAACTGGTTCTTATTTGGCACATTTGGCTACGGTGGTGGGCTGATGGGTTGGTACTTATGCCTCTTCATGTGGCTTTTGCTTCATGTGCCTTTGGCGATGGTAACAATGATGGTTATAGGAGGAACTATTGCTGGAACAGGAGCAGAACCTATAAGTTGGGAGGTCATACAGTTGAACGCACCTCGGCCCAATTTAACAACCTGGACGGCCGTGACCATAACCACAATGATAACCAGTTGCACCATTCTCCTCGGAAGCATGATGAAGCAATCGGGAATCGGGCGTGGTTTTTGCGGAAATGAAACCAGCCGGGTAGGAAAGGTGGGAGTGGACTGGCACGGTAACGGCCGTTACCCGCCCCATTCTCAATTAACTTTAAGGAGGTCTTTCATGGTCTGACCAGCCAATAACATCCACATCAGCATTGTTGTTCACATGGTTTAGCGCTCCACTTCATCAACCCAGTCATTATGTTGGTGGAAGCTCAAAAGGAGTGTATGACATGAAACCGTTATTTGTCCTTCTCATTGTGTTCAGTTTGCTGCTGGCAGCCTGCGAGGCAGGGGGGCAGGTCGTTGAACCGGAAGAGGCTGTTGTGCTTACAAATACAACAGCGCCCACCGCCACCTTCACACCATTGCCACCGACGCCGACGCCAACGGCCGTGCCGCCAACATCTACCCCCATTCCGCCCACACCTACCGCCACCGCCACGCCAGTTCCACCCACACCCACCAATACCTCCATACCGCCAACACCTACTCCCACGCCGGAACCGACGGCTGAATTGCCCGAAGAAGCGGCGATGACGCTCCTCGGTATTGCTAATTCTGTCTACGAGGATGGCGCGTATGAGATGGCCGCTGTGCTTTATTCTGAATTGCTGCAATACGATTCAGACCCTACGCTTTATGCGTTCCGGGCGGATACCTATGACAAACTGGGGGATTTTGCAGCGGCGATTGCGGATTACCAGACGGCCGTTGACCTGGGAATGGCCGATGCCGACATTTTGAACAATCTCTGTTGGGACCTGGCTATCACCGGGCAGGCCGAACTGGCGCTGCCTTACTGCGAGCAGGCGGTGGCTGCCGATCCATCCGCTTCACATCTGGACAGTCGCGGCGTGGCTTATGCCCAGCTAGAGATGGTACCGGAAGCCATCGCGGACTTTCAGGCGGTGGTGGATGATGCTGGTACACCGCCAGCCATTGTCGGCCAACGCCAGGAATGGGTGGCAATGTTGGAAGAGGGAAGCAACCCCTTTACACCGGAATTGCTGGCGGAACTGCGCGCCGAAACGGCCGTTGTGACGGCTACGGCTACGCCTGTGGCGGATAGGGCCGTCTCGCGTTTGGCCGTTCAACAAGCGGCCGTAGAAATGGGCTTCATCTTTGGCGAGGCGCAAACAATTGACGGAAAGGAAACCGCCATGGGCCTGTATGCAGACGGGGAGTGCATGGTCACAATGGGTTTGATGGGGCCGGAAACCTCCCTGACCCATGCCGTCCTTCAGATTATCAATTGTTCAGAAGACACCCAATCGGGCGTGGTGTACTGGTTTATGAACACAGTTCTGACCAGTGAGCGGGAGATTGCGCAGGCCATCATTTTCATGGTTGAGGATGTTTACTATGTCATTGGAGGTGAGAAGGAAACAACAGGCGAGAAAGTTATTGGTAATGTGACCTTTGAGGTAAGACACGCCGAAGATGGGTCTATTCTCGAACTTACGGCGCAGTTTAGTGAGTGATTTAGTGATTGAGTGAGTGGTTGAAGGAGGTTTATCATGGCACAGGCAGGGATTCACAGTATGGTGGGGGTGGCCGTTCGTAAATGGTCGCTGGCGCGGCAATGGCTGGTGCTGGGCATCGTGTTGGGCAGTTTGCTGCCCGACGCTGACAACCTGGCCGTCGCCATCGCTACCATGACCGGCGGTTCTACTGAAGGGCTGCACCGCACGTTTACGCACAGCCTTTTTACGGCGGCGGCTATCGTTATCGTGTTTGAACTGATTGGCCGGGTCAGCAAACGGCCGTCCTGGGGCAACCTGGGTCTTGGTCTGGGCATTGGTGTGGCGCTCCACGCTCTGCTCGATCTGCTCATCTGGTTTGATGGGGTGCAGCTTTTTTGGCCGCTGCCGTTATGGGTCAATTTGTGGGAGGGGGTAACGCCGCCGGAATGGTTCAGTCAGTTGATGATGCCCATGGAGATGTTGTTTTTCGCGCTCTACTTTGGCGGACTGATTGTGCTGGCGCAGCGGCAGGGCACGGATTTAGGTCGGGTGCGGTCTTTGAAGGTGTGGACGGCCGTGCAAACCATCCTCTTCCTCATCTTCCTGGTGTTGGTTTATACAATGGAAAGCGGCTTCATGACCATTTATGGGGCCGTCTACCTACTGTCGTTGGGTCTGGCGGCCGTCATAACGGTGCGGATGCGCCAGACGATTGAGACGACGGCTATTAGCTCTGAAGGGTTTACGGAAACCCTTCAAACTCGATAGGAGGACATCATGGATACGCTTTATGAATTGCAATTGAAGTGGATCATCGCCCTGCAACAGGTGCATGGCCCGGTGATTGATCGCATTTTTCAAGGGATTACCTTTATGGGCGAGGAGATGTTTTTCTTGCTGGCTATCCCCTTCATCTTCTGGTCTGTAGATATGGTCATTGGCGCACGGGTGGGCATTGCTTTTTTGCTGTCAGCCTATCTGAATCCGGTATTGAAGGAGTTTTTCCAGCAGCCACGGCCGTTTTTCCTCGACTCGTCTGTCAAACTGTCAGAAGCAACCGGGAGCGGCATGCCCAGCGGCCATGCGCAGACAAGCGTGATGGTCTGGGGAGTGCTGGCCTGGCAGATTGGCAAAAAATGGTTCTGGGGCATTGCCATCGCCTTCATGCTGCTGATTGGCTTCTCCCGCATCTTTCTGGGGGTGCATTTCCCGCATCAAGTATTGGCCGGATGGATGGTAGGCATTGTCATTCTGGCCGCCTACCTGCTGCTTGATCCCCGCGTAGAACCGTGGCTGGGCGGATTGCCGCTGTGGCAACAACTGGCGGTCGCTTTCTTCGTGCCGGTGCTGATGGCGGTGGCTTTCCATGCGGATGATTCATCGGTATCGGCTACGGCCGTGATGGCCGGGTTTGGCTGCGGACTGGCACTCGCGCGGCGATATGTACCCTTCTCCACCAGCGGCGTCTGGTGGCTGCGCTTGCTGCGCTATGTTATTGGCGCGGCCGTGATGATGGGCATCTATCTAGGCTTATCGGCCCTCTTTTCCGGGGTGGATGGCGACCTGACTTACCTGTTCCGCTTCATTCGGTATGGGTTATTGGGTTTGTGGATCAGTCTGGGTGCGCCCTGGTTGTTTGTGCAATTACATCTGGCCCAAAAACCCATCCTTCCCAAGCCACAGGTGGCTTAATGTTGGCCAGTCTTCATGGATGAAAATGGGATGCGGACGAACGCGGATAACGCGATTAAATCTGTGCAATCTGTGTCATCTGGGGATTATTTTCGAACGAGGTTTGGAATGAAGATCGTGCTGATTAGCCAATCCTATCCCCCCATGATTAGCGGGGCGGCGATCATGGTGCAGCATCTGGCGCAAGGGCTGGCCGCCGATGGGCATGAGGTGTTGGTGTTAGCCGCCAGCGACAGCGGCGAATCATACACAAAAGAAGCCGGGCGGCTGCGTGTGCTGCGGTTGGCCTCCATCTATAATCCGGTACGGGCAAAACAACGCTTCTTATTTGCGCCACTGCCAGCCATGCGGCGAGCGATAGCTGCATTTCAGCCGGACGTTATTCACACGCACGAACCGTTAAGCCTGGGATTGTGTGGGCTAAAAATCGCCCGCGAGATGCAGCAACCGACGATTCTCACCCTGCACCAGTTACCCTGGTTTCCGGCCATGTACCTGCCGGCATGGCCGGGGCTGCGTGAAGGGGTCACGGCCGTGCTGTGGCGATATGGCCGTTGGTTGGTACGGCAGTGTACGGCCGTGACCGTTCCTTCCGTGACCATCGCCGACATCGTGCAAGCGCATACTGGCATCTACCCAACCCCTATTTACAACGGCCTGGACTTGCACAAATTTAACGCGCAAGCGGCGGCCCCCGATGAACAAGAAAGGCTGCGCCAGAAATATGGGCTGGCGGCCCATAGCCCGGTTGTCTTGCATGTGGGGCGGCTGGACAAGGATAAACGGGTAGACCTGGTGTTGCGTGCCTTTGCCCAGGTTCAGGAAAACGCGCAGTTAATGGTGGTGGGCGACGGCCGTTGCCGCCAGTCCCTCATCCAATTGAGCCAGCAGCTAGGCATTGCCCAACGGTGTGTGTTTCCCGGTTACGTCTGTGCAGATGGTGATTTGCCGGGCCTGTACCGACTTTCCACCGTTTTTATAACCGCTTCCGAAATTGAGCTGTTTCCACTGGTGGTACATGAGGCAATGGCTTCTGGCCTGCCCGTAGTCGCTGTTTCTGCCGCCAGTATGCCGGAAATGATTGAACATAGCGTTCACGGATATCTGGCCCAACCTGGAGATTGTACTGGTTTGGTCGCTCATATCAATTGGCTCTTGCAGCATCCTGACAAAGCCGCCCGTATGGGTCAATCATGCCGACAAAGAGCGGTGAAGTATGGTTTGGAGCAGGTTGTTCACCAGTATGAGCAATTGTATGGCGAAGTTGCGATGACTTTTCACAATCAGGAGCGGGTGGTTTTCAACTAACAATAAGTGGAAAGGAGAACTACTTGAAGGAGTGATAACAATGAACGAGAAACAAACATCTATGGACTGGAGATTTTGGCGGCGATGGGTGTTGTATAGCACTTTAGGCTATGGAGTTGGTGGTGTTACTGGTTTTTTGATAGCTCTTATCCTGGCGCTGTTTTTCATCTCGCCACTTTACCCTTCATCTTTGGGATGGGTCATGGCGCCCGGAGGAGCTATAGCCGGAATCTCGATCGGTTTGGCTCTGTGGCAAGCCATTCGGATGAAGCCTCATCACTTTGACAATTTGACATGGACGGCCGTGAACATGGTAGGCATGGCAATCTGTTGGATTATTTTCTTGTGGATAATGAATCAAGACCCAATGGATTATACGACTGAGTCTTATTTGGTAGTCGCGTTCCTCGTGGCAGGAAGCTTGTGGGGGTTACTGTCTGCTGCAATCCAATGGCACATCTTACAACAGCAATTTCAGCACACCAAAATATGGTTCGCACTAAACGTCCTGTGTGGAGCCTTTGTTCCGATAATTGGTTTGGTTATCAGCAGGTTTTTGATAGGGATTCTCACCGACGTCAATGATTATGAAAGCGAATACACCTTTTTATATATCATCATTTTAGCTTTCCCCATTTTCTGGCCTATAGCTGGTTTTCTTTATGGACTGGTAACAGGAACCGTTTTGACCCGGCTTATGCGTGAACCAAACCAGCCAGATGAGTTAAATGAGCACGTATTGGCAGGGTAACGGCCGTTGCCCACCCATTTAGGCCCTCACCGAGCGATTTTAAGCGTTACCGTCTGTTCTTCACATAGTTGGTTTTTTATGATGAAGTGGCAATGACATTTTGGAGGCGAAATGATGGAACAACTAACCCAACTTTCCGCAGCCGTTCAACCAGACCTGTTCATTGAAGTGGTGCAAAGTTATGGCGTCAATCGCGGGCAGGGCAATCTGGTGGGCATTCAGAGTTATATGACGGCCGTGCATTATGCCACGGCCGCTCAGTTCCACAACCGGCTCGATGGTTACCTGGCTGCCGCCCGGGCCGAAGGGTGGCTGCATGAGGACACCATCGTCATCTTCCCCGAAAACATCGGCACCTGGCTGCTGCTGGTCAATGAAAACGCCAGCATCCTGACGGCCGAGACGATGGATAGCGCCAGCAAACGGATGGTAGGCCATCACCTGCCCCGCTTTTTGTGGACACTGCCCCAGGCGGCCGGGCACAACCGCGCTGCCGGCGCCCTGTTCCGCATGAAGGCGCAGCAGATGGCGGTAGCCTACCAGGAAACTTTCAGCCAACTGGCAGTCACCTATGGCGTGACCATTGTCGCCGGGTCGGTTTTTCTGCCGCAGCCAGTGTGGGAAAACGGCCGTCTGCACTGCACCCCCGGCCCGTTACAAAATGTGTGCTGTGTGTTTGCGGGTGACGGCCGTGCCTACCCCGCCATCACCCGCAAAGTCCATCTGGTGCCTGACGAAGGCGCACTGCTGCAAGGTGGCACTCTGACCGAACTGCCCGTTTACCCTACACCTGCCGGTCGGCTGGGTGTGCTCATCTGCGCCGATTCCTGGTACCCGGAAAGTTATGAAGCGTTGGCCGCCCAAGATGTAGACATCGTCGCCGTGCCCAACAATCAGGGCGGCTGGCACAAACCCTGGGGTGGCTACCTGACGCCGCCCGTCCCCGATGATGTGTATGCGGCCGACATCGGCCGTCTGACCGAAGAGGAAGCCTGGCTGAAATATGCCCTGGCGGGGCGGATGGACCGCAGCGGGGCCAGGGCAGGGATGCAGGTGTTCTTTCACGGCCGTCTATGGGATCAGGTCAGTGAAGGGCAAGGCATTATTGTGAAGGAGAATCAACTGATGGAAGCGCCCGATGTACCGGGTGCTGCCCTTATCAACGTCTGGTTATAAGTTGTAACGCGATTTTCTAAATCGCCGCGATTTGAAAAATCGCGTTACGGTCGAGGAGGTTTACGATGATCGCCACACATAATTTACCTGTTGAACAGGAAAAACCAATCCCTAAACTTTCGTTTGTGCGTAAGCTGGCCTACGGTGTGGGGGATGTCGGGCCGGCCCTGGTGGCCACCATTTCCGGCTTCTTCCTGAACGTCTTTTTGCTGGACGTCGCCGGTCTGGAGCCGTATCTGGCGGCCATCATCTTTCTCATCGTCAAAGTATGGGACAGCCTGAATGACCCCATCATCGGCACGCTAACCGACCGCACCAACACACGCTGGGGCCGCCGACGGCCGTGGCTGCTGTTTGGCGCGCTCCCCTTTGGCCTGGCCTGGTTCTTGCAGTGGCAGGTGCCTGCGATGGGTACGGCCGGGTTGTTCATCTACTACCTGGTCGTCGCCCTGCTGCTGGACACATCGCTCACCTGCGTCAACGTGCCCTACACCGCCCTCACCCCGGAAATTGCCCCCGAATACAACGAACGTACCAGCCTGAACACCTTCCGCTTCAGCTTTTCCATTTTGGGCGGCATGTTTGCCCTGCTCTTCCATGACACCATCCTGAAATCCTTCCCCAATGTGGCTACCGGCTACACCGTCAGTGCGGCCGTGCTTGGTGCGGTCATCATCATCACCAACTGGATTACCTTTGCCGCCATCAAAGAAACCCACCAAAGAACCGAAAATGAAGATGAACCAGGGTTTATTGAAGGCTTCAAGATCGCATTTGGCAATCGGCCGTTCATCATGGTCACCGGCATTTATCTGATGTCCTGGTTAGCCATCCAATTCATCCAGGCCAACATGCTCTTCTACGTCCGTTACTGGATGAATGATGAAGACAACTTCATCTACCTGGCCATGGCTTTGCAAATCGCCATCTTCCTGTTCCTCATCGTCTGGGCGAAGGTGAGCGCCCGCATTGGCAAACGGCACGCCTATTTTTGGGGCGTTGGCCTCTGGATGTCGGTCATGGTGTTCATCTTCTTCATCCAGCCGGGGCAGATGGAGTTGTTGGTGGCGTTGGCTGTGCTGGCCGGGGCCGGGGCCAGCGTCGCTTACCTGATTCCCTGGAGTATGCTGCCGGACGTGGTGGATGTGGACGAACTGAACACCGGCTTACGCCGCGAAGGGGTGTACTACGGCTTCTTCGTCTTTCTGCAAAAATTGGGCATTTCGCTGGGGCTGGCCTTTTCTAACCTGATTTTGCAGGTGGTTGATTACATTCCGGCCATACCTGGACAACCGTTACCGATGCAAAACGATACGGTTTTACTGGCATTCCGCCTCTTCATCAGCTTTGTGCCGGTGGTCATATTGCTGCTGAGCCTGCCCATTGCTTACAAATACCCCATCACCCGGCAGCGCCACGCCGAAATTCGCGCCGAACTAGCCGCCCGCAAGCAAGGCGCATAGGTTTGTGAGAAGTTCAACTTCTTCTGAGAAGTTGAACTTCTTGCCAGAAACTAAAGGAAAGTAGGACCATGATACTCGTAGTTGGAGCAACCAGCCGCGTAGGGAAACAAGCAATTCCTACGCTTCTCGCACATGGACATACGGTGCGCGCCATGACGCGCACACCGGAAAAGGCCGAAGCACTCAAGCAGCTAGGGACCGAAGTAGTTCAGGGTGATTTGCGTGACCCGGCCTCTCTGGCGTGGGCCTGTGCGGGTGTGGAAAAGGTATTGACGGCCGCACACGGATTCAACCCTGGCCCGGCCGATAACAACCCGCATACGGTGGATGAAGTGGGCAACCGCCAATTAATTGACGCAGCCAAAGCGGCCGGTGTGCAACACTTTGTCTTTATCTCCATTCTGGGCGTCACGCCAGACAGCCCGATGGAACTTTTCCGCATCAAGTACGCCACCGAGCAATACCTGAAGGCCAGCGGTTTGAGCTACACCATTTTGCGGGCCGCGGCTTTTATGGAGTTTTGGGGCGCAATGGTCGGTGAACCGATCCTCAAAAGCGGCAAGACCACCATCTTTGGCAACGGCAACAATCCGATCAACTTTGTCAGTGCGGCCGATGTAGCCGCCTTTGCCGTGATTGCCCTGGAAGACGCCAACGCCCGCAACCAGACCATCAACGTGGGCGGGCCGGAAAACCTGACCCTGAACCAGGTGGCCGCGCTCTTTGAAAAAGTGGGTGGGCAGCCGGCAAAGAAAAGCCACGTCCCGTTACCGATGATGCGGATCATGCGGGTGGCGGCACGGCCGTTTAGCCCCATGCTCAGTCTGCAAATCACCGGCGGCATTCTCATGGACACCGAAAATCAGACCTGCGACATGGCCACCACCCTCCAGCAATACCCGGTGAAGCTGCACCGCATGGAAGAGGTTGCCCGGCAGATGGCCGTCAGCCTCAATTAGGTTGACTATTGTTCTATACTGCTCAGTCAGGAGGTGCAAGGTGATGACTCTTTCAACAGAACGTTATATTCGCCATCCGGTTGGAGTGGAGATGGATCTTGATCTGCTGCGTCGTTTTGAGGATGAATTGAATCCCACTGCGCCGGAAACACATGCGATTCCCAGCCGAGTGTTGGGGTATGGGGAAATCAGCACGGTGTTTGAAATAGAGACGGCCCCCTTTGTCGGGTTTGCCTTGAAACGGCTGGCAATCTTTGAAACGGCCGTCGAGCTAACCGCCTATCTCACCATTTATGACGAATACCATTGGCTGCTGGAAGAAGAAATCGGCATCCACCTGCCCACTCACGGATACGCCGCTTTTGAGAACAAAAACGGCCGTCCCATCTTCTACATCATGCAGCAAAAG
>CAYXUZ010000119.1:0-20226 GCA_964467705.1 uncultured Ardenticatenaceae bacterium | reverse complement strand
GGATGGTAGAATTCCTGGGTATTGAAGAAAGGTCGCTCGATTGGCCCAATCACTTCTTGCGGGATAGTGAACTGAATTGGATGACACATGAGCCGCCAATTGAGGATGTGTGATTCTGGAATTTCACACCGAAAAATTTTATAATCGCAAGGCTATGATATTCGTGCGCTGGCCCGAACAGCAGGAGGATTAAAATGGAAAATGTTATCTGGCTCATGCTTATAGGTGTGGTGTTACTGATGGGTGTCGTGTTTGTGCTGATGCGGCGGCAGGCAAAAAAGGTGAATCTGACACGGCCGTCGTCCCCTGACGAAAAACCGGATTGGCTGCGCACGATGCCCCCGCCAGCCACTGTCACTGCTACTAAAGCGGATGGCGAAGGTATTACCCTCTACGACTATGATGAAGGAGAACAGGAAGCTGCCCCCTTTGCCGAGCAGGTGGAGGACATTTTGTACAGCCTGATGCAAGACGAGCCATCGCTGGCTGAGGTGCAGGTAGATTTGGGTACCGCAGCTGATGGTAGTCTGGAAATCTGGGTAGATGGTGCAGCCTATCCCGATGTTGATTCCGTGCCCAATGAGGCACTGCGGCTGCTGATTCAGAAGGCGATTGCGGAGTGGGAAGCGTATAATTCGTGACCCGTGATCCGTGACCCGTGACCCGTAATCTGTGATCGGTCTTACGCGGATTACAGATTACGAATAACGGATTACGGGAGCCTGGACAATTAAACAGTTGGTGAAATAAAAGTGGGGGTGTTTGTTGGCTACGGCCGTGCCTGTTATAGTTGCCCACCATGACAAAACGAACTCTTGGCGTACTGATGGTGTGCCTGTTGCTGCTGGTGGGAGCCACCACCCAGACCACCAAAGCACAATCGGCCGATGCCATTTTGCAGCAGGTCAATCAATTTCGCCTGAATAATGGGCTACCTGCCTTCACTTACAATGCGGCATTGGCTTCGGCCGCGCAAAACCAGGCCAGCTACATGGCCGAATTTGGCGTCTTTAGTAGCCACATGGGGTATGGTGGCTCCTGGCCGCAGAGTCGGGCCAATGCAGCCGGTTACAGCGGGCAGGTCACGGAAAACATTGTTGGCGGCACGAACCTGACCGCGCCACGTGGCCTCACCTGGTGGGTCAATAGCCCCGTACATTACAACACGCTGATCACTACTCGCTACACCGAAGCCGGTACCGGTTTTGCCAGCGCGGGCGACATCAATTATTACGTCCTGGTAGTCGGCCAGCCTGGCAATATGCCTGTTCAATCGGTTGCCAGCGCTGATAACAGTCCTGAACCCCTCTTTATCACACCTATTACCCTGGCCGAGCCGGGCGAAGATGGCTCTATTATCCATCTGGTACAGGAAGGCCAGGCGCTCTGGTCATTGGCAGCGCATTATGATGTGCTTTTGTCGGATTTGCTGTTGTACAACGGCTTGCAGGCGGATTCCTTTGTGCATACTGGTGATGAGATTATCATTCGCTTGCCGGATGGCCCGCCCATTCCGCCCACGCCCACGCCGCCCACCACTCACAAGGTGCGTGAAGGTGAATCGTTGTGGACGATTGCCGCGTTGTATAACGTGCGGATTGGGGATGTGATGTGGTACAACAATCTGACGGAGGAGTCAGTATTGCAGCCGGGCCAGGAGGTGAAGATACGGCTGGCGGCGGGGGAACTGCCGCCGCCAACGCCAACGCCTATCATCAACCACATTGTGCAGGCGGGGCAAACCCCCTGGGAAATTGCCTTGACTTACGGACTGACGCTGGAACAACTTTTTGAATTCAACAGTATGGAAGCAAATGCTATCATCAAGCCGGGGGATGAACTGCGCATACGGCCGTTTGACACGCCCACCCCCACGCCGCTGCCCACTTCCACAGCTACCCCCCCCACGCCGACGGCAACCATTACCCCCACACCGACGGCCATCTCCTTTCCATTAGCGGGGGGCACGGCCGTTGCCGCCAACATACGCGCCGCCAGCGGCATCACGGCCGTACCCACCCCCCGCACCATGCAAGAGCAATCTAATCCTCTGCCCCGACCCTGGCTATGGGGCACGGCCGTGTTTGTGGTCGGCTTGCTGGCCCTCGGCGGTGCTTTTGTAGTAGCTTTGCGCAGAGAGAAAATTTAGCACCCAAGACCAGCAAGCCATTATGCCCGTTAATCCTCTCGCAAGACGGCCGTGCCAGTTGTTTCCTTGATAATCACTGGTAGGTAAATCGTGAAGTCTCCCTCCTCTGGCAACAAAACTGAAGCAGTGGCCGATGCGGTGGCTTCAAAACCACTGTTGGTTTGTGCTGTCCAGGTGGCGGTGTTGACGGTATTTTGGGTGATGGTGGTTGTAGCCGTAATGAAAACAGAAGCGCCAGGCAGTAGATCATAAACCAGGTTGTCAACCAGTGTGCCTAATTCGCTGTCTACTACTGTGTGCAGGGTGAGGCTGACGTTGCCGGTATTGGTCACTTCGTAACAGTAAGTCACGGCCGTGCCGACCGGCACAATGATACTGCTATCGGTGGCACATCCGGTAAGCTCCGTTCCCACAGTTTTTACCAACTCTATGTCTGGTAAAGCAATGGTTACAGTAGCCACATCAGTAGCCGAGACGACACTGGTAGGGCCAGGATTATAAGCCGTCCAGGTTGCCATATTAACGGTATCAGTGACGATAGTAACCGTCTGTGTGAGGAATGCGCTGGCGCCGGGGAGCAGCGTAAAGGGGAAATTGGTCAAGATTGGCCCCAATTCACTGTCGGCCAGATCATGCCGGGTCAATGTTACCACGCCGGTATTGGTTACTTCATAACAGTAAGTCACGGCCGTGCCAGGCAATATGGTAATGCTGTTGTTAGTGGCGCAAACGGCCGGATCAGTACCTACGGTTTTTGCTAATTCAATGGCCGGTATGGCGATCGTAACAGTGGCAACATCGGTGGCGGTGACAACATCAATAGGGCCAGGATTATAGGCTGTCCAGGTAGCACTATTGACCGTGTCCGTCATGATTGTGACTGTTTGAGTGAGGAAGGCGCTGGCGCCAGGGATAAGAGTAAAGGGGAAGTTGTTCAAGATGGTTCCCAGTTCACTATCCGCCAGATCATGCCGGGTTAGCGTTATTGTGCCCGTATTGGTCACTTCGTAACAATAGGTCACGGCCGTGCCTTCTGGCACTGTCACTTCATCTGTAGTGGCACAAACACCAGGATCTGTACCCACTGTCTTTTCCAGGTGAATCTCCGGTCCCAATTGGATCAATTCAATGTATTGTGCGCTCATACCGCTGATTTTGGTATCAACCAGATTGCCAGATCGGTCAATTTCATATACACCACTGCCATTGGTCGTGAGAATGTTGCCATTGGGCAATTCATACACGCCTCGGTTACCGCCAACGGCCGGCGGGTTATAAATATCTACGACCGTGCCATCCGGCGTTAATTCCACCACTCCCTCCTGTGTACCGCTAAAATTGCCAATCAGTACATTATCATTGCCGGCTTCGGCCAATTGCTGCGGAAAATCACTGATGGGGGCCAGTTCAGAAACAAATGCACCGGTTGTCAAGTCAAACCGATTGACGTCATTACTGTTAATACTCGATACCAACCAGTCGGCTGAACGTTGGTAAATATCAAAGGGGCCATCTATGCCGCCAGACCCGATGGCGATAAAGTTGCCCAAATAATTCCCGGCCGTGTCAAATTCAGCTACAGAGTCCTGATTGCTGCCGCCGGTCACTGTTACCAACAAGTTCCCATTGGGGCGTAGAGCTATACCCAAAATGTTATCCAGGATCGCTGTATTAGGCCCTCCAGCGGGGGCAAATACACCGAGATAGTTGCCATTGAGGTCATATTCCTGAACCACATCTTCAAGCTGGTCAGCCACCAGAATAGAATTACCGTTGGCGCTGAGGATAGCGTTCTTGGGGCTAGACAGGTTAGTAGGGTCAGACGGAATGAAGTCGGCGTCCACCAGGTTGCCGGTAGTGGGGTCAAAAGCCATGACCCGGTCGTTTGTCCAATCAGGGATGAGCAACAAACCGACGCCACCATAAAGAATTTTGGCTGCCTGTGTGGCAGCTGCCGGATCTCTTTCCGGCACAACGGTCGGATCTGCTGGCACGCATAGATATACCTGGAATTCAGCACTGAATTGGCAATCCTGCCCGTGTGCTGTGGAGGAAGCCTCCATACCTGTTATTTCACTGATGGTTGCCAGCAGAACTTTATCTGGTTCTGGGATTGGAACATCTGATGCTGCCTGTATTGCAGAAGGCAACCGGGTAATTGATAGCGCCGCGAACATCAAAGCCAGGAGTATAAGCAAGGGTGTCCATTGTTTAATTTTCATGTTTTCCTCCTTTTGGGGTCATCGTTGATGGCAAATTTGACGAGTAAAGATGGTTCCAAAGAGCTGTACCCGGATTTTAGAGTAGTGGACTGAGTGAGGGCAGATACAAGCGTACATTGTACTTCAAGAAACGGCCGTGTCCAAAATAAAAGCGACCACCCGGCCACTCACTGATTGACTATGTGCCAGCCTGTTTCGCATGACGAATAAAGGCCTGGACCAACGCCGGGTCTTTACGACCGGGGGCCGCTTCCACGCCGCTGGCAACGTCTACCGCATACGGCCGTACCATCCGCACCGCCTCGGCTACATTATCCGGCGTCAGGCCGCCCGCCAGCATCAGCCCCGGAATTTGCCGGGCCAGGTGAGCGCAGATGCTCCAATCGGCCGTCTGGCCGGTGCCGCCGCGCAGGGTGGGGTGATAGGCGTCAATGAGGAGAGCAGGTGAGGGCGGCGAAGACACCGGGGCGTAGGGGTGAGGCAGGTAGGTACTGTCCATGCCATTTCCCAAAACCTGAGTCCCACTTGCCTCGCCCATTCCGGGCGGTACATACCATTCAGCGTCGGTTTCGGCTTCAATGCGGGAGGTAGGGCGCAGGGCTTTGTAGACACGGCCGTAAAGCGGCGACCGTTCATCCCCCACCAGCCAGGGCGGTTCATCCCCGTGCAACTGCGCCAGGTCTAGCTGGCAAAATTGCATGATTTCCATCATCCGTTCCGGTGGTTCATTCACAAATACCCCCACCAGCACCGGGCAATGGTCAAGTTGCCGTAATTGCGCCGTGATGGTTTGGGCCACATCCGGCGTAATGCTCCGTTTGCCCGGCGGGTAAAAAATAAAACCCAGAAAATCCGCCCCCGCTTCAGCGGCCAGGAGTGCATCTTCCAGATTTGTTGTGCCACAGATTTTGACTTTGATCATTTTCACTGCCTTCGCGTTCCCTTCGCAGATCATTTCCCCCTCAGCCGTGCCAGCCGGTGTTCCAACTCCGGGCGCAGCAGGGCGGCCTGGGCGGGCGACCAGCTTTGTGCCAGCCGGATGGCCTGCTCCGTCCAGTAGATGGCCTGCGCGGTGTTTTTCTCGTGCCATTCGTAATACTTGGCGAGTTCGATGTGGGCGGAGACATCGGTAAAGCTGGTGGCGGCAATTTGCTGCCAGAGGGGGACGGCTTCGGCCTGACGGCCGTGCCGCTTCAACAACCACCCCAGCTCAAACAAATTTTGATGATACAGGTCGAGCGGCAAGTCTCCTTGCGCCGCCCAGCGCAGGCATTGTTCGGCCACGGCCGTTTGCCCCAGGCTGGCCTGCCAGCGCCCCAGGCTAAAGAGGTCTACGGCGTCATCATCCGCCTGCGGCTGGCTGAACTGCTGTGCTACACGCGCCGCCAGGGTGACCATGGAGAGCAAGTCAATCTGGTTGTGGTAAAAGACGCGCACCAGTTCACGGCCGTCGCCGGTGCGCAAATAGTCATGGTACAGGCCGGGGATGAGCCAGCCGGGCACGTCGTCCTGGGTGCGGCGCACGCCCAGCAGGGGTGGTTCTAGGGCGCTGAGGGCAACGGAGCCAAGGCGGGCACGCCAGAGGCGGCGGGCGGGTGGCAGCAAATCCAGGTGGGGCATTTGGGGAAACGGGCTGGGCTGGCGGTTCATCAGGTGGCGGGTGTCCAGCAGGGGAATGTCGAAGGTACGGCCGTTGAACGTGATCAGCCCCGCCTTGCCCACCAGCAGTTCATCTAGCAAGGTGAGCATGGCCGCTTCGTCGCCAAAATCGGGCACGAAGTATTGGCGTGTGACAAGCGCGTCGCCTTCAAAGTAGGCCACACCGACCATGAAGGCGATGGTAGAGGCCCCGGCCAGGCCGGTCGTTTCCGTATCCAGAAAGAGGAAGTCGCGGAAATCAAGTTCTTGAAAACGGCCGTCCCGTGTCAGTGGCGTCAGGCTGGCGGGCTGGTGATGTAGCAGGTCGGCCAGGGCATGACGGCCGTGCCGGTAGGGCAGCGGGTACACCTGGTCTACGATGAGGGTCTGGCCGACGGCCGTTTCTACCATTTCCGCGCCGGGCAGCAGGGTGAGCAGCGGTTGGGCGGGCGTGTGGGGGGAGGGGGACGGCCGTAGCGATTCCCGCAGGGCCGGATCAATGGGCGGCGCGGGTTTGAGCTGCCGCGCTCCTTTGACCACACCCAACTGCCGCAGTCGGTTCTGAAATTCGTTTTCATCGGCCATGTGGCGATTGTATGCAGGGAGGGGGGTATGGGCAACAGAGAGGGAGATGTTATAATCAAACTTATGACGACGCTGGAAATTAAATCGAAACTACCCTTAGATGATTTGCTTGAGAGCCTCAAACAACTGGGGCCTGATGAGTTGGGAGCGGTGGCGTCAACCGCCGTGCGCCTGCGAGCCAATCGTCGCGCCAATGTGCTGCCAGAAAATGAGGCCGTCCTGTTCCAACAAATCAATAGAACGTTAACGCCGGCTGAGCAGAAACGAGTGGATACCCTGATAGCAAAACGGCAGGAAGAAACTTTGACGGAAGCAGAGTTAGCCGAACTGGTGATGTTGAGCGACCTTATCGAGGAAATTCAAGTCGAACGTCTGGCTGCTCTTATTGAACTGGCAGCTATTCGGGATGTTTCACTCGATGATCTCAAACAATCCCTCAACTTTCCCACTGCGGAATAACTTTCATGTCTCGCCCGTCAGCATCGCTTAAACGAGCGGTCATGGAAAGAGCCAATGGCCTTTGCGAATACTGCAAAAGTCCAGCCGACTATTCTCCCCAACCATTTTCAATTGAACATATTTACCCGATTAGCACTGGTGGACAATCCGATCTGGATAATCTGGCTTATGCCTGCCAGGGCTGCAACAACCACAAATACAGCAAAACACAGGGTGTTGATCCCATAGGGGGGATTGAGGTGCCACTCTTCCATCCACGACGGGACAATTGGTCTGCCCATTTTGCCTGGGTCGAGGGTGGATTGAAAATCATTGGCCTGACGAGGACGGGCCGGGCCACTGTGCATGAACTTCAGTTGAATCGGCAAAATCTGGTAAATTTACGCACTCTTTTGCTATTGGTTGATCGCCATCCACCGATTGATTAAATGAGCCTGCGGAGAGCAGCACGCCGACGTGCTACTCGTTCGCATGTGGGTGTGCGAACTCCACTCTAACTGGCGAGGCACAAGCATGTTGCGGTAAACTTGCCGCAGTTGAATGGGTGAGTATCACGATCCCCAATTTGGAAAAAGAAAGTATGAGATGAAACGAAATTTATCGCAGAAGTATCTATCTATTACCGTATTTTTTCTTGTCTGCTTTTTGGGCACCGGATGTACGTTGCAAACACCTTCTGTTTCCTCTTCAACGCCATCAGCTTTTCAAACTCCTCATCTTTCCCCTTCTCCAATGCCGACAGAAACTTCATCACTATGTGACAGTTCACCGGGCATTACAGACAACCAAAATTCTGTATCACCACTAAAAATCGTATATATCAAGAATGGTGACATTTGGATGTGGAACCAACAATCTGGCGAGACGTGGGCTTTGACTGATTTCCAAGATGTCTCTGAAATGAAGTTGTCTCCAGATCATCAGTCAATAGCATTCACAAGAGGTCCCAATAACAACCCTTTAACGCTCATGGCGTTTGAACCTGTGCTTTCCTACCATTTAACGAACCTATGGATGATGGATATTGACGGTAGTAACGAACGCCTGATTTTAAGCCAGGATGATTTACTCACTTATCGTCAAGATGAGACACACGAAGCAGTCAATTTTTCCCAATTTGAATGGATGCCCAATTCGCAGCAAATCATTTTCAGCACTCGAGGAATAGTACCGTTGATTCATGATTACTATGTTTATCCAAATGAGGATTTATATGTTATTGATGTGGCTGACAGGCATATCACACCTGTTTTTGACGGAGGTGAAGGGGGAGTTTTTGCAGTTTCACCAGACGGTAAACAAGTTGCTGTAGGCACAGAAACCGGAGTGCGTTTGATAGATTTGGGCGAAAACATCCGCTATAACTACCCTATAGAATTTGAAATTGAGAAATGGAATGTCGGACAATATGTTTTTCGCCCAAGGCCAAACTGGGCAGACAGTTCATCGTTCTTCATTACAATTACAGAAAATGGTGGAAAGTGGCCCAATGGTAATATGACAATTTGGCAAATTCCTGTGCCATCAAATGAACCAGCACCAGAGATGCGATCTCTTGGCAACTACACAGGCAATCTCCTGGCCACTCAATTATCTCCAGACCTGAAATATCTAGCTGTTGCCCGACTTGGCGAAGGATTTGAAATCTATGATTTAGAGACCAATGAGCTATTGCTTTCGCTCGCTGGATCAGTAAGTGAAGAGCAGGTCATTTTCCAGTCTTGGCATCCTGACTCTATGCACTTTACTTATACGATAATCAGCCCAGGTGAAGATGCTGAGAACACAACACGTTCACAGTTGATGTATAGTGATCTTTGTGGGTCTGCCAAGATGATACAGAAACCTTTAACCTGGGTCAGCTCTAACGAATATATTACTGCTTTGGAATTACCTGGAGACTATTCACCAGGAAGTGTTTATAGAAACTGGGAATTACGCCTGAATTCTGTTGATGGGGAGTCGCTGTTGATAGAAAAGATAGATAACCATCCACTTCATTGGGAACCATTTGTCACTATCCTGAATCAGGACTCTAATCCATAAAAAGAGCTACTCATTGTTGCGTGATCTTCTGTTGGCTACTGTGGTTGGCATCACGGCCGTACCCCCTCCCTCTTCCTCTTCCCCTCATAACCAGACAAATCAATAATTGCAGGGCATCATCACAACATGTGAAAACCATTCAGCAACCATGCAAATTCATAGTGCAGCAGTACAAAATCATCTGGGAACGGTGCAAAACGGCCGTGCAGCAGTACAAAGTCACTATGCAGCCCTGATTTATCACTTTTACCCGCTTCTTCGTCAATTGCTGGTTGTCCCGCACAAAACTTGCTCCTTACTCCCTTCGCTTATTCAGTAACCTAAACAACGCCAGGCAGTCTTGTGGTATGATCGCCCCATGCATCTTTTTAAGCGCCCCTCACCACCGCCGGAAACGGCCGTGTTCCCACCCCCCATCTTCCCGCGCGTATTAAGCATTATTCATAATCCGGTCGTGCATACCCGTGACGGCCGTAAGCTCCATGATGTCCTGGGCTGGCATAACCCCGACCGGCTGGCGCAACAATATATCGCCGATGTGCAACATGCCAGTTATGGGTTTGCTCATTATCAGATTGTGGAACGGCTAGAAGTGGACGGTTTCCCGGTGAAGGCGGATGGCTTTGTTTATTCGGGGGCGGCATATCTGCGCTGCTGGCAGGCGCGTACCGGTTGGCATCAACCAGATGGGGTGGACTACGGCCGTATCCTGGCCGAATTTGACATCATCAACCGCATAAACGACAACCAGATAGATGAAGTATGGCTCTTTGGCTTCCCCTACGCCGGATACTACGAATCCATCATGATCGGGCCAGGCGCCTATTGGTGCAATGCTCCCCCCATTGAGAACCGGCAGGCCAGACGCCGCTTTGTCATCATGGGCTTCAACTATCAGCGTGGTGTGGGCGAAATGCTGGAAAACCTAGGCCATCGCATCGAATCCATCATGCAACACCTGTTTCGTAACCAGCGTGGTCAGGCCAACCTCTGGGAACGTTTCACTCGCTACGATAAAGTTCACCCCGGCCAGGCCGAATGTGGCAATGTCCACTTTGCCCCCAACAGCGTGCGCGACTACGATTGGGGCAACACACGCACTGTGCCCAGCCGGTGTGATACCTGGCTGCGTTTTCCCAATCTCAGCGGTGCGCCCCGCCCCGTCAACTGTCGTGAGTGGGGCAATGGCGATATTCGTCAGCATCACCTGTGGTGGTTGCGTCATTTGCCACATGTGGATGGCGCTACGAACGGCATCAGCCATAATTGGTGGCAATACATTATCCATCCGTAAACTACGTATGAGAAAGTCTGGTTGTGTTGTCTACTTAATGATAAAACCACGAAGGAATTTGTCACCTTTTGGAGCTAATTTGGCTCTATAATCATTGAGAGGAAGTAATGGCCGGGATACGGCCGTAGCTGTGGAGTTTGTATGGAGAAAAATGACATTCTGGTTATAAACGCCAGAAATCAAAATCTAAGTGTCGGCCAGCGTCATCTGGCCTTTGGCGAACTGGTCAACCGCTTTTATGATGTTGCCTACCGGTGGGCCTTTACGATATTGCATGAAAAACATCAGGCACAAGACGCAGTGCAAGAAGCGTTTGTGGTGGCTTTTCAAAGTCTGGAACAACTGCGTGATCCCCTGGCCTTTAGCGGCTGGCTGCGGCAAATTGTGGTCAGCCAGGCATACCGCCAGGTACGTAGCCAACAAGTGGATATGAGTTCGCTGGAAGTAGCGCCTGAATTGCCAACATATGAACCTGGCCCGGCGGCTATCCTGGAAGAAGTAGAGATAAAAGAAAAAGTGATGACGGCCGTACAAGCCCTCCCTGAAAAAGAGCAAATTGTCACCCAAATGTTTTATTTGAATGGTTATTCGCAGCATGAAATTGCCCGGTTGCTGGAATTGCCACTAACCACCGTGAAAAAGCGGCTGCAATATGCCCGGCAAAATCTGAAAGGCATGATGGCTTCAATGGTAGATAGTTTCGCGCCAACGGCCGTGCCGCCTGAACCGGTTTTAGCGCCCATTCCGGTGCGAAAATATCCCCGTAAGTCATAATTCGTGACCGGTGATGCGCAAGACTGTTTACAAGCAGCACCGATCATACGTCAAAAGGTAACAATAATATGGACGAACAACCAGATGGAAATCGCCCCTCCATTCCAACCTGGGTATGGATCGTGGCGATATTTGTCATCATTTTGGGTCTGCAACTGTTTTTAAGCGGCCGTTTCACCAGTAGCCAGGCCACTCCCATGACCGAATTTGTCAATGCTGTGCAAAACGGCCAGGTTGATCAGATTATCGTCAATGGCGACAAGCTAGAGGCTGTAAAAGGCGGCCAGACAGTCACTTACGCCTTCAAAGATTCTCAACAAAGCTATTCGCAGGCCCTGGAGTATTATGGCCTGGATGGAGCGGCTCTGGAAGAATTGGGCGTGGATGTGGTCGTCAATGATCAATCCATTCGCAACAACCTGGTGAGCATTCTTTTCACTTTAGGCCCCATTCTCCTGCTCATCTGGATTTTTAGCCGGGGCTTCCGCCAGATGCAGGGCGGCGGTGGCAATAGCATCTTTGGCTTTGGCCGTAGCCGCGCCCGCAACCTCAGTGACGCCGACCGACCCACCGTCACCTTTGACGACGTAGCCGGTGTGGATGAGGCCAAATTAGAACTGCAAGAGGTTGTCCAATTCTTGCGTGAGCCGGAGAAGTTTGTGCAGGTTGGGGCACGTATTCCCAAAGGCGTCTTAATGGTTGGCCCCCCAGGGACGGGTAAGACGCTCCTGGCACGGGCAGTGGCCGGTGAAGCTGGTGTGCCCTTCTTCCACATTTCCGGTTCTGAGTTTGTGGAAATGTTTGTGGGTGTGGGCGCCAGCCGGGTACGTGACCTGTTCGACAAGGCCAAAGCGGGGGCGCCTTCGATTGTGTTTGTGGACGAAATTGATGCCGTCGGCCGTCAGCGCGGCGCCGGCCTGGGCGGTGGGCACGATGAACGTGAACAAACCCTCAACCAGATTCTGGTAGAGATGGATGGTTTTGACAATGACACCAATGTCATTGTGATGGCCGCCACCAATCGTGCTGACATCTTAGACCCGGCGTTGCTGCGCCCCGGTCGGTTTGACCGTAAGGTGTTTGTGGATTTGCCGGACATTAAAGGGCGCGAGAAGATTTTGCAGGTTCATTCGCGGGGTAAGCCAATTTCCAAAGAAGTGGATATGCGCGAATTTGCCCGGCTGACGGCCGGATTCTCTGGCGCTGACCTGGAAAATTTGCTCAATGAAGCGGCCATTTTTGCCGCCCGGCGTGATAAACGTACCATTGGCCGTCTGGAGTTTCAGGACGCCTTTGACCGGGTGGCCATGGGGCCGGAAAAGAAAAGCCGGGTGATGAGCCAGGAAGACAAGGAGACGGTGGCCTACCATGAGGCAGGTCATGCGGTGGTTAGCTTCTTCTTGCCCAACACGGACCCGGTGCAGAAGATTACCATTGTGCCGCGCGGTCGGGCCGGTGGTTATGTACTCTCTTTGCCGGAAGACCGTATGGTTCATTCGCGAGAGTTTATTTTAGACAACATTTGTTGGGCGTTGGGTGGCCGGGCATCAGAAGAGGTGTTTTTTGGCCGGTTGACAACAGGCGCTTCGGGTGATTTGCAGCAAAGCACTCGCCAGGCGCGGGCGATGGTGATGCGCTTTGGCATGTCTGACAAGTTGGGGCTACCCATTTATGGCGACGAAAGCGGCAACCCGTTTCTGGGCCGGGATTATGGGCTAGGGGCGCGTGATTACAGCGAAGAGGCGGCGCGCCTGATTGACGAGGAAGTGAAGCGTATCTTGGAAGAGCAATATGAGCGGGCCGTAACCGTCATTACAGAGAATCGGCTGCGGGTGGAGCGGCTGGTAGAGGTGTTGATGGAACTGGAAACGTTGGATCGGGATACGTTTGAAGCATTGATGAATGATCCGGCGCTATCTGAAGATGTTGTGGTAGTGGAGGGAGAGATTATCGAGTCGGAAGCGGTAATGGCTGACTAACCGGCCATTTAGCTTTGCCTGACTGTGACCTTGTGTGCATAACAGCCCTCTGCCTGTTTTGGTGGGGGGCTTTTTATTTGCCATTGTGATATTGAGGAAGAGTGGATGAGCGAAGAAATTGAGTTGAAACAGATGGGAGCAGTGCTGACGGTGGTGTTGAACAGGCCAACGGTTCACAATGCCATGACGCCGGAGATGATTCAGCAGTTAACGGCCGTGTTTCGAGACCTGAACAGCCGTGATGATGTACGGGTGGTGGTGCTGACGGGCAACGGCCGTACCTTCTGTGCCGGCGCTGACTTGAGCCATATGTTGACCGCCGGCCAATTTTCATTTGCGGACAATGTTCGTGATGCTGAGGCTATTTTTGATTTGATGTTGATGATTGAGCAGTGCCAGAAACCGGTGGTGGGCCGGGTGAACGGCACGGCCGTTGGTGGTGGCATCGGCCTCATTAGTTGCTGCGACATCGTGGTGGCGGTGGATAGAGCGAAGTTCAGCTTTAGCGAGGTGCATTTGGGCCTGGTTCCAGCCGTTATTTCGCCGTTTGTGTTGGGCAAAGTGGGGGCTACACACGGCCGTGAACTATTTCTGACCGGCGAGCGATTTTCGGCCGAACGCGCCAGAGAAGCCGGGCTGGTGCAATATGTTGTCAGCGAGGCGGAATTGGATGGCAAAGTTGAAGAGTTAGTAGAGATGTTGTTGATGGGTGCGCCAGGTGCGCAGACGGCCATTAAACAACTCGTCCAGGTTGTTGCCGGGCGGCCCAAAGAGGAAGTGCGGGAATATACCGCCAACCTGATCGCCCAACGACGCAATAGCGACGAAGGGCTGGAAGGGATGAGCGCCTTTTTACAAAAACGAAAGCCAACCTGGCAAGAAGATCAATTGTAGCGGTGGAAGAAATCATGTTCGCCTGTTAAAGTGGCCAGGCGCATGGTCAGGGCACGGCTGTCGGCCACTTCCCAGGCCACCGTCACCTGCCTCCCCACCAGCCGCACCACCAGCGCCCAATACGGTTTAGCAAACTGCTCCTTATCGCGGCCTTCCCCTGTGCTAGATTCCTGGCTGCCCGCTACCAATTCCAGCAGTTGCACCATATACTTTTCGGCCGCGTCAATCACCGCCAGCACTTCTGCCCGAAACAAAGAGCGAATAATATCCCCATCCGGCAGCCGCCACACAAACTGCACCAGGAACGTATCACCAACCTGCAAATGAGTTTCAGCCATAAAAAAAGAGATTAGAGGCTAGAGATTATGCAATCTCCAATCTCCAATCTCACTATCTCAAGAAGCTCCTGTCTGGCTACCGAATTGCCAACTCCGTTGTCTTGTCAAACAGGTGCATATTATGCATATCCATAACCAGTTGCACCTGATTGCCGGTGTTGACCTGCAAACGAGTATCTACCGTGGCCACCATGCTGTTTTTCCCTGAATTCACATACAAATGCAGTTCGTGGCCTAACAATTCCACTACTTCTACTGTACCGTCTAACGAAGAGGCGTCAATGCCGGGGGGGGCAAACTGGGGTGCGTGTATATGTTCCGGGCGCATCCCAAAAACAACTTCTTTGCCCACATAGCTACTGACCGCTTGTTTGCGTTCTTCAGGCACATGTACACGGAAATCACCTGTGTCTATATACAATTTGCCTTCTTCACCCACCAGCGTGGCGTCGAAGAAGTTCATGCTGGGGCTGCCGATGAAACCGGCCACAAAAATGTTGCCCGGTGTGTTATACAGGTTACGTGGTGTGTCAATTTGCTGCAAAAGCCCATCGCTCATCACCGCAATCCGATCCCCCATCGTCATGGCTTCCACTTGATCATGGGTGACGTAAATGAAGGTTGTGCCCAGGCGACGGTGCAGTTGGCTGATTTCAGCGCGAGCAGAAACGCGCAATTTGGCGTCCAGGTTAGAGAGTGGTTCATCCATCAGGAAGACGGCAGGTTCGCGCACAATCGCCCGCCCGACAGCTACACGTTGCCGCTGACCACCGGAGAGGGCTTTTGGTTTTCGATCCAGTAAATGGGTTAGTCCCAGACTTTCAGCCGCTTCCTTAACGCGACGGTCAATTTCGGCTTTGGGCGTTTTGCGCAGTTTCAGGCCGAAAGCCATGTTGTCATAGACGCTCATGTGCGGGTAGAGGGCGTATGATTGGAAGACCATGGCGATGTCTCGATCTTTAGGTGGAACATCGTTAACCACCCGGTCACCAATGAGGATATCGCCTTCCGTTACTTCTTCCAGACCGGCTAACATGCGCAAACTGGTGGATTTACCGCAGCCAGAAGGCCCAACAAAGACGACAAATTCTTTATCCGCAATCTCCATGTTCAGGTCGGTGATGACGGTAATGTCACCAAAGCGTTTGTAGACGTGTCGGTATGTTACACCTGCCATTCGTTTCTCCTTTGGGATTTGTATGGGTGAGCTATTGTCTTGTCACGACCATACCATGATGTTGTTTATGATGGGGCAACTATAGTAAGCAGGGCAGGTTCTGTCAAAGAAATATAGCGAAGTGTCTAGCTGCGTGGTGTTGGTGGACTTTGTTTTTGACGGGGATTGAAGGTAATGAGGCCATCTAACACGGCCGTTTCCAACACGCTGTCCGGCAACTCCTCTGGCATATTCCCGGCATAATCGTTCACCCAGTTAGCCACACTTTGATGATTGACCGCCAAAATCCGGGAGATCATACGCAGGCTAACTCCTTCCAGAAACAGTGTTAGTGCTTGCAGCCGAATTTCGTCATCGTAGCCTCGATTTTTTGGTTCAGGAGTATAGCGGCAGCCGCACTGTTTGCAGCGAATACGCTGGCTGCCGGCACGGGTGACGCCATCTTTGATTTGCCGGTCACGGCCGTGACAACGGGGGCAGATAGGAAGCTCATCGTCCATTGCCAGATGGAAACCGGACATCTCAAATCATCACTTTACAAAATCGTCAGTACGAATGCCAAAAGCAATAATGCCAGCACAATTAACACGGCCGTGCGATTGGCTGCAAAAGCTGTGCCCCATACAGAAGGCGTTTGGGTTTCGGGTCGGCGTCCAGGCAATTTTTGTAAACCAAACAGTACCTGCCGAAATTCATTAACCGTGGACGGCCGTTCATTGGGGTGCATGGCCATTGCCCACAGAATGGCCTCGGCAACCGTTTCTGACAGTGCCGGGTTGATGCGCTGTGGCGGTTGCAAGACGGCCGGATTTAAAAATCGTGCCTTCGCATCGGGTGGCGGATAACTGGTGAGGAGATGGTAAAACGTGGCCCCCAAGGCATAAATGTCTGTGCGGGCATCTGTATGGCCGCCATCGCCGCCATACTGCTCCAATGGTGTATAAAGCGCTGTTCCCCGCCCCTGGACGACGGTAATGGTGCGGGCATCATCATGCTGCATCACCTTAACCAGGCCAAAATCCACCAGCTTGATACGGCCGTGAGGCGTCAGTTTGATATTTGACGGTTTGATATCGCGGTGCAGCACGGGCGGTTTTTGTTCGTGTAGATAATGGAGTGCATCTATGATTTGTTCGGCCCACGCCAGGACGGACTTTTCTGGCAGCGGGCCATCGTTAGCCCGTAAAATCTGGCTGAGGTCATCGCCAGGCACATAGTCCATCACCAGGTAGTCACGGCCGTTTTCTGTGAAAAAATCAGATACTTTAGGCAGGCTGGGATGATCTAGCTGCGCTAACACACTGGCTTCTTTCAAAAATTGTGCCTGTGCCTGGGCCTGAGCGTCCGGACTGGCATTTTCGTCTGGCTGCACTACCTTAATGGCACATAATCGCCCTGGCAGACGCAAATCCTCCGCCCGGTATACGCTTCCCATACCACCCTGACCGACAATGTTGGTCAGCCGGTAACGTTCGCGTAAAATTGTGCCATCTTGTACTAATGTCATCATCATTTACTAGGTTACGTCTGTGTTGCCGGGCATGAGGATGATTGCAAAACTCATCTGCGCTTTACGGCTCTAAACAATTCCTATTATAATCCATCCTGGCAAAATCACTTTCATACTCATAATGGAGGGGCAAATAAGATGAATGAACAACCAGTTCTGGTAATTCGAGAAGGGCAACTAGCCGGACAACGGTGGGCTATTGATACGGACGAGTTCTTGATTGGACGGGGGGCTGACTGCCAGATTGTACTACCGGAACGACAGGTGTCGCGCCATCATATCCGCATTACACACGAAAACGGCCGTTACACCCTCCATGATCTCGGCAGCAAGAATGGAACACACTTGAACGGCCGTCTCTTTGAAGGTTCTACCCAACTACAAGATGGCGACGAGATCTCTATTGCCCTCTGTGTCAAACTGGTGTTCGTCGGCACAGATGCGACCATTCCACTCACCTTTGAACCACCACAACTTCAAGGCCAATTGGTTTTGGATGAAGCGCAGCGGGCTGTGTTCATCAATGGCAAAGAATTAAACCCACCTCTTTCGCTGGCACAGTTTCGATTGATTGAACTGCTGCATCAGGCGCGTGGCGCTGTGGTTACCCGTGATGAAATTGTGGACACCGTGTGGCCCGGTACAGATGGTCTGGGCGTTTCTGAGCAAGCCATTGATGCATTGGTACGTCGCTTACGTGATCGTCTGATGGAATTAGACGAGTACAATTATATCGTCACAGTGCGCGGTCACGGTTTCCGTTTTGATAACGAACCCCATTAGTTTGTGCGGTTACTATAACTACCCTCACATCCCACCCCGTGAACGAATGATTTGTCCGGTAATCCAACCCGCTTCCGGAGCGACCAGAAAACGGATCAACCGCGCCGCATCCTCCGGCTGCCCCACCCGCCCCATCGGAGAACGGCTCACCAGATAAGCATGGAGGTCGGGGGGCATCCAGCCGGTATCGGTCGCGCCAGGGTCAATGGCATTGACGGTGATGTTGCGCCCGGCAATCCCCGCCGCCAGGCTGACCGTAAACGCCTCCACCGCCCCCTTGGTGGCCGCATACGCCAGTTCGTCCGGCATCGGCCCCGCCCCCTGCCCGGATGTCAGGTTGATAATGCGCCCCCATTCCCCCTGAAAACGGCGCACAAATTCGGCGCACAGCAGCATCATGCCGCGCATATTCACGGCGTAATGGTGGTCAATATGTACGGCCGTCAGCCCCGCGACCCCGTCATTCACAGAATAGGTGGCATTGTTCACCAAAATATCCACCGGCCCAATTGCCGCCTCCGCCGCCTCAAACAAAACGGGTGGCGCAGCCGGATCACTCAAATCCAGTTCCAGCCCATCCGCCCGCACACCCAATTGGCGCAGTTCATCAATAACACGCTCCGCCTCGTCTGCCTGGCTGCCCCAGGGCATGGTGGCATCATACGGCCGGTAATAGGTGGTGAAGATATTGCAGCCCACTTCGGCCAGCGCCCGCGCCACGGCCGTGCCAATGCCAATTTGGCGACTGACGCCGGTAATCACGGCCGTCTTCCCCGCCAACATATCACGTTGATACACTGTCATCATTTTTCCTCCAAGCCACAGATTCCCCAGATGGCGCAGATTTTACCGTAAGTTAATGCGGTTTCGCTGTGCGAAACCATTGGGCAAAGGTGGCTGGCTCACGGCCGAGCAGCCAGCCTAGCACATTCCCATTGCCGCAAAAACCGTGCCGGGCATAGTAGGCAAACATCTGGCGCAGCGTGGTGATGGCGTATGCGTCCAGTCCGGTGGATTCGGCCTGGGCTTGCCATTCATCGAGCGGTTGGGCAACGGCCGTGACCTGCCGTCCCAACACCTGTGCCATCACCGCTGCCATCTCCGCTGGCGTCAAGATTTCCGGCCCCGCCAGTTCGTAGACCGCCCCCTTATGCCCCGGTTCGGTCAACACCATCGCCGCCACCGCCGCCACATCGTCCAGGTCTACCAGGGTAAACGGGGTCTCCACCGGATACGGCACACGGTACACTCCGTCGGCCACAATGTTTTGCCAGCCCGCCAGCACATTTTGCATATAGGCCGCCGGTTGCAAAATGGTATACGCCAGCCCGGAAGTAAACAACATCTCCTCCACCCGCAGCTTGTTCCAATGATGCGGCATCGCCTCTACCTGCGGGTGCAAGACGGAGTGATAAACAAAGTGGCGCACCCCGTTGGCCTGGGCCGCTTCAATTGCCAACCGGCCAATTTCCACTTCCGCCGGGTGCATGTTGGGGCAGATGTGGTAGATGGCGTCTACGTTTTGGGTGATGGTAGGCCACACGGCCGTGTCCCGCATATCCCCCACCGTCACCGCCACCGCCCCAGCCTGCCGGGCCGTCTCGATTTGTTCGGGGTGATGAACAAGGGCGTGGAGTACAGCCGTGTCTCTTTCTGCCAACGCCCGTATCACCGCCTGCCCCGTTTTGCCCGCCGCCCCCGTCACCAGGATGTGCATAAAACCCTCCTCAACAGCTATAATGTTGTCGTCTGATAATTTTTCACCTTGTCAAATGTCACCTTGTCACCTTGTCAAGCAAAGTTCTGATGACTCTCCACCTGTATGATACCTACACACGCAGCCTGCGCGAATTTGCACCCTTGAACCCGCCGCACGTCAGCCTGTACGCCTGCGGCCTCACCGTTTACGATTATTCCCACATTGGCAACCTGCGCACCTACATCTTTGAAGATATCTTGCGCCGGGTGCTGGAATTTAACGGCTACACCGTCACCCATGTGCAAAATATCACCGATGTCGGCCATCTGGTCTCCGACGCCGACACCGGCGAAGACAAGATGGAAAAGGGGTCGCAGCGCACCGGGCAAACGGCGTGGGAGATTGCCGACTTATACACCCAGGCTTTTCGGCAAGATTTCTTGCACCTCAATATCCTGGAACCCACTATCTGGTGCAAGGCCACCGACCACATCCCTGAACAAATCGCCATGATCCAGTGCATTGAAGCCAAAGGCTACACCTACCGCACCAGCGATGGCATCTATTTTGACACCTCCCGGCTGCCTGATTATGGCTATCTGGCCCGGCTCAATTTGCAAGGACAACAGGCCGGTATTCGCGTGGAACGTGGCGAAAAACGCCATCCTACCGACTTTGC
>CAYXUZ010000118.1:7108-20258 GCA_964467705.1 uncultured Ardenticatenaceae bacterium | reverse complement strand
AGACGCCCGCCCAGATTGCCCAGGCCATGCAGGCTGCCCAAAACTATTGCTGGCAGGTGGGATTAACGGGCATCCATGATTTTGACGGCCGTGACTGCTTCCTGGCACTGCAAATGTTACGTGAACAGGGGGAACTGGGGCTGCGCATCGTCAAAAACGTGCCCGTCTACCGGCTCGAACACGCCATTGGCGTCGGCCTGCGCTCCGGTTTTGGCGACGAATGGCTGCGCATCGGCAGCGTCAAAATTTTTGCCGATGGCGCGTTGGGGCCGCGCACCGCCGCCATGTTGCAACCCTATGAAAATGACCCCGACAATCTCGGCATCGTCGTCACCGACAAAGAAGAGATGATGGAAAAGGTCAGCGCCGCCAGCGCCGCCGGTCTCAGCGTCACCATCCACGCCATCGGCGACCGCGCCAACCACGATGTACTGGATGTGTACGAAGCTGTCCGCGCCGAAGAAAAATCACGTATCACGCATCACGCATTACGCCATCGCATCGAACACGTACAAATCATCCACCCCGCCGACCAGCCCCGGCTGGCGCAGTTGGGCATCATCGCCTCCATGCAGCCCACCCACGCCACCTCGGACATGGAAATGGCCGACACACATTGGGGCAAACGTGCCCGCCACAGCTATGCCTGGCGCACCATGCTGGATAGCGGCGCACTGGTCGTCTTTGGCTCTGATGCACCTATTGAGAAGATTGACCCGCTGCCGGGCATCCATGCCGCCATTACCCGCCGCCGCGCCGATGGTTCACCTGGCCCCGATGGCTGGTACCCGGAGCAAAAATTGACCATGCACGAGACAATCTACGCCTTTACCATGGCCGCCGCGCTCACCAGCGGGCAGGCTGACCGGCTGGGCTCCATTGCGCCGGGCAAACTGGCAGATTTCACGGTCTACGGCCGTGACCCCTTCACCACCCCTCCCGACGAATTGCTCGGCATCACCATGGACGCCACCTTAGTAAACGGCCAATTTAAGCACCGTATATTTTGAAATCAAACGCGTTGAAGTTTACTACACATCTATTTTATGAAAGAGGTTGCCAACTCCCCACTCTAGCAGTAGTATTGGCACATATCTCACACATTGGTGGAACATGTCAACAATTGATGAACCTGAATTGATCACCATCATCGAAGGCCCCACCCCGGAATTTCACCCCACCCCCCAGGATTGGGTGCAATCCATTCACGAAGGCCCTGAAGATGCGATAGTGGCCGTGTGCCAGCTACGGACCGGCAACGGCGAAGATATTATGCAGCGGTGCAAAACGGCCTGGAAAGACGGCCGTAAAGTCAAACTCGACTTTCCCGATGAACTGCGGCTGCGCCAACAGGTGGATGTCGTCTCTTTACGTCTCGCGCATGTGGACGAAGGGGAACTGCTGCACATCTGGGTCTCCCTGCCCCTGGCCGAATTTGTGGAAGAAGTCGCCGAAGATGGCGAGGATGATGAAGACGAGGATGATGGCCTCTTCTCCTCGTAGAAAGTAATGGGGTAATTGAGTAATTGGCTAATTAGCGCAATTATTCAATTACCCCCTAGAGCCTCACTCACGGCCGTCCCCGATTCCAATTCCAATACCCGCCCTGCCAATTCCTCTGCCTGAGCGATGGTGGCGCCGCGCACGGCCGTTTTTACGGCCGGAATAGACGGCGCAGCCATGCTCAACTCATCCAGCCCCAATCCTACCAGCAGCGGCGTTGCCAACGCATTACCCGCCAATTCACCACACATCCCCACCCAAATACCGGCGGCATGGCCCGCCTGCACCGTCTGTTTGATCAGCCGCAGCACCGCTGGATGCAGCGCATTCGCTATCGCCGCCACTTTTGTATTACCCCGGTCAGCGGCCATCACATATTGCGTCAGGTCATTCGTGCCAATGCTGAAAAAGTCCACTTCCCGTGCCAACTGATCGGCAATCGCCACCGCCGCCGGTACTTCAATCATAATGCCCACTTCCATGTCGGCGGCAAAGGGAATGTGCGCCTGCTGCAACTCCCCCCGCACTTCGGCCAGGATTGTTTTGGCGGCGCGCACTTCGGCCAATGCACTCACCATGGGGAACATGAGCTTGATATTGTGCCCATGACTGGCGCGCAAAATGGCGCGCAGTTGCGGCCGGAAAATGTGCGGCATCTCCAGGCAAAAACGAATGCCGCGCCAGCCCAAAAACGGATTTTCCTCCCGCCCCAAATCCAGGTAGGGCAACGGTTTGTCGCCGCCCACATCCAGTGTGCGAATGATCAACGGCCGTCCCGCTAACCCTTCCGCTGCGGCCACATACGCCGCCACCTGCTCCTCCTCATCCGGTGGCGTTTCCCGGTCTAGAAAGAGAAATTCGGTGCGGAACAGTCCCACCCCTTCCGCGCCAAACTGCACGGCGATAGCCGCTTCCTGCGGCCCACCGATATTAGCCCCAATCTCCAGGCGACGGCCGTCCGCCGTGTGTGCCGGTTCCTGCGCCAATGCCCGCGCCGCCTGCCGCTCTTGCAGCCAGGCGTCCCGCTGCTGCTGCAAATCGGCCAGTGTAGCCTTGCCCGGTTTGAGCCACAGTTGCCCGGTACGGCCGTCCAGCGCCACCACCTGTCCATCCTTCACCTGTGCCACCCAATTGCCGGCGCCTACCACTGCCGGGATGCCCAACCCCCGCGCCAAAATCGCGCTGTGCGAGGTGGCCCCGCCCCGTGCGGTGATGATGCCCAACACCCGCGCCGGATCTAGCAGCGCCGTATCCGAGGGCGTCAGTTCCGTTGCCAGCAGAACTACCGGTTTGGGGAAATCAAAGGATGGGCGGGCCACGCCCACCAACTGACGCAGCACCCGCTGCCCCACATCGCGCACATCGGCCGCACGGGTGCGCATCACCTCATTGGGAATAGCTTCATAGGCTGCGGCTACGGCGTTGATGGCTTGCTGCCAGGCCGCAGCGGCGTTCAACTTCGTCGTGGTCATACGCTGCCGGGCATCCTGGTGCAACGCCGGGTCTTGCAACATCAATTCGTGCGCCTGGAATATATCCGCCTCAGACGCCCCCATTTGCTGTCGGGCGGCAGCGTACAATTCCTGAATTTCCACCAGAGCGGCGGCGACGGCCGTGTCCAACCGCCGCCATTCCGCCGCCACATCCTCCACCTGCTGCGCCGTCACTGAAGGGGCAGCTACCTGATAATGGTAGGCAGGCCCCATAGCAATGCCCGGCGAGGCAGGAATGCCGCCCAATCCGCCCACCGGCGGCGTGGGCTTGATTACCGCAGGCGGCGCCGCGCCTTCGTCTTTATCGCCAAAGTTGGCAGCGGCCAACGCTTGCAGGGCAGCAATGGCCGCATCAGCATCCGGGCCAACGGCCGTTACCATCACCGTCTCCCCCTGCCGCGCCCCCAAGATCGCCACCTGATTCATGCTCTTGGCGCTGGCCACCAGCGCTCCTTTTTGCACAGTGATGTCAGATTGGAACTGCACGGCCGTGCTCACAAAACGCGCCGCCGGCCGGGCATGTAAGCCCAACTTGTTTTGAATAGCCAACTCAACACTCACCGATTGACCCGTAACTATTGACAATTGACCACTGCCAATTGCCAATTCTTCATCCACCACTCCGAGCTGGCTCTGTTTCGGCTGCAAGGCGGTCATCGCTTCCCGGATCACCTCAGTTACCGGACTGCCCGCCGCCGCCTGCACCACCGCCGCAATAGCCCCTTCCACCAGCGGCGCAGCGCACAAATGTACATTAGCCCGCTGTTCCAGGGGCAGAAATTCTACGGCCGTTTCCGTACTAAGAATGGCGCTGCCCAAATCCATCAGCACCACCACCCCATCCTCGCTGTACACCGCATCAATCGCCGCCAGAATTTGCATGGCATCGGTACCAATGGGGTTCTCTGGGTTATCCGAGCCCCCGGCAGCCGCCAACGCCACCCGCCCCTGCACCATCTGGCTGGCTAATTCCACCACCCCGGCGGCAAGCTGTTGGCTATGAGAAACGATAACGATGCTGACCATAATGAGAGTAGAGATTGGGAGATGGGGAGATTAGGAGATTGGCAATCTCTTAATCTCTCAGTCTCATAATCTCGCCATTACCTCTTGCAGCGGCCCTTCCGGTTTATACCCGTAGGCAGCGGCCAATAATTCAATCGGATGCACAAATGGCACGCCGGCGGCGGCGGCGATATTCCAGCGGCAGGTTTCGCTGTCGCACACGGCAATCGGGCCGTTCACCTGACGCACAAAATCAAATAAGGGTTGCCCCACTGCCATCGTAATATCATACTTTTCCGCTTTGTAACCATACGTCCCCCCCACGCCACAGCAGGCGGCCCGGCTTTCCATGATGGTCAGTTCGGGAATGAGCGCCATGATCTCCGAACTGGGGCGGCCCAGCCGGTGAGCGCGGTATTGGCAGGGTGGATGGTAGGCCAGCGTCAGCGGCATCGGCTTGAGGCCATCCGTCTTCAATTCGCCTGCGTCCAGCAAGTGCAGCAGGAATTCGTGAATGTCAAAGGTATTAGCGGTCAATAATTGGGCGTCGGGCGTGTGGTAAGCCAGCATTTCCGGCGCTTCTTCCTTCAACGTCAGCGTGCAACTGGTAGAAGTACCTACAATCACGCAGCCTTGCTTAACATAATCAATCAGATGGCGGATGTTGCTCTCGTGGTAAGCCTGTGCAGCGGCAAATTCGCCGTTGGAGAGCAACGGCAGCCCACAGCAGTTTTGCGGCGGCACGATGACTTCAAAACCGTTCGCTTCCAACACCTGTACGGCCGCTTTACCCACCCGCGCCTCAAAATACTCGGTGGAGCAACCATGAAAGTAGACCACTTTGCGGGCGCTTTGCAGTGCATCCGGGCGCTTTTTCATCCACCGGCTAAAGCGTTCGCCGGAAAAATGGGGCAGTGGCGCGTTTGGAGCAATGTCCAGCAGTAGTTTGGCAAAAAAGCGGCCGAACCCACTGTGCAGCAAGACGTTGGCGATGGGGGCGAGCGGCTGCCCAAACTTACCCATCAATTCGGGCCGGGCAATCAGATTATTGCGCAGTTTGCGGCGCAGCGGCACCTGACCAGATTGCACGATGTGGGCGCGGGCACGGCCGTTAATCTCGGCAATCTTCACCCCCGTCGGGCACACCATGTTGCATACCCGGCAGCCATTACAATAATCCACCGAATGGTCAGGGCTGGGCTGATGTTCATAGCGGAAACGCCCTGCTTGGGGGCCAACATATTTGGGGCCAGGGAAGAGGTCGGTCACGGCCGTGACCGGGCACGCCGTCACACAGATGTTACATTTGATACAATTATCCAGCGTCAACTCCACCGGCTTCGCGGCGTGAGGCTCGATATTAAGTTCCGCTTCCCAAATGTTGCTTTTCATTATGTCAATATAATCTATCATTCCGACGAGTCTTCGAGAGCCTGCCCTGAGCCTGTCGAAGAGAGGAATCTCCACTACTTGTACAGGCGAGGGATTCCTCGCTCCGAAGACTCCGCTCGGAATGACATGTAGAGCATTAAAGTTAAGTTGAGCTACTTAACAGTGTACTAATATCTCAATATCCCAGCGCCTCAATTACCCACTATATTCCCGACCACATACCCTGTCGCCAGGGCGATGCCGTCGAAGGAGCGCTCGCGGATGGGGTCGAAACCGGCCAGGATGTTACCGGTGGCGTAAAGATTTTGGTAGATAACACGGCCGTTTATTGGCTGAAAGTTCTCATTCACACGGACGCCACTGCGGTAAATGGGATGGCCTTGTTTATCCAAGAAATCGCGGCGGAACCATTCCAGCCGATTTTCCGGGTGGTGCAGCGGCAGGTTAAAGACCACTTCGCACACCTCACCGGCATGGTTGGTGACGATGCCGCCGCCCAAAATGCCACCCGTGGCCAGCACCACCTGGTCATACCGATGTTGGCGCGGTCGTCCGGACGTTTCGGTGTACACGGCCGTCACCCGCCCTCCTTCCGACTCAAACCCAATCGCCTCCATGCCGTCATACACCCGCCCGCCGTTCTTTTCAATGGCCGCTTTGAGGATGCGATGCAGCCGCATCCCGGCCACCGACGGCGGCAAACCGGGAATTTCAAAAACGGGACGGCCCAATTGGGACTGTAAATCTTGATGCACGGCCGTCGCCTCTTCCAGCCCCAACACCGCCGGAAAACCCACCCGCGCTGCCTCACCCAAATGCGGCTTCACCGCCTGCACCACCGCCGCCCGAAAGTCGGACTGCTGCATGAAACGGGCCAGGTTCACGGCCGTCGTAAAATTCCGCCCCGCCAATGCCGGTAAATCAAGCGTCACATGCCGCGCCGGGATGCCCTGCCCCGCCAGATTAGCGGCGGCAATGTTGGCAAAAAAGTCCGGCAGTTGTTTGAAGCCTACCAACAGCATGGGCGCGCCATCTTCCAGGTCACCAGCGGTCATCGTGGCCGGGGCCAGACAAGTGGGGCGGGCAGCGCCAACGGCCGTCGGCAATCGCCAATTTTTGCCCAACGAACCCACCAACGGATAACCATAATCAACACATAACTGCTTAAAATCTGCCAACGCTTCTTCCAGTTGCGCCAGGCCCACCAACGTATACGGATGCTGCGGATTGGCGGCGAGCAGGTCAGGCATGGCAGAAGCAGGATTGGTCACGGCCGTGTCACTCTCCACCGGCCAATAACCCAACACATCCACACAACCCGCGTGCCAGTGCGTGGCCCCCCACCCTTTGGCGATGAGCCGCACACCTTTCCCACGCTGGCTGGCCTGCCAGGCGGCCGTCAACCCGGCCAACCCTGCACCAATCACTAATACATCATTTGACATAATTAAACTTTAACGCAAAGAACGCAAAGAGTGGAAGAGTGCAAAGAAGAAAGAGGAAAAGCTCTTTTCTTCTCTTTTCTTTGCCTCTTTGCTCCTTTGCGTTAAAAAAATCAAACATGGGCGTGATCGCTTTCCCAGGCTGTGCCCGGTTCATACATCGCCGGGCCGAGCCGCGAGGCGCGAGGGCCAGGCAGATGGTCGGCGTTCAATACGCTCAGGTAAATTAATTCATCGAGCCGCTCTTGTTTCAACTGCGGCCCCCAGAGAATGGGCATCAGCCCCTTCCACCGCTCCTGCAAAAAGTCACGCAGGGTCACGTTCGTCTCTTCAATCGGCGGTTGTTTCAGTTCGTGCCAGATGGCGGCCACGCGGTAGGTGCAGAACCCACCCTGGCACGGCCCCATGCCCACGCGCACATCGCGGCGCACATCGTCAATGGTTTTGGCTTCGCCCTGGATGATAGCGTGTTCCACATCGGCGCGGGTCGCCAGTTCACATTCACAAATGAGTTGGCCGAATGCCTCCTGTTTTTCCACAGCCGCCAAACGTTGACCGAGGAAGTGATGGCTACGGCCGTGCCCCTGGTCAAATGGATTAGGCGTCACCGTTTCATGGGTACGGCACGGCCGTGTCGTGCCCAACTTCTCACACACCCTGTCCACCGTCACCTGCGCCATTTGCCGGTAGGTCGTCCATTTGCCGCCGGTAATGGTAATGAATCCGGGCACCCCATCGCGGGTTTCGTGATCGAGCAAGGTGTAGGCGCGGGTCACGTCACGGGTATCGGCTACTTTCGTTTCTTGATATAACGGCCGTACCCCACCCCAACAGCGCAGCATCCGCAAATCTTGCCAGCCGGGCACCATTTTGGCCGCTTCTTGCATCATCAACTGCACTTCCCACGGCTCAATGGCAAAATGCTCCGGGTCCGGCACCCCCTCATCCGTGGTGCCTATGATGGAAACGGTATGCACGGGCACAATAATGTCACCATCGGCCGGCATCTTGCAGCGATTGACCACCGTATTCACAATGCGGTAGCTGGCAGCGATCATCGTGCCCTTGCCCGCCCGTACATTCACTTCCACTTCGGCCGTGTGTGCAATTTTGCCCGCCCACGCCCCGGCCGCATTCACCACCAGATCTGCCTGAATCGCCACATCCTCATCGCGCACCAGGTCATAACACAACGCACCAATAACACGATCTCCCTGGCGAATCAGCTGCTTCACCTCGTAGTAGTGCAAAATTTGCGCCCCATGCGCCTGTGCCAACGCCGCCACCGACTGCGTCGCCAGAAAGGAATCGGCCGAAGCGTCTGGCACACGGAAACAGCGGCTAATTTGGGGGTTCAAGTGCGGCTCTTCGCGCAGCATGTGGGAGATGGAGATTTCTTCACAGGGCACGGCCGTGTCCCGGCAGCCCTGCATAAAACGGTCGCCAAAGGCATCATCATCCCAGGGTGTAACCACAAAAAAGCCACCCGTATCCTCAAGGCAATGGGGCATGATCCGGCGCAGGATGATATTTTCTTCAATACATTCGGTGGCCGCTTTGGGATCCTTGACGGCATAGCGCCCACCGCTATGCAGCAGGCCATGGTAACGCCCGGTGGTGCCATGCGCCAGATCGCGCTTTTCCACCAGGGCGCAACGAAAACCGCGCAGCGCCAGGTCGGCCAGCACCCCTGTCCCGGTCGCGCCGCCGCCAATAACCAATACTTCCGTCTGGATCGTGTGCATGATTGGAGCGAGAGACTAAGGGTTTTTGAAACCCTTAGTCTCTTGTTCAATTCCTATAATTCGCCTGCTTAAAATAGTCCGGCGTCAGGTTAAGCTGCTTCATTTTGCGCCAGAGAGTGGTACGGCCGATACCCAAATGCTGCGACATCTCCGTCACCCGCCCCTGGCACACCCAACCGGCCTGCAAAATCGCCTCCCGCTCGGCTTCTTCCACCGAAAGGATGGGCTGGGCGTGGGGCGATGCGGCCGTCACCACGCGCCCTTTGCGAATGGTCGCCGACAAATCGGCCACACCGATCACGTCATTGTCGCTGTGGTGCAAGGCGCGTTCCAGCGTGCTTTCCAATTCGCGCACATTGCCGGGCCAGGGATAGCGGCAAATGGTTTGCATAGCCTCATCCGTTATCCGGGCACTGCTGCCGTTGGTGCGGGCAAAACGAGATAAAAAGCGGATTGCCAGCGCCGGTATATCTTCGGGGCGTTCTCGTAATGGCGGCACGGTAATGTTGAAAACGCCAAAACGGTAATACAGGTTGGGCAAAAATTCGCCCTCCGCTACGCGACGTTCCAGATTGGCCGATGTAGCGGCGATGATGCGCACATCCACGGGAATGAAGCGGGCACTGCCCAGACGCATGACTAGGCCGGTTTCAATGACTTGCAATAGGGCAAACTGCATTTCCAGGGAGAGCGACTCAATCTGGTTGAGCATGAGGGTGCCGCCGTCGGTGAGTTCAAATTTGCTGGGACGGCCGTCGGCCTCGCTCCCCAATAATTCCGCCACCATCAATTCGTGGGGGATCGCCTTGCACTGCACCGCCATAAAGGGCTTGTCAGCCCGCTGGCTGTCATTGTGAATGGCTCGCGCCAGATGGTTTTTGCCCACCCCGCTTTCACCACGCAGCAACACCGGCGCACGACCCCGCGCCGCCGTGCGCGCCTGGCGCATCACGGTGCGCATGGCAGCCGTCTGCGCCGGAATATCGTCCAGTTTCAGCGCCGCTCTGGCCCCCACCTGCTGCTGCACCAATCGGCGCACCTGCTCCATGGGGCGCATCATCAGCATATAACCGGCGGGGGCGGCACGGCCGTTGCCCAAAATGCGCAAACTGACCAATGCCTGCACCATCTCCCGGCCCGGTATATCAAATGTAACTTCCACATCGCTTAGTTCGGATGCTTCCAATACGGCCGTATCCACAGAAGATGGCAGGTTGAGGATGGTAGACAGGGGCAGGCCAACGGCCGTTTGTGGATTGATGTGCAGCAGTTCTCCGGCGTGGGCGTTCACATGGTTGATCTTGCCCGCGGCGTCCCAGGCCAGTACGCCTTCTTGAATTGACCCCAGGATGGCGTTCACCTCCGCCAGCCGGTGGTTGGCCTCCTGCAAATACATATTGGCCTGCAACAGATTGCTAATAGCGCGGGCCGCGGCCATCACCAGGGAAAGGCTGTGGCGGGAATGGGCCGTGGCCAGTTCGACGATACCGATCAAAGCGACGATACGACCGTTGGCGTCATGGATGGGTGCGGCCGTGGTCGCCAGTTCATGAAAAACCGCATAAAAATGTTCCGCGCCCACCACCTGTACCGGCATAGCCGTCACCAGCGCCATGCCAAAACCATTGGTGCCCACACAATTCTCCGACCAGATCGCCCCCTGGTGCAGGCCAAAAGCGGCCTGCCCGGTGGGTGAGATCTGCGGATCGGCCATACGGCCACGTGTGGTGGTGGGAATGTGTGATTGGGCCACAATGGAGTTATCCCCTTCAATGTCCAGAATGCAGCCAGCGCCATCAGTGAAAACAATGGCACAGTAAGCACCCTCAAAGAACTGGTAGATGTCTTCCAGAAACGGCCGTGCCTGCATCAGCAAATCGGTGTGCGTCTTCAATGTCGTTTGCAGCGCCGCTTCTTGCAGCGTCACGGCGCGCGGCGACTGGCGCGGGTCAGAACGAGGGGCGCAGCGCTGCCAGGAACGCACCACATGGGGGTCCGGCTCATAGCCCTCCAACGGCTCAACCCGGCCCGTTTTCATAAAGGCATACCAGAACTGCTTCAGGAGGTCCCTGCGCACAGGGTAGTTATTTGGCTGCATGGTGGCGTAGTTGGTAATAAACCCTAAGGGTTTTCTGAAACCCTTAGGGTCTTCCATTACATCTTTCTATTCCACCCAATCAAACGTGCGTGTCACCGCTTTTTTCCATTGGGTAAACAGTTCGGTGCTGGCATGGCTGCCGGGGGTAGGTTCCCAGGTGTGGTCCATGCCCCAGTTTTGCCGCATTTCATCGGTGCTTTGCCAGAAACCCACGGCATAACCAGCCGCATAGGCTGCACCAAGAGCGGTCGTTTCTGCCACTTTCGGCCGTACCACCGGCACACCCAACACATCTGCCTGGAACTGCATCAGCAGGTTGTTGTACACCATGCCGCCATCCACTTTCAACGCCGTCAGGTCTACGCCGGAATCAGCATTCATGGCATCCAACACTTCGCGGGTCTGGAAGGCGGTTGCTTCCAACGCAGCACGGGCGATGTGCCCTTTTTTGACATAACGAGTCAGCCCGGCGATGACGCCGCGGGCATCCGAGCGCCAATACGGAGCAAAAAGGCCAGAGAAGGCGGGCACAAAATAGACGCCGCCGTTATCTTCCACCGACCTGGCGTAATCCTCAATGTGCGGCGAGAAGTCGAAGAAGTCCAGGTTATCGCGCAGCCATTGTACCAGCGCGCCGGTGATGGCGATGGAGCCTTCCAGGGCATAGACCGCCGGTTCGTCGCCAAACTGGTAACAGAGGGTGGTGAGCAGGCCGCTCTTGCTGGGCACAATTTTGGTGCCGGTGTTGAGAATCATGAAACAGCCGGTGCCGTAGGTGTTTTTGGCTTCGCCGGGGCTGAAACAGGCCTGGCCGACAGTGGCCGCTTGCTGGTCGCCCAGGTCGCCCGCGACCGGGATACGGCCGCCAAAGGGGCCATCTTCGGTGGTGTGACCATAAACCTGGGACGACGGCCGTATCTCCGGCAGCATGGATTGGGGAATGCCCATGGTGCTGCTGATGGAGTCTGACCAGCGCAGCCCATCCAGGTTCATCAACATGGTGCGGCTGGCGTTGCTCACATCCGTGACATGCACACCGCCATTTACCCCACCCGTCAAATTCCAGATAAGCCAGGTGTCAATGTTGCCAAAAAGGGCGTTGCCTTTGTCGGCCGCAGCACGTGCTGCGGGCACATTTTCCAGCACCCATTTCACTTTCGGGCCGGAGAAGTAGGTTGCCAGCGGCAAACCCACCTTGTCGCGGAAGCGGTTCTGGCCCACGCTGCCTTCCAAATCTTTGCAGATTTTGTCGGTGCGGGTGTCTTGCCAGACGATGGCGTTGTACAGTGGTTTGCCGGTGGTTTTGTCCCAGACAACGGTGGTTTCACGCTGATTGGTGATCCCCACCGCCGCCAGGTCAGCGGCGGTAATACCGGCGGCTTTCATGGCTCCCTTGACTACATCCTGGGTGCGCGCCCAGATTTCCATAGGGTCGTGTTCCACCCAGCCGGGTTTGGGATAGATTTGCTCATGTTCTAACTGGTGCGCCCCCACCGGCGCACCGGAATGATTAAAAATCATGCAACGGGTACTGGTGGTACCTTGATCAATTGCAGCCACATACTTGGTCATTTTCCTAACTCCTTAAATTGGTGATTGGGTAACTGGTTAATTACTCAATTCCCCTCTTGCACTGTCTCCAATAACGCATTCAGAATTAAGTGGGTTGAGGTGGCGCCAGGGTCCTGGTGGCCGATGCTGCGGTCGCCCAGGTAGCTGGCGCGCCCCTTACGCGCCTTGAGCGGGATGGTAGCCTTCATACCTTGTTCAGCGGCGACGACTGTTTTTTGCAAAGCGTCTAAGGTGGTATCGTTGGCGTCTACGGCCGTTTTCAACGCTGCCATGGCCGGAAACCAGGCGTCAATCATCGTTTTGTCTTCCAGTTCGGCGCGGCCACGCTGCACAACCCCATCTACACCAGCCTGTAACATGGCGACTAAATCTGTGTTGCTCAGTTCTTCTTTGGCGGCAACGGCCGTGCCCGCCCGCATGTAAAACGTGCCATACAACGGGCCGCTGGCCCCGCCCACACTGGAAATGAGGGTCATACCGACGGTCTTGAGAATGTTGCCAATGTCCTTATCGACCACAGTGGGTAGCTTTTCCATCACTTTGGTAAACCCACGCGCCATGTTGATGCCATGGTCGGCGTCACCAATGGCAGCGTCCAGGTCGGTGAGGTACTGCTTATTCTCGTTAAGGACGACGGCCGTTTTCTCCAGCCACGTTACAATTTGGTCTCTGGTCACTGACATGTTTTTTCCCAGAAGTGAGCGGTGAGCGGTTAACAGTGAGCAGTGGGGGTTACCGTTTACCGCTCACTGCTTACTGCTTACTGTTCACTGCACTAAACGCCCCAACGCAGCCCCGGCGTCTTCACCGGCGCATCCCAAAAGCGCAAAATCTCGTCATCTGCTTTGAGTAGTGTAATGGAACAGCCCTGCATTTCCAAAGAGGTAATGTAGGGACCGA
>CAYXUZ010000118.1:0-7098 GCA_964467705.1 uncultured Ardenticatenaceae bacterium | reverse complement strand
GCAGACTTCGGCCAGTTTGCGATAAATGGCATATAACTCAGAAACTGGCGTACCGCCCATGCTGTTTACAAAGGCAATCACCTGGTCGCCGGCCTTCAATGGTTCATCTATTAATTCCACATCTACCCACGTGCCCTGGTCGTTATCCCATTCACGGGCGGTGCGGGTATATGTTTTGTCGGTGATGATTTCCAGCGCCATCATTTCGGTGATTTCGTCGGCCGTTTTCATATCCATGCGCCGCTGGCCTGGTTCGCCGTGAATGCCAATGCCGATTTCCATTTCATTATCGCCTAATGTGAAGGTGGGTTTACCGGCCGCGGGAACGGTACAGGAAGTGAGTGCCATGCCCATAGAACGGCCGTAGCTGTTCACCTTGCGGCACAAATCGGCGCACTGTGTCAGGTTATACCCGGCTTCCGCCGCCGCCCCGACGATCTTTTCCGCCAGCACGGTGGTGCCTACGCCGCGACGACCGGCCGTATACAGACTATCCTTCACGGCCACATCGTCATCAATCAAGATACTTTGGGCGCGAATACCGTCCGCATGGGCCAGTTCAACGGCCGTTTCAAAGTTCAGCACATCCCCTGTGTAATTTTTGACGATGAACAAAACACCGGCGCCGCCATCTACCGCTTTAGCGCACTCATACATCTGGTCCGGCGTCGGCGAAGTGAACACTTCCCCGGGGCAGGCGCCGTCCAACATGCCCATGCCCACAAAACCCCCGTGCATTGGTTCATGGCCGCTACCGCCGCCAGAGACCAGGGCGACCTTTCCCTTCACCGGCGCATCAGCCCGCACCACGTAATGGGGGTCAATCTGCACCTTGATCAGGTCAGGATGCGCCACAGCCATCCCCTGCAACTGCTCGCGGACAACATTATCTACGGCATTGATAAGCTTCTTCATCTGTTTTGCTCCTCATCATCTGTAATCGGTCGCTGGCGGCATGGCGCGGCCAGCGACCCAAACACGATTAAATACTACTAGCGGCAATCAATAACCCAGCCAGGATACCGCCCACAATAGGGCCAACAACCGGTATCCAGCCATACCCCCAATCAGAACTTCCTTTGCCGGGAATGGGCAGAAGTTGATGGGCAATACGCGGTCCCAGGTCACGGGCCGGGTTAATAGCATATCCAGTCGGGCCACCGAGCGAGAGGCCAATGCCCCACACCAGACCAGCCACCAGAAACGGGCCAAGCCCAGATGCCGGGCTACCAGCTGTGCCACCACCAGCCGAGAAGATCGCGGCGACACCAAGCACCAAGACAAACGTGCCCACAATTTCTGTAATATTGTTCCAAATCGGATTGCGAATGGCCGGACCGGTGGAATACACGGCCAGTTTCAGCCCAGGATCAGGTGTTTCGCCCCAATGCTGGAAGTAAGTCAAAAAGACCACCACTGCGCCTAAAAACGCACCTAAAACTTGCGCCACAATGTACATGGGCACATCTGCCCAGGGGAAACTACCCGCCACGGCAAACCCAATGGTTACAGCCGGGTTCAAATGAGCCGGCCCACTGCCAAACGCCTGGGATACAAAAACGCCTACCATCACAGCAAAGGCCCAACCTGTGGTTATCACGATCCAGCCCGCGCTGTTACCTTTGGACTTGCCCAATAGCACGTTGGCGACCACGCCATCACCCAAAATAATCAAGAACATGGTTCCCAACAATTCACCCATAAATGGACTTGTCATTTTTCCTCTCCTGTTTTGAGTTTCTTGCTCCAATTTGTAAAGTTGTGGCTCAATCCCCGATTGTGGTTCCGACCGGGGCAATATGCTCTCTTTGCAGAGCCAGCCACATGATGCACTTATCAGTCAGCGAAATGGGAATTGATTGAATGGATAGATAAGAGTAATCAATCACCTCCTTTGCCATTTAGACAAATAAAACCTTCGTTAATGATCAACCAAACAGCCAATGCTGGCTGCCAAAATGCGTAAACATACCCTGTTCATGAGCGTTGGAGATCACATGACGTTGGTTGGATGGAGGATGCCATGACCTGAAATTTATGGGGAAACGGTTCAAGTATGTGGGCATCGGTTTCAGTGGGCATCCCGATTTGCTTCTACAAACTCTTCCAGGCTACAGGATATAGAAATTTGGTAAGGCGACAAGCACGGCCGTGAATCAGTTTCAAGATGAAACACCGGCGACGCAGGGAAAGTTTCGCAATGAAACCGGACCAGGAATTGAAAATTATGAGATTGAGAGATTGGCAATCAACCGGCAGCAGCTTATAATGCGCCTCTACCCGCTGAAATATAGTTTCCAATTCTCCGCGAAGGCTGAAGTTCATCCCTCATCCTTCATAATTCATAATTTTGTTGGAGGCAGTATGAGTTACGAGAAAATTCTGTTTGAGGCGCAGGATGGCATTGCTATCATTACGCTAAACCGGCCAGACAAGCTAAACGCTTTTAATGACCTGATGATTCGGGAAACAACCGATGCGTTTAAGCAATGTGGGCGAGATAAGGGGGTGCGGTGCGTGGTGCTGACGGGCAACGGCCGTGCCTTTTCTTCCGGCCAGGATTTATCCGATGTGCAAGCACGGGAAGGGGATTTCAGCATTGGCGAGCACCTGCGGCATGGCTACCACCGCCTGATTAAACAAATGCTGGCAACCGAAAAACCGATCATCGGCGCGATCAACGGGGTGGCCGCGGGAGCCGGTGTGGGCATCGCTCTGGCAACAGACATCCGCCTGGCCAGCGACAAAGCCAGCTTCATGCTTGCTTTCAGCCGCATTGGGCTGGTGCCAGACAGCGGCACCAACTGGCTGCTGCCACGCATCATCGGCCAGGCGCGCGCCTATGAAATGGCCGTCACCGCCGACCGTATCCCGGCTGACAAAGCGCTGGAGTGGGGCATTGTGAACCGGGTTATTCCCCACGACCAACTCATGGAAAATGTGATGGCCTGGGCCAGACCTCTGGCGACCGGGCCAACATTGGCCTATGGCCTGGCCAAACGGGCTATGAACCGCGCCTGGGACATGAGCCTGGATGAAGCATTGGAGTATGAAGCGCATATGCAAGAACTGGCTGCCCGCAGCCATGACTTCACAGAAGGCGTGACCGCCTTCCTGGAAAAACGCGAGGCTCAGTTTAAGGGAGAATGATCTATGGAGAAAATTGCCGTGATTGGCGCAGGCACAATGGGCGCAGGCATTGCCCAGGTGTCAGCGTTAGCCGGGTATCAGGCGGTGCTGTATGACATCAGCGACGAGGTTTTGGATAAGGCGCTGGTGGGTATTCAAGCCAGCATTGATAACGGCGTGACGCGAGGCAAAACAGCAGCGGATGTAGCAGAACAGGCTAAAGGCGCATTAACGCTCACTACCTCTCTGAAGACGGCGGCCCAGGCTGATCTGGTCATTGAAGCGGCACCGGAGAAGATTGAGTTGAAGCGGCAAATTTTTGGCGAATTGGAAAGCCATGCGCCCGCCCACGCCATCTTTGCCAGTAACACATCCAGTTTGAGCATTAACGTATTGGCAGCCGCAACCAGACGGCAGGGGCAATTTGTAGGGCTGCATTTTTTCAATCCGGCGCAGGTGATGAAGCTGGTGGAGGTGATTCGGGGGGACTTTACCCGCCAGACAACGATAGAGGCCGCATTGGCTTATGTGGCAAAGGTGGGGAAAACGGCCGTACATTGCAAAGATACGCCCGCTTTTATTGTGAATCGGGTGGCACGGCCGTTTTACGGCGAAGCGTTCCGGTTATTAGGCGAAAACGCCGCCGACCATGCCACCATTGACAAACTGATCAAATCGCTTGGTTTCCGCATGGGGCCGTTTGAACTGATTGACCTGATCGGGTGCGACGTGAACTTTGCCGTCACCCAATCGGTCTATGACGCCTATTTCCATGATCCCAAATACCGCCCCCACCCCATCCAGCAGCGCATGGTGGAAAGCGGCCGGTTGGGGCGTAAAACAGGTCGCGGCTTTTACGACTACTCCGAACAAGGGTAAGACCCAAAGGGTTTTCAGAAACCCTTTGGGTTTATACGGCAAGCGCATTTTGAATATCAGCCAGGTGGGTTGCATCATGGTCGGCGATAACCTGGCAAACCTCTTCAATCGTCAGGATGCGCATGGAACCATGACGGCCTTTCTTTTGCCAATCTTCAGGGGCCAACCCCTCAATGACTTGTAACAGGCGCATATGGTTATCGTTTAATGCCGCCAGTAAATCAGGGGGTGAAAGTTCCTGACTTTTTTGCACACTCCGTTGGTTATAGCGGGCCAGATCAAAGTCGGCAGGTACCGGGTCGTTTCCTTGCTGAAATTGCTGAATGAGGCCAATCATCCCCTTTTCCGCGCTCACAATGTGGCGCACAATGTCGGCCACCGTCCACCGGGCATCTTCAGATTGCACGGCCGTTTCCCACTCTGTTGCAGTCAACCCCTGTAAACAATCCACCAACGCTGTTCGTGTTTGGTGCAATCTGGCCTTGATTTCGTCTTTTTTCACATCTGACATCTCAAATCCTCATTGAATTGACCCAATCAGGAAAATTGAGCCAAAATTCTTTTATGAAAAATTTGCACAAATCAAAAAGTTTGCTACACTTGAAATTGGCTCCCCCCCGAGAGATGTTCTGTGAGCGCCCGCTCACGGGGCATCTCATTTTTTTTTGCCTTTTTAGCGCAAGGTCGCACTATAAAGCGTGCTACCTTTACTCACAAACACCCGCAACGGTAGTTCGGCAATGGCAAAATCGGTTATCCCGATAAACAGTTCCGATCCATCATCCCCGGTAGCGCGGTATTGGGCCAACACTTGCCCGGTGGGGCGGCTGACCTGGACAATACGGCCGTTACCCGCATCGGCGATATAAATAGTGGCATTTAATCCCCGCCCCACGATTTCCACTGAAGTAGGATTTAGTAAGGGCGTTACCAATCCGTTTGCCAGCAAGGTAGTCTCATCCCACTCAATACGGCCGTTTCGGGTGTCATAATAGCGAATACGGCCGTCGTTATACACAATCACCAGGCCACCATCTTCACTATAGATATCGAAATCCACCGCATTTGTTAGATCGGCATCTTCACTAAAAATAATCGTGCGCTCATCGGCATTAGCAATGAAGCTTTCCCCATCAGGGAAATATTTCCATATCTGCGCTGCTCCTGTATCCAAAATGTACAACCGCTCATCAAAATCTGTTGCCGCCACTGGATTCACCCACTCCACTGAAAGGTCTAGCGGAACAGCATAAGCACTGGCTAAGGCTGGCTGATAAGTCAATAATGCCCCAGCCGCATCTAAGACAGCCAGCCCTTCCCGTTGCACAGAAAACCCCTGTGATCTCCAGAAAACATCCACCATGCGCCCGACGATATGACTGCCAATTGTCTGCGTATTAAACAGAATTCGCAGAGGTTCAGATGTAGTCAGGTTCAAATAACTCTCATCTGTTTCATGCTCGTACACAAAACCATTACCTATGTCCAGTGTAAAAATGCCACCACTGGTACCTTCACGCAAGACAACCGCTTTTAGATTGGTACCCTCGCTATATTGAAAGAGGGGAACGGCCGTTAACCGTGTTATCCCATCCAACTCATCCAACTGCGTTCGGGCCATCCCTTGCATCCGCGCCACTTCCGCATCGCCGGGTCGCAGTTGGGTATTGGCCTGTTCCGCCAATGCCATCACACCTGCGTAATGCTGTCGTGCTTCTGCGTCTGTGGCCGCCATATCGGCCAACGACAACGCTTGCGCCATCTGTGTCTTGACACTTGCTAATTGCTGCCCCTGATCACGCTGCACATAGACACTGGTCACAATGCCCGCCACCAAAACGGGGATAACGATGACCAATATGGCGGCCCATGTCCAATTAACTGGCTCTTCTTCTGTCTGGTGGCTTTGGGGCGGGCGCAACCGCGCTAACAAGTCAGCTAACCAGGCTGTGAAACGAGATGCCCCCAACGCTGCCGTTGCCCCTGCCTGGCGCGCATGTCTCTCTACGGTTTCCCGATCTACTGCGCCATCATTCCTGGGGGGAACCGGCTGCTGGCGTATGGGTCCAGCGCGCTGGGGTTGAGGTTGGGGCTTACGTTCGACGGCGCCGGCTACGGCCGTAACTGGCGCTGCCTCTTCACGACGTGGTTGAGGGGCAGGCACGGCCGTAGCTACGAAAGTCGGCGGCGGCGCCCCATCTGGCCACTCCAGCGGTGCGTCACTGCTGAATTCCACCAGCAGCAGCCGCGCCGATTCGCCGCTCAATGTTTTCACCAACTCCCCCATCCCCCGTTCCACGCTACCTTCCACCAAAGCCGTTTGAAAATCATCGGTAGGCAAATGACTAATGCGCGGGTCAGCCAACAAAAGCATGTCGCCTGTCTGAACACGGTGATGGTAGTAACGAATGTCCAGACTGGCGCTGCGCCCCAATGGTGTCAACTGTGCCGGTGGACGGGGCGGCATACGCTCGATGCCAAAATTGCGTCCCAACAAAGCGATAGATTCACCCGCTTGCAGGGTAAACAGTTCTCCCTGGTGGAAAACAGAGCAGGTGATCGCGCCCTCACGGGATTGCCCCTTAACTGTGAGATTATGGCGCAGCAGTTGTTGGTTAGCCTCCAGCACCGCACCACGCAAAGCGGCCGTAACACTACCCCCGGTCTGATAATACTTCTGGCTGATAAGGGTAAGCAGGTGCTGGCTGAGGTCAGCCATGTCGGTCAAATTCCCAGCCAACGTCAAATGCACAAACAAGTAATCTCGTTCGCGCCCGCGTGCCGATCTGGTGGATGCCTGCTGCGCCAGCAAGCCGGGAGCTGCTTCATCTTGCACCACCCCATCTATCATATAAAGTTGTGTAGTGATGGCCTGTAATTCGTTCATACTAAACCTCCCGGAGGTTCCAAACCTCCGGGAGATGGCTCAAGCATAACACGGCCGTTCGGATTCTCAAACTGTCACGGTGAGGGTATACTTGCCCAACTTTGTTGAATGAGGAGCAGTTTTATGAAAGTGGTGGTGGCTGGCGAACGGCCGTTTGTAGAAGGCATTGGCCGCCTGTGTTCACAGGCCGGGCATGATGTGGT
>CAYXUZ010000117.1:19725-20473 GCA_964467705.1 uncultured Ardenticatenaceae bacterium | reverse complement strand
GTCTTTGCCGCCAATCCATTTGGCAACTACGACCTCTTTTTGTGGGACAAGGAAAGTGAAACTGTCACCCAGATAACAAATACGCCTGCGGATGAAACCCTGCCTCGTTGGCGGCCATATTCCCTATCAACAGGTGAAGGAAATTAAGGTGGTAGATCAAGAATCTGCCGTTGCTCCTGCTGTGGCCAGGTCTTCTTGGGTGGTTGTGGTTGGTGTCACCAGCCGGTTTACGGCCGTGCCGTTCCCGGCTTCTAACAAGGCCCTGTTTCCCGGCGTATCGCTGTTGCCGTGAAATATGGGGGATGCAAAAAGCCCGTACAGTTCCACCACTCACGCATCACGCCCATCATACTCCGCCGAAGCCAGCTTGATACACGCCGCCACCACCGTCATCGCCTGTTCCACTTCGGCTACCGGCGGACGGCTGGGGGGCCAGGCGGATGTTACGGTTGTGGGGGTCACGGCCGTAGGGATACGTCGCCCCCGCTGGCGTCAGTGAAACACCGGCCGCATTGGCCAACGACACCACCCGGTCGGCCACCGGGCGCGTCGTATCCAGGCTAACAAAGTAACCTCCCTTCGGCTCTTTCCACGTTGCCAGGACACTCACCTTTTCCCCCGCATTCTGGAACATCTCATCGGTTTCTACTTCTTCATCTTCCAGCCGGGTTTCGGGTTGTTCTTTTTCGGCGTTAGCTTGCAACTGATGTCGTACTTCCGTCGCTGTGGTGCGGCTGATACTCAATTC
>CAYXUZ010000117.1:0-19715 GCA_964467705.1 uncultured Ardenticatenaceae bacterium | reverse complement strand
CCTTGGCAAACGCCTCAAATAAACAAGACCGTTTGCTCAGGGTGAAAATAACGGCCTTGCCCAAACGGGGCCCCACAATGGGGGCATTTCAGTCCATCAGGATGAAAATATGTTTTTTACCTCTACGCCGGCTACTCATTCGGATCCCAGCCGGCAATCTGCGCCATCAATACCCAAAACGCTTTTGCCACCCGAATCTTCGCAGACGAAACGCTGCCCAAATGTCCGCCATCCGTCTCCGTCGTATAATGCTGGCAAATAGCCAACCGATTTTGCCCGTCGTCGGGGTAATTCTCAGAATTATTGCCATTGTCATAGGGCACACCGTCCCGATTGTCATAACAGGGTTGGCCTGCTGGCGTGTGCGACAGGATGTCCGCCACATCAAACAAGATTTTTTGATTTTGAACAGCATATTGGCGCATCTGGTCGTTGAAATTGTCAGAAATCTGAGAACCGATACCACGTGAAAGACTACTCGTCCAATAGATAACGATCTTACCGGGATGTTGGGCTTCAAATGCCTCTAATTCGTGTACATCATGTCCGGGCGTATTGGCAAAAAAACCTTGTCCAGGGTCAGCAATGGTGCCACCGCCCACTTCCAGATAGCTGAATTGGAAAGAAAGCACGTCATAATTGTTCACGACGGCCGTTGCATGTTCCAAAAAACACTCCACCTTCCCGTCCCACTCATCCGTCGGCACAGTACAGTTTACCTGTTGATTCGGATCTCCCGTGCCAGGCCAGAAAAGATAATCCCAATTAGAGCGGTTAAATGTCCCATCCCAATAAACCTCACTGGGATCAACCGAAAAAGCCGGCACCACATGTTCATACCGCTTACAATTATTTGGCGCAGATGCCCAGGGCTCGCTTAAACAACTCAGGCCATCGCTGATGTTTCCGCCGACAGAGCGATTGACAAAAAGCATATCTAGGCCCGCCGCCGCATTCAAGTATTGTTGGGGTATCTGGTCAAAAAGTTCAACTGCCTGGTGATCAACGTAAATCATGCCATCGGGCGGTTGGACGGTAGGAGAAGTGGTTGGCGTGGGTGTGGGCACAGGCGCTGAAGGTTTGAAGACAAAGGGGAGATAGGCAAATTCATCAAGAGTCTGCGCCTGCGATTGGAAAGAAAAATGGTCGTTACTAAAGATAACAACGGTCGCTATTGCCATGAACAAGACAAATAGAACCAGACTATGGGCATTTTTTTGCATTTGTTTTACCTCATTTGAAATTTCATTGGACGTGTAAAGCCCATAGAGGGTACGCAATGAAGAAAAACTGATCAAGCAAGAAAACAAATTCTCACGATTTTCCAAAATGTTTAGTGAGAAAAATTGTGGAGAAATGGAATGTCTCAATTACTTATGGGGTGATGGTTAAGGCACAGCGGAAACCCACATCATCGCGGGCTACGGCCGTGTCTAGCGGCAGACGGTGCGTGCTGCGGGCTTCATCCAACCCCAAAAAATCGAGCAACTGGAAACCGCCCCCACGCGCTACCTTTTCCGTGCCATTGGCCGGGCCGGTGGGGTTTTCGGGCGGCGATTGGGCGTAATAATTGGGATCATACCAATCGGCCGTCCACTCCCACACATTCCCCGCCATATCCTGCAAGCCAAACGGCGATGCGGCTTCCGGGAAGCTGCCAACCGGGGCTGTGCCGGCCAAGACATTGGCGCTGTTTGTGCGCACGTCTCCCCGTTCATCACCCCAGGGATAGAGAAATCCTTGTGGACCACGAGCTGCATACTCCCACTCCGCTTCCGTCGGTAGCCGCGCCCCAATCCACTCGCAGTAGGCCACCGCATCTTCCCAGGTCACATTTGTTACCGGGTACAGTTCTTGCCCTTCGGGATGAATGGCTGGCCCACGGAAAAGAGGGGCGGCCAATTCGGTTATCTCCTCAAAATGAAGGGCTATCCAGAAATCCTGTGCTTCGGAATAGTCTGCGCCTGGGAAGAGCCAATAGGTAATTTCTGGATCAGCGGGGTCCTGGCTGCTATCGGCGGGGGCTGCGGGCGAAAAACAACACTGCCCATCGGCACGGCGGATAAAAAAGGAGGTGTCATCCCGCACACCATCGCTGTACATCAGATGTGTGCCCAGGTCGGGAAATAACAATTCATCGTTGAAATAGAGGTCGGCCGTGCCCCAGGTGCCAATGTAAGCGGTCATTTCCGGGTACATGGCAAGCTCGTTGCCGCTTTGGCCGTGCATATGCACCATGTCGCCAATGCCACCCTCTTTGAAGGCGGGAAAGGGGGGGCCGTCGAAGAAGAAGTCTTGCTCAATGCGGAAAGTGCCGGTGTAAATTTCGTTGGCGGTGGGGCGGAGGGTGCCGGTGAACACGGCCGTCAACGCCCCCTTATCCGTATCCGCATCCAACGTCATGCTGATGGTGCCCGTCACTGGCCGCACGTTCATGCCATCGTACATGAAGGGGTCATTTACATCCCCGGCAATATACGCAACTTGAGATGTGATTTGCCACTGCGACGGATCAGGCTGCCGCCAATAAGCTGGCGCAACATGGCCGGTTTCGGCCACAAATTGAGCATAGGCCGCGTTGGTCACTTCCGTTTCATCCATGAAGAAGTCGCCCACTGTCACCTCATGGAGTGGCTGTTCGTCGGCGTTGCCCTGGGCATTGCCCATGGTGAATGTGCCGCCGGGTATGAACTGCATCCCCGTGCGGGGCGGCGTGGGTGAAGGAGCGGGGGTTTGCGTGGGCGTTTGGGTGGGGGTAGCGGTATGGGTGGGCACGGCCGTCGCCACCACCACCACCTCTTCTCCACTTTCACTATTACCGGCGGGCGCCGTTGGCGCTGCGGGTGGGGCGGCCCCATTGCCCCGCGCCAGCAAAAAGCCAACGGTGACCAAGGCCACCGCCGCTAATGCCACCACCGGCCATACCCAACCGGGCGTGCCGCTGGTAGCGGTGATGAGCGTAGGTTGCGGTTCTGGGGACACGGCCGTGTCCGGCGATGCAAGGTGAACAGCCGTGCCACCCGCCTTTGTCCTGACACCGGTGGGGATGGGCACGTCTACGGCCGTGCCCACTTCGGCTGCTGTTAATGCCTGCCACAACGCCGCCGCATTCTCAAAGCGGTCGGCCGGCTCTTTTGCCAACGCCTTCAAGATCACCGACTCTAACGCGGGTGAGATGTCCGGCACATGGGTGCGCGGCAGTTCCGGCGGTTCTGTCACCTGGTTCATCATGATCGTGGCCGGATTGCCCCCTTCAAAAGGCAGATGGCCGGTTGTCAACTGGTAGAGCATGGTGCCCAGCGCATAAATATCGGTAGCCGGGGAAATGGCCCCACCCGTCACCTGCTCTGGCGACATGTACTGCGGTGTGCCCGTACTCATGCCACTTTGTGTCAGCCGGGTGTCGCCCATTATTTGGGCAATACCAAAGTCAGCCAGATACGGCCGTGCCTGCCGATCCATCATCATGTTGGCCGGTTTGATGTCCCGATGAACAATCCCTTTCTCGTGGGCAACTTGCAGTGCGCCACAAATTTGCCGGTAGAAATCCATTATCTGGGCCGGTGGCAGCGGCAGTGGTTGGCGTAGCAGATATTTGTCAAACGACTCTCCCTCAATGAACTCCATGACCATGTAGTAGAGGCCGTCTTCGGTGACGTCAAAATCATAAATTTGCACAATGTTGGGGTGGCGCAGCGAGGCGGCGGCGCGGGCTTCGCGGCGAAAACGCTCCACAAAACCGGGGGTGTCGGTGAGGAAGGGGTGCAGCACTTTCACCGCCACCTCCCGATCCAGGTCGGGGTGGCGGGATTTATACACTTCGGCCATGCCGCCACGCCCGATCAAGCTTTCCAGGATGTACTTGCCAAAGGCGCGGCCACCATGATAGGCAAAGGCATTGCTGACTGTATCGCTCATAGGTACTAAATTGTATGTGAAATGAGAAAGCCCGTCACCTGTCTGATAAGAAGTTGTGCCCAGTCAGTTAAATCCGGCCAAACTACGGAGAGGTAGATGAAGGTGGGACGGCCGTGTGGAGTAGTCATGGGGTCGTGGCACTGTTCCAACTGCTGCACCAACGCGGCCATTTGCGCCTGAGTTAAGGATTGTCCGGGGCGGGTGGCCACGGCCGTACACACCAGTTGTATCAGGTACAGTGGCAAATCACCCGGCGGTGGCTTGCGTTCCACGCCCGTCACCATCGCCAGCAGCAGATGAGCGGCGTCACGCTCGGCGGCCAGTTGGGGAATGCTGCGAATCATAAAGGTCTGTGGGCCAAACGGTTCCACCTGGAAACCCATTTCGGCCAGGGTGGGCAACTGCTGATTGAGCCATTCTGTTTGCGAGGGGGAGAGGGTCACGGCCGTGCCCACCGTGAGCGCCTCCACCCGCACCTGCCCCGCCTGCCTCTCGGCCACATACCGCTCATACAAAATGCGCTCATGCGCTGCCTGCTGGTCAATCAGAAACAGTCCTTCCGGCCCCTCGGTGATGATGTAGGCCGCGCCCACCTGCCCCACCACGCGCATCACCGGCAACTGACTGCTGCGGGCGGCCGTTGTCCCCGCAGTCGGAACAATAATCTCCTCTGGCGGCCATTCCAGTTCCATCTCCGGCTGGCTGGCCTCGTCGGGGCGCACAAACGCCCGTTGATCCAGGCTGCCTTCCCAACCGGGTGTCATGGCTTCCAACTGGCTGCCCACCTGCCAGGCGCTCATCTGGCGCATGGGCGCATCGGAAACCAACGCCTCGCGCACCACCCGCTGCACCTCGGCAAAGGGGGCCTTGTCGCCACGAAAACGCACTTCTGTTTTGGCGGGATGCACATTCACGTCCACCTCTGCCGGTGGCAGCGTCAGGAACAAAATCGCCAGCGGGTAGCGCCCGGTAGGCAGCAGCGTATGGTAAGCCTGGATGATGGCGTAGGTAAGCTGGTTGTCTTTGACCCAACGGCCGTTGACAAACAAGACGATCTGCCCCCGGTTTGACCAATGCACGGCGGGGTTACCGATGAAACCTGACACGGTGACAAGGTGAAGGGGTGACAAGGTGAGAGGGTGAGGGGGTGATTCTTCTTCTCTGCGTCTCGGCGCCGCGGCGTTAATTTCGATGAGTTGGCGGGCCACGTCGGGGTCGTAGATGGCAACCAGCACATCCAGGACACTGCCGTTGCCGGTGGATTGGAAGGTGATACGGCCGTTGTGCGTCAGCCGGAAACGAATGTGCGGGTAGGCCAGGGCGTACCGGGTGACAAATTCGTCAATCAGCCGCTTTTCGGTGTTGTCGCTTTTCAGGAATTTGAGGCGGGCGGGCACATTATAGAAGAGGTTTTCCACGGAGATGACCGTGCCTTGCGGTGCACCCGCCATCTCCCGGCTCACTTTCGCACCGCCATCCAGTACCAGCCGCGTGCCCGTCGCTTCCCCCTGCGCCCGCGAGATGAGCGTCACCTGGCTGACGGCGGCAATGGCGGCCAACGCCTCGCCGCGGAAACCGAGGGTGCGGATAGCCGTCAGGTCTTCGACCGTTTGCAATTTGGAGGTGGCGTGGCGATGGAAGGCGATTTCAATTTCGGCGGCGGGGATGCCCTGTCCATTGTCGGCGATCTGGATGCTCTTGCGCCCCCCTTCGCGGATGTCTACGTTGATAGTGGTGGCCCCGGCGTCAATGGCATTTTCCACCAGTTCCTTGACGACGGAGGACGGCCGTTCCACCACCTCCCCCGCGGCAATTTGCGAGGCCAGTTTGTCGGGCAGGATGTGGATGGTCATGGGGTTTTTTAAGAAAAGTAAGCAGTGAGCGGTGAGCAGCAAGCAGTAGGAGTTACTGCTCACTGCTTACTGCTCCCTGAACTTCCGAGCCGGCCATCAGCAGCCCCACCTTTTCACGGGTGGCTTCGGCGATGGGCAGGTTGGCGACGATACGGCCGTCGAACATCACCACCACCCGGTCGGCCAGACTCAGCACTTCATCCAGTTCCGCGGAGACGACGAGTACGCCCACCCCCCGGTCACGTTGGGCCACAATTTGCTGATGGATAAATTCAATGGAACCCACATCAATGCCGCGTGTGGGTTGGGCAGCGATGAGCAGTTTCACCGGGCGGGAAAATTCGCGGGCGACAATGACCTTTTGTTTGTTACCGCCGGACAGTTTGCTGGCATTGAGATTGGCGTTGGGCGGCCGCACGTCGAACTCTTGCACCAGTTTATTCCCTTGTTCTTTGATCGTTCGGTGGCGCATGATGATGCCGTTGGCAAATGGCTGTTGGTAATAATTGTTCAGCACCATGTTATCGGCCAGGGAGTAGGCCATCACCAGGCCATGTTTTTCGCGGTCTTCGGGGATGTGAGCCACACCCAATTCGGTATTCTGGCGTGGCGAAAAATGGGTGGCATCCACCCCGGCAATGGTGATACGGCCGTCCGCCACCGCCCGCAATCCCGTCAACGCTTCCACCAGTTCCCGCTGCCCGTTGCCCTGCACCCCGGCCACGCCCACAATCTCGCCCGCCCGCACTTCCAGGTCAACGCCGCGCACGGCCGTGTGGTGGCGATCATCCTTCACAACCAGCCCTTCCACTTTCAGCACCAGGTCGGCCGGTTCCGCTTCTTCTTTCTCCACCTGCAAAATGACGGTACGGCCAACCATCATCTCGGCTAGGCTGGTTTCCGTAGATTCTTCCGGCGTGGTTGTGCCCACCAACTGCCCCTGGCGCAACACGCCAATGCGGTCGGCAATGGCCAGCACCTCTTTCAATTTATGCGTGATGAAAATAATGGAGACATTCTGTTCCGTCAGATCCTTCATAATGCGGAACAGTTCGTTGGCTTCCTGGGGGGTGAGCACGGCCGTCGGCTCATCCAGAATCAAAATATCCGCTTTGCGGTACAGTGCCTTGATAATCTCTACCCGCTGTTGAGTACCAACGGGCAGGTCTTCGACAACGGCCGTGGGGTCCACCTGCAAACCATACTTTTCCGACAGCGCCCGCACCTGCGCCTGTGCCTGGCGCCGGTCTAAAACACCGCCACCCCTGGTCACTTCCGACCCCAACATCACATTTTCCGCCACCGTCATTACCGGCACCAGTTGGAAATGCTGGTGTACCATACCCACGCCGCGATCAATGGCGTCACGCGGATTTTTCAGGGCCACCTGTTCTCCCTTAATCCAGATTTCGCCTTCATCAGGGTGGTACAGACCGTACAGCATATTCATCAGGGTGCTTTTGCCGGCGCCATTCTCTCCCAACAGCGCCAGAATTTCCCCTTGATGCAGCGTCAGGTTCACATGATCATTCGCCAACACGCCGGGAAAACGCTTGGTAATTCCTTTGGCTTCCAACACAATGGGGCGGTTTGTTTTGTCCATAAGATCTCAATTGGGTCTATTTCTTTTCAAATAGAAATAAAAACTCTTGGTTTGGCTGCTCGGCGTCACGTAGCCATTCATTTGTCCACTTCATGCCAGCCATGACATTCTTTTTATAATCAATTTCGATAACTTCCAGAAGACGGCCGTTCCTCATAATAACCTCATTCAACTCATCGGCCGTCGCTCGACCACCCGAGCTATAAGACAAAATGATCCAACGGGACTGCACCGCTTGAATGAGGTGTTCTATTGCTTTGACGGCTATTAAACGGCCGTCTTCATCCGCCCGAAACTCTTCAAATACGGACGCTGCCACGCGATCCGAACTATCTTTTCTGCGTTTCGCATTGCCAAATAGTTCTGGTTTATCAAACAGGCAAACCGATGTCCATAAATGGTAATAAGAAGCATAACGCACTCGTGAAGGCGGCATTTTTTCATTGTTTGATCCGTAAGGTGGATCGAAGTAAGCCAGATCAACCGAGATATGTGGCAGCAGATCAAACACATCCTCTCGAAAAACCTCATGCTGTTGCACCGTTGTAAAGACCGACGGCACTTTAAGTATCAGACCGTTATATGAACGAGGTGACCACTCTTTGAGATAAGAAACAAAGTGGCCCAATGTGTTGTCCACCTGATCAAGCGCCAGGATCAGGCTGGTTAACACAACAGCTTTATCCACTTTGTCCAGATTCAGATCTTCAATCTCCTGCCGGATTCCATCGAGTTTACGGGTCACATGAAGCTGCCACGGTTTTTTGAGGTTGTCGTTTTGAATCGCACACCCCCCATTTGCATATCCACCGTAGTTCTCCGTGAACCAGCCATCCACAGACGGAACATGGTTGAGGTGATCAATTAGCTCCTGATACTCCCTGGCCTCCTTCCGATTAAGGAGATAACACGTACCAAAAACCTCTGACCAGACCGCTACATCGTTACAGACGACCTGGTAGCCGCTCCGAGCAAAAGCCTGTGAAACGCGCGTTGTCCCGGAGAAGGCATCCAGCACAGTTTTGGCGTCTACACGCTTCGCCATCTGAAGGATGTGCAAAATAAGTTTCAGCTTCGACCCGGCATATTTGATACCCTCAGTAGGTGGAGCTTCAAGCACCAAATCATTAAACAGAGAAAGCTGCTGCATTATTCTTTAAACCCCTGGTTTTGCCTCAGCCGATCAATGTCATCGTCAATCTTCTCTAGCGCCAGCGCATGTCCTCTTTCAGAAGAAACCAGCGCATGAGAGAATAATTGAACCAGAACACGGTTGTGCGAATAGTCAATCCAACCGTTGGTGATACTGTCAAAATAGTTCAAACCAAGTTTTGTGTGCGTCCATAACCCCCGCTGTAAAGCATTAGCCATTGCATCGCCGTAGCGCACTTCACAAATATAATTCCCAACCGCGTTGTATAAACGGTACACAGGATGCTTTCTGCCTTTTGCACCCTCTTCTCTGATTATGCGGACACAATCTTTCATCGCTCGCTGATAATCAAAAACAAGTATATTGCAGCGTTGATTCTTCTCATCGTAAATCAAGGGCAGCACATTGATGTGGCGAAATTCAGTAAAAGCTGGGTCTGCTAAAACTTTTTTGACAGCACTTTGGCCTTCAACTACAGTGCCTTCTTGTGCCAATCTGGGAAACATACGGAAGTTCTTGTCTGTGGAAAGCTGCAAAGGGCCATCACCGTAGGCTTTCAGACTAATGGGAAATTCAGCTTTTGTGACCTCATTGATGACCTTGATGTCCTCTTCTTGCGATTTAGCGCGGTAGAGGTCTTTGCCCACATGGATGGAACGGAAATCGTACATGTATTGATTGATGAATTCGGCAATAGCGATTTCCGCCAAATCCCCATGTGTTTTATTCCCGATAAGGCGCATCGTGAAGATGTTGCTGAGTGTGGTGGTAATCAAATCAGGACGTTTGCTAATCAGCAACTTCAGCCGATTGGTAAAATCCCGGTATGGATCGCCGCTCATGTCATTCATTTTGTGGCAAATGGTCTTTATTCCGATTCATACACCTGGCCGACGGCGGCGGGGGCGCGGGAACGGCCGACAAAACCGGCCAACACGATGATGGTGAGAATATAGGGCAACATTCCTAAAAATTGGTGGGGGATGTCTACTGCGCCGGTGAATTGGAGTTGGGTTTGTAGGGCGGTGAAGAAGGCAAATAGCAACGCCGCCCCCCAGGAACCCAGGGGGGTCCATTTGCCAAAAATCATGCAGGCCAGGGCGATAAAGCCACGGCCGTTGGTCATGCCCCGTTCAAATGATCCCACCGCCTCCAACGTCAGATACGCCCCGGCCAGCCCGGCAAAACAACCGGCGATGGTCACGTTGAGATAGCGTGTCCAATGGACATTGATACCCACCGTATCGGCCGCGCTGGGGTGTTCACCTACCGAGCGCGTCCGCAATCCCCATACCGTGCGAAACAGGGCAAACTGCATCACAAACACCAGGATGATCGCCAGATACGTGATGGGAGCATTGGTGAATAAGACCGGCCCCACGAGCGGCAGGTCTGACAGAAAACCAAGGGGGACTGGCTGCAATTTGCCCTGGGTGGTCAGGCCGGTCTGGTAAAAGAAGCTGGTAATGCCCACGGCCAGCCCGTTAATGACCGTGCCGCCAATAATTTGATCCATCTTCAGGCCCACAGACATCCAGGCCAAAAACAGCCCCATGATGGCCCCGCTGGCGACGCCGATGAGCAGCGCCAGCAGTAGGGTGACGGAGAGAGGAAATATCTCTAAACGGCCGATGTACACATTGGCCAGAAAGGCCAGGAAGGCGGCCAACAACATCTGCCCTTCAATGCCAATATTGATGACGCCGGAACGTTCGCCGATTAGGCCACACAAGGCACCCAAAATGAGGGGGGTGGACTGACGCAGGGTGGCGGCGTACACGGCCGTTGCCTGCAACGGCTGGCGGATATAATACCCGGCCAACAAGGCCACGATAATGACGCCCAAAACGATGGTAATGGTACGGCCGTCTACCCTGATCCCCCGCTTTGCCGATGATGAAACCGTCGCGTTCATAGTTCTCCGTTACCCGTAATCCGTGAGCCGTGAACCGTGAACCGTAATCCGTAGTCGGTTCACGGATTACCGTTTACGGATTACGAATCATCCGCCGCCCCACCCCGAACTCAACGTCACTTTGTCTTCGTCCACTGCGCTTGAACCCAAAATCTTGCGCACAATCAAATCGGCCGAGACAAAAAACAGGATCAATGCCTGAATAATATCAATGATTTGAAAACGCACCCCGGCATCAAACTGCATTTGGGACGCGCCCGCCTGCATCGCCCCCACCAAAATTGCCGCCGGAATAACGCCTAAAGGATTCGTTTTGGCCAGCAAGGCAATCGTAATGCCGTCAAAACCCAGGCCAATGTTGAAGCCTGGCTGGAAACGGCCGACCACGCCCAACGTCTCTATCGAACCACCCATACCGGCCAGGAAACCACTAAACGCCATCGTTAAAACGGTGATTTGCGCCACTTTGATGCCCGCATAATGCGCGGCATGGGCGTTCAACCCGGTGGTGCGAATGGCGTACCCCATCGTGGTGTAATAAAGCAAATAATAAGTCAATACGGCCATGAAACAGGCCAGTCCAAAACCAAGCGGATAACCGGCTATGCGGGGGATCACGGCCGTTTCCAATACCGCCGGTGTCCGCGCAATAATCCCTGTATCTTTCCACGGACCGTTCGCCAGATAATCGGTGATATTGATGGCAATGTAGTTCAGCATGATGGTGGTGATCACCTCATGCGCCCCGGTGTACGCCTTGAGCGCCCCGGCAATGGCCGCATACGCCGCCCCCGCCAGACTGCCGCCCAACAATGCCAGCGGCAGGTGAATAATCATGGGCAGCCCATCAAAAGCAAAGCCAATATACGCGGCTACAATGGCCCCTATCAACAATTGCCCCTGTCCACCAATGTTGAACAATCCGGCCTTAAAAGCAAAAGCGACCGCCAGACCACCTAGAATGAGCGGCGTCGCCTTTTCCAGCGTGCGGGCAAAATTTTCCGCACTGCCAAACGCGCCCCTGAACAGGGCCACATACGCTTCTATGGGATTGGAACCGGATACCAGGAGGATAATCGCGCCAATGAGCAAGGCCAGCAGAACCGACAAAAGGGGAACGCTAACCGCCTTCCATACGCGCCGGAGTACCGCCCCTCCCCCTCCTTCTCGTTTTTTTAGTTCTGCTGTGGCCATAGAATAATAAAAAATGTGCGATGCGCCGGGTGGCGCATCGCACATTTTTGCAGCTTACGACTTACGGATTGTAACCAGTCGAAATGGAGCCATCTTGCAGACCGGCGTCAATCTCCGCCAGTTGGTCTTTGATTTCCTGAGAAATCTGGGCATCAAAATCATGGAACGGGGCCAAACCCACCGTGCCAAAGAAATTGCCAGCCGGGAAACTGCCATCCTGAGAGGCTTTCACCAGGTCAAAAACGCCAGGGGTGATCAACTTCATGGCGCTGGAAACCAGGCAAGCATGTGCTTCCGGCACTGTTTCCCACTGGTCCGTGTCTACACCAATGCAGAATGCGCCTTCTTGCCCGGCCACTTCAATCAACGCACCGTTGCCGGTCTTACCACCCGCACCAAAGATCACGTCCGCACCTTGATCCAACGCCTGCCGCGCTGTGCTGGCGCCCCATTCCGGGTCAGTGAAAGCCACATCCAGGCCACCGGGATGGTAGGTGGAGATCAGGTTGATATCGGGATTGATGTAGCGGGCGCCACCTTCATACCCTTCTTTGAAGGCCACCACCGGGGGAACCAGGTCAGTACCCAACACGGCGCCAATGGTGCCCGACTCACTCAACATGGCCGCCAATGCACCGGCCAGGAAACCCGCTTTGTCTTCGTTGAAGATGAGGCCAGCCAAATTCGGTACATCGTTGGCGGTATCTTCATCAAACTGCCAGGCCTGGAACTGGTCTACGCCAATAAAATCAATGTCCGGGTATTCGGCGGCGGCTACGGCCGTAGCTTCGCCCATGGCAAAGCCAACGGTCACAATGACATCGTAACCATTACTGGCGAATAGACCGATATTGGTGGCGTAATCTTTGGCGTCTTGCGTCTCGATGAAGTCAATTTTAGCGCCCAGTTCAGCTTCGGCTCGCTGCACACCTTCCCAGGCAGACTGGTTGAAGGATTTGTCATCAATTTCACCCACGTCGGTAATCAAACCGACACAAAAGACATCGGCGCTGGCGCAGTCAGCATCCGCTTCCTCGGCCGGCGCTTCTTCAGCCGGGGCTTCTTCTTCCATCGGTTCTTCCGCCGGTTCTTCGGCTGATTCTTCGGCAGCTTCTGTCGTCTCGGTTTCTGCCTCTGGCTCGTCTCCGCCGCTGGTGCCGCTACAGGCGGCCAACAACATGGCAAACAATAACAATAAGGTTAACCACAAACTTGACTTTCGCATTTTCTCTCTCCTTTTGATTTGCTTACCCTGCACAGGGAGGCAGGGGTTTATAAAAGTCACCTGATTATAGTTTGCCTCTTACGTTATCGCAAAAAGCACAATGGTTAACCGCGAAGGGGGCGAAGAACGCGAAGAAAAAAGAAAACTTTGCGATCTCTGCGACCTTTGCGATTAAATCCCTGCGGGGTTACTGAATAGCATCCGGCGGATGGCTTCGACGATGATACGATGTTCAGCCAAGTGCATCCGCATTTCAAACTGTTCCAGAGTGTCTTGGGGATAAATGGGTACTTCGGCCTGGGCAATGACCGGCCCGGCATCCACTTCGGGGATGGTCAGGTGAACCATGCACCCGCTGTGAGTGATCTCGCCACGCTGGTAGGCTGCAAAAGCCCGCTCGATAGCATGAGTACCGGCAAATTGGCCCGGCAAGGCAGGATGTAGATTGATAACCCGATTGGGGAATTGGTTGAGGAAATCTGCGCCGAATACGTGCATCCAACCGGCTAAGACGAGGAGATGGGGGCGCAACGGCCGTAACCGTTCCACCAAATCTTTTTCATATTCCTCCCGGCTTTTCCCCGCATCCCGATACGGCTTCAACGGGTGGTACAGGGTAGGAATTCCATTTTCGGTTGCCCGTACCAGCCCATACGCATCCTTGCGGTTGGAAACAACCAGAGCAATGTTGGCATCCAGGTCACCGGCTTGAACAGCATCAATAATCGCTTGCAAATTGCTACCGGAACCGGAAATGAAGATGATGATGTTTGGTTTTGACACGATTTTGTTGTCCGTTATCCGTAATCCGTGAACCGTAATCCGATGTCCGATGTCCGATAACGAATTCCGGCTACGGGTTACGGGTTACGAAATTCAACGCCTTCCACCCCCGCCACCATCTCTCCCACGCGATACACGTGAGACGAACCGAGGAGGGATTGCGCTCTGGGAGCATCTTTGGCGGGGATGATGAGCAGCATCCCCAGTCCCAAATTGAAGACGTGGGGCATTTCGTCGTTGGCGACACGGCCGTACTCTTGAATCAGATCAAATATGGGTGGCGCCGGCCAGGAACCCCGGTGCAATACCGCACCGACCCCATCGGGGAAGATGCGCGGGGGATTGTCTATCAGTCCGCCGCCAGTAATGTGCGCCAACCCGCGAATCTCCACGCCTGCCTTCATCAGTTTTTGTACTTCATCCAGGTAACTGCGATGGGGGGCGAGTAGTACCTCGCCGATAGACATGCCCAATGTCTCATGGGGCGCCTGCCAGTCCAGGTCGGCCAATGCCTGGCGGGCCAGGGTATAGCCGTTGGTGTGCAATCCACTGGAAGGCAGCCCTAGAATCACGTCGCCGGGTTGGATGCGACGGCCGTCAATAATCTCCTTTCTCTCCACCACGCCAACCACCGTGCCCACCAGGTCAATCTCACCAGGGGTATAGACGCCCGGCATCTCGGCCGTTTCGCCGCCGAGCAGGGCACAACCGGCGGCGCTGCACGCCAGGGCAATGCCGCCGACAATGGTGGCAATCTGCTCCGGGTCCAGTTTGGAGGAGGCCACATAATCGAGGAAAAACAACGGCCGTGCCCCCTGCACCAAAATATCATTCACGCAATGGTTCACAATGTCGTGGCCGATGGTATCCCAGCGGTTGAGCGCCGCCGCCACCTTCGTCTTGGTGCCGACGCCGTCGGTGGAGGCCACCAACACCGGCTGCTTCATCTTTTGCAGTGCCGTTATGTCAAATAAGCCACCAAACGAGCCGACGCCGGACAATACTTCCGGGCCATAGGTGGCCTGCACAGCCGCTTTCATCAACTGCGTCGCCCGCGTCCCGGCGGCAATGTCCACACCGGCCTGGGCGTAAGCATTTTTGGTGGTCATGGTGTTAATGGTGGAGATGGAAGATTGTCTAATCTCCAATCTCCCATCACATCCTTTCTGGTATCTCAATCCCCAACAAATACAACACCAATTCCATCACCCGGCGGAAAAGCTGGGTGAGGGCCAGCCAGGAAGCCTGCACGGCGGCATTTTCTTCGCGCAAGATGTGGCAGGTGTTGTAGAAACGGTTGAATTCGTTCGCCAGCGCATAGGCGAAATCGGCCAGATGGTTGGGCATCCGGGTGTCATACGCCTGTTGCAGCGCATCGGGCAGCCCGGTGAGGAGGAGCATCACGGTGCGTTCAGCCTCGGCAACCGGCGGCAGGAAGGGGCCAGGGGCCAGCCCTTGCACGGTGGCTTTTTGCAGGATAGAGCGGGCGCGCACGGCCGTGTAAAGCAAATACGGCCCCGTCCGCCCCTCAAACGAGGAGAAACGATCCAGGTCAAAGATATAATCCTTCGTGCGCTGGTTCATCAAATCGGCGTACTTCAACGCTGCCAGCCCCACCCGGCGGGCAATCTCCTGCCGCTCGGCCTCCTCGTATCCTTCGGCCACATGGCTTTCCGCCATGCGCGCCAGTGCCGCCTCAATCACCAGGGCGATCAAATCCTTCAGCTTCATCGTGCCGCCTTCGCGTGTCTTAAACGGCTTGCCATCCTTGCCGTTCATGGTGCCGAAGTAGTTGTGTTCCAGCCCCACCGTTGCCGGGGCGATACCGCTTTTGTAGGCGGCGCGGAAGACCTGCTCAAAGTGCTGCCGCTGCCGGTGATCCACCACATACAAAATCAACTCAGAGCCAAATTCCTGCACCCGCATCTCAATCGTGGCCAGGTCAGTGGTGCCATACAACACCGCCCCATCTGACTTGCGCAAAATCAGCGGCGGCATCGGCTTTTTATCGTCCAGTTCGACAATCTCCATGATGAGCGCGCCGTCACTTTCACTGGTAAACCCTTGCGCTTGGAGGCGGGCAATCATTTCATCCAGATGATCTTGCACATCACTTTCCCCTAACCACAGGTCAAAATGAATATCCAGCCGGTCATAATCTTCTTTGAGACCGGCCACAGAGACATCGTGGAAATGTTGCCAGAGGGCGCGGTATCCGGCACGGCCGTTTTGCAATTCCGCCGTCGCCAACCGGGCCGCTTCGGCATAGGCCGGGTCTTCTTTAGCCTGGGCACTGGCGGCGGGGTAAATCTCTTCCAGGTCGGCCAGGGTGATGGGGGATTCGGCTGGGTAGGGACCACTGTAGCTGGCGTCAAAGTAGGGCAAATCGGGCATCCGCCGCTGCACTTCCACGATGACCTGCCCCATCTGTGTACCCCAGTCGCCCAGATGCACATCGCCAGTCACATCGTCACCCATGTAAACGAACAGCCGTTTGATGCTTTCGCCGATAATGCCTGCCCGCAAATGACCGACGTGCATGGGCTTGGCCACATTCGCGCCGCCATAATCCACCAGGACACGGCGGGGTTTGGCCACGGCCGTCACGCCCAACCGCTCATCCTCCGCCATCTGCTGCACAAAACCAGCCAAAAATTCATCCGTCAGGGTCAGGTTGATGAAACCCGGCCCGGCGATGGTGATCTCTTTGAAGATGGGCTGTGCCTGCAACTGGTCGGCAATTTGTTGGGCGATGTCACGGGGATTACGGCCGTATACCTTCGCCGCCGGTAACGCCCCATTGCATTGGAACTGTCCCAGGTCAGGCCGGTTGGAGACGGTGACTTCTCCATGTTGTGGGTCATAGCCACATTGCGCAAAGGCCGCCGCCGCCAGCGCAGTCAGTTGTTGGGTTAATACTTGCATGGTTGCTTCTACCTTCCATTATCCGAAGTCCAAATTCCGATTACCGTTCACCGATTACCGATAACCGCAACGGGTTGCAAAAGCATAACTTACCGTTACACTGTAAGCAAATTGTGGCATGGAGGTTGAAGATGGCATCTTCCCTGGATGAATTGCAGCTTGCAGTCTGATAATTATTCAAGCCCTCAAAGTCCTCATGTCTGAGAAAGAGAAAAGCAGTCGCGGAAATGCAAGCCAGTTCTTTGTGGCTGGTGAGTTGTGCCGCCGAGGTTATTCAGCGGTAGTAACATTGGGAAATACTCCAAACACCGACATTTTGTGCAGCAATCTCGAAGGAACGAAGTTTGTGCATATTCAGGTGAAGACTTTTATTCCTGGCAGCAGAACGTGCAGCGTTGGCATGAAAGCGGAAAGAGAATTTGGGGATAATTTTTTCTGGGTGTTGGGTGGTATCCCCAAACCGAATACGAGCATAAATTTCGAGTATTACGTTATTCCATCTTCAATCATGGCAAAAAATGTTTATGAGGGACATCAACTCTGGTTAATATCTCCTGGTGTGCGAGGTCAGGCACACAAAGATAGCAAGGTAAGAGTCGTCCACTTGCCCCCTTATAAATCGCCCTATGGTTGGGATATTAGTGAATACCTTAATCGTTGGGAGTTAATTGAGAACAAACTACGAACCTGATGTTTTGGTCTGGCTAATCCTCTAAGTTACCAATATCTCGGCGATAGTGGACACCTGCAAAATGGATTTGTTGTACGGCCGTATACACTCGCGCTACGGCCGTACTCAACCCTTCTCCCCTGGCACTCACCGCCAACACCCGACCACCGCTGGTCACAACCTGCCCATTCTCCATTTTTGTGCCCGCATGAAACACCAGCACATCCTCCGGCACGCTGTCTAGCCCGGTGATGGGCAGCCCTTTGGGGTACGGACCGGGATAGCCCGGCGCCGCCAGCACCACCGTCACACACGCGCCGCTGTGAAAACGCGCCATTTCCGGCGACAGCCGCCCCTCGATGCAGGCCAGCATGATTTCGGCCAGGTCGCCGTCCAACATGGGCAACACCACCTGCGTTTCCGGGTCGCCAAAACGGCAGTTAAACTCGATCACTTGGGGGCCACTGCTGGTCAACATCAGCCCCGCATACAACACCCCCACATACGGCGTGCCCCGTTCGGCCATGCCGCGAATGGTGGGCCGGACAATGGTTGCCATGATTTCCTCAATCAGTTCGGGCGAGACATCGGGCAGCGGGGCATACGCGCCCATGCCGCCTGTATTGGGTCCCCGGTCGCCATCGAAAATGCGTTTGTGGTCGCGGGCAGGCAGCAGGGGCACGGCCGTGCCCCCATCCGTCAACACCAACAGCGATAGCTCCGGCCCGGCCATACGTTCCTCAATCAACACCTCATCCCCGGCCCCGCCAAACGCCCGATCCAGCATGATCTCCTGCAAGGCAGTTTCCGCCTGCGCGGTGTTATCACAGACGATCACCCCTTTGCCCGCCGCCAACCCGCTGGCCTTAATCACCGCCGGGCCGGGGTTTTGCGCCAGGTACTCCCGCGCCTCTTCATAGTCTGTAAACACGGCCGCTTTAGCTGTGGGAATGCCCATCTCCTGCATAAACGCTTTGGCAAACGCCTTCGACGCCTCCAACTGCGCCGCCGCCTGGGTGGGGCCAAAAATGGGCAGCCCGGCGGCCTGGAACTGGTCTACGATGCCATTGGCCAGGGGCACTTCGGGGCCAACGGCCGTCAGTCCAATCCTCTTCTTCCGCACAAACGCGATCAACCCGGCAAAATCATCCTCCGCAATGGGCACATTTTCGGCAATCACGGCCGTGCCCGCATTCCCTGGTGCCACATACACCCGCTCCACCGACGGCGACTGCCCCAACTTACACGCCAACGCATGTTCCCGCCCGCCACTGCCAATAACCAGCACCGGAATTTTTTCAATCATTCCAAACCCCATCAAGAAACATCATTGCTAAGGGAGTTGTCATTCCGAACGCAGTCTTCGGAGTGAGGAATCCTGACGTCACAATCACCTGGCAAAGATTCCCCACCGAAGCGGTTCGGAATGACATTCCATCCTTCATAATTCCTAATTCCCCTACCCCCACATCTCTTCAAAAATTAGCTTTTCCTGCTCCCGCACGTCGCGGAAGAGCCATTCGGGGATGGGGATGGGGTAGTCGCCGGAGAAACAGGCGGCGCAGTGGCCGGTTTGCTGGCGAATTCCGGCCGTGACGGCATCCATCATCCCTTCCAGACTCAGGTAAGCCAGACTGTCCGCGCCAATACGCTGGCGAATTTGTTCAATCTCGGTATTCGCCCCGATTAGCTCCTTCTTGGTCGCCATGTCAATGCCCATAAAACAGGGGTTGGTGACGGGCGGCGAGGAGACACGCACATGCACCTCCTTCGCGCCACCGTCGCGGATGAGCTGCACCAGCGGCCCAGCGGTATTGCCACGCACAATGGAATCGTCAATTAGCACCACCCGTTTGCCTTTCAGGTTGGCTTCCAGCGGGTTGTATTTGATGCGTACCCCTTCTTTGCGGAGCTGGTCGTCGGGCTGGATGAAGGTACGGCCGATATACCGATTCTTGGTCAACCCTTCTGTGAACGGGATGCCCGACTCCAGGCTGTAACCGATAGCTGCCGGGGTAGCGGAGTCGGGCACACCCACAATGACATCGGCGGCGGCGGGGGCTTCGCGGGCCAACATGCGCCCCAGCCGCTGCCGCACTTCGTGGATGACCTGCCCTTCAAAGATGGAGTCTGGCCGGGCGAAGTAGACGTATTCAAAGACGCACAGGGCGCGTTTTTGGGATTGGTAGCCGGTGAAGGAGGTGACGCCTTCTTTGTCTAGCCGCAGGATTTCGCCGGGCATGATTTCACGCAAGAATTCCGCACCAATGGTGCCCAACGCACAGGATTCAGAGGCGACGACGTAGCCACCGCCCTGCAACTGCCCCAGGCACAACGGCCGTAAGCCCAATGGATCACGCACCGCATATACCGCCTCGCGGGTGAGCAGCGCCAGCGAATACGCCCCCTCGGCCACCTGCATCAACGCCCGCAGCCGGGCCACCCAACGGTCTTGCTCCTGCCCGTTCAAATTGTT
>CAYXUZ010000116.1:0-20474 GCA_964467705.1 uncultured Ardenticatenaceae bacterium | reverse complement strand
GACGGCCACCGGCCCACCCATCCCCTGCTGCAACAACTTTACCCGGTAGCCGGCCCTGCTCTCAGCGGCGAGCGGCTGGTGGACGGGCAAACATGGCGTTACCACCTGTATTCGTGGCCGGAATCACCCCTCCAGCCAGAGGTGGTGGCCGGGGAGACGGCCGTGTTTGGCGAGACACTGCAATGGTTGGGGTATGAGGCAACGGGGTGCGGGGGGGAACGGCCGTTTGACCTGCTCACTTTCTGGCGCGTCACCCAGCCCACCAACCATGAGTTGAAGCTCTTTGTGCATGTACTGGATGAAACAGGCGCGCTCGTCGCCCAACACGATGGGCTGGATATACGCATGGTCGGTTTGCAGCCCGGCGACGAGTTTGCCCAACTACACACCATCGCACTGCCATCGGGGAGATATGTGGTGCGGCTTGGTGTGTACGAAACAGATAGTCTGGCGCGCCTGCCGGTTGTGATGCATGGTAAGCCAGACGACCATGTGACTTTTACATTCATTTGTTGATCCACCAGGGGGGGGGGTAGAATACGGGATTGTTGAATTCACACTACAAACTGGAGATATTCACTTGTATGAAACCCTTAAACAAATCGAAGTTAATGATTATCGCACTGGGCATGTTGGCCGGACTGGCCTTCATTTCTCTGTGGCTGGCTGGCTCCGAAACGGGAGCGTTGGCCGGTGGCATTATCACCGGCACCCCGTCTTTCTTGCCGCTGGTTTTCAAGCCCTTGCCCACCCCCACAGCTACCGCGACACCCACATCTACCCCTGTGCCACCGGTACCGCAATTTGTGCAAAATATCCCCTTACCCGGCGCACAATGTCCCAACTCCGTTTTTGTTAATGAAGTCACCGACTACGTGTATATTGCCAACAATTTTAGTCACGATATTAGCTTCTTGCGTGGAACCGACTACTTAGGCAATGTCCCGTCTGGCGGAAAATGGCCCACCCGGATGACGATGATACCGGAAAGCGGTCGTACCTTTATCACCAACTTGCACCGCCTACAACCGGGTGATCCCGCCTCGCCCATGGCTGAATTTGACGGCATGAGTCTACTGGGCACCTATTCGCAGAAATTTGAAGCGTTCACCCCGCTTTACAATACCGTCAATCAACATCTCTACATCACCGACCTGGACTCCAACATTCGGGTATATGATGCCAGCACGCTGCCCCTGACATTTGTCAAAGATATTGGTGTGGCTGATGGTGTGCGCGGCTGGATCAAAACGATCACCTACGACCCAACTACAGGGCTGGTTTATGCGGCCAGTTGGGATTACGGCGAACTGTATGTGATAGATGGCACAACGGTCACGGCCGTGATCAGTACCCAAACCTGGGGGCCGGAGGAACTCTTGTTTGACCCTATTCACAATTACATCTACATCGTGGGGCAAGAAGTAGATAACCGCCCGGTTGGTTATCCGGCGCACAACATCACCGTGTTCGACGCTGCGCCGCCGCACCAGTTCCGGGCCGGTTTTGCCACCTCTACCAGCAGCCACCGGCTGGGGCAAGACCCACTCAGCGGCCTGGTATACGCCGCCAACCGCGTGGCCGATTCCGTTACCATTGTCAACGGCTTGCAGATGTTAGGCACTGTACCTGTTGGCGCGGCGCCAAACGATGTGGCCGCCAACCCCAATACCGGTTACGTGTTTGTGGCCAACAGCAACAGCAACGACATCACGGTTCTGAAAAATGGCGCTGTAGTCAGTACCATCGCCAGCCAGGGGATACGGCCGTATGCCATTGGCATAGACAGCCGCAACAATTACGTCTACGTGGCTAACCGGGGTACCGAAGGGCATCTCTCCTGCACTACCAACGCCTCTGTCACCATCGTGCGGTAAGAAATACTACGGGTGATTAGTGGCTACCAACCACTAATCACCCCCTTCATACGTCACCCGGTAAATCAACCCCGCTTTATCATCGCTAATGTACAATGCGCCATCCGGCCCCACCGCCAGACCAACGGGACGGCCGTCCGCCGTGCCATCCTCTTTCAACCAACCCGTCACAAAATCCTCGGCCGGGCCGGTGGGAGTGCTGCCATCCAGCGGCAGGCGCATCACCGCATAACCCACCGGCGACCGCCGATTCCACGAACCATGTTGGGCAATGAACAGATCACCTTGATATTCGGCCGGGAAGGCAGTGCCGGTGTAAAAGGCAATGCCCAACGGGGCCATGTGCGCTTGCATCTCGGCAACGGGTGGCTCTACTCCTGCGCAGCTATCTGGACTACCCATGTCCGGGTCAACAATGTCTCCGCTGTGGCACACCGGCCAACCATAATTCGCCCCATCGCGCACGATGTAGATTGTTTCCGGCGGTAGATCGTCACCCATCAGGTCACGGCCGTTGTTGCTGGCCCACAATTCGCCTGTTTCCGGGTGAATGGCCAGCCCGACGGCATTACGCAGGCCGGTAGCAAAGACGCGCTCCCCGGCAGCTGTGGTCTGCCCCACGGGGCTGTCATACACGGTGATGGCCGCCCGGCGCGGGTCGTCCTCATCGCAAACGTTACAGGTGGAACCGGCGGCAAGGGCCAGACGGCCGTCCGGCAAAAAGATAACCGTGCGCGTGCTGTGTTGACCGGGCGGGGTGAAGCTGTCAATCAGGGTGGTCTGCACCTCGGCACGGCCGTCGCCATCCCTGTCTTCCAGGCGTACCACCCCGCTGGGCACACCCACGTACCACGCGCCTTCGTGGTAAACCAGGCTGTGTGGGCTGGGCACATTGTCGGCAAAAGAGAGGATGTCATCGGCACGGCCGTCGCCATCGGCATCCGGCAGCATGGCAATCCGGTTATTACCCCGGTCGGCCACATACAGCACCCCATTCGGCCCAAAGGCAATAAAACGCGGCCCGCGCAGCCCACTGGCAAACAGTTCCACTTCAAATCCCGGCGGCGCTTGCAAGGCCGTCTCGCTGCCGCCGCCCAACATGCCCGTCAGATTCACTTGTCGGCCAATGGTTACATAAATTGCCAATACCCCGGCCAGACAAATCAACATCACAATCATCAATATCCAGATCAAGCGGCGTCGTTTCATACCATCAAGTTTACCTCAAAAATCTAACAGACGGCCGTTGCGAATGACACAAGAAAGTTCAGATTGTTTTGTTAACGCTGTACTCAATACATCGTTAAATAAGTCTTCTAAACTTTTCAAGTTGGCCTGTCATTCCGAGCGGAGTCTTCGGAGCGAGGAATCCTTCTCCTGTACAAATGGGAGAGATTCCTCCTCGAAGACTCGTCGGAATGACAATCAAAACTTTGTATTACTTTGTTAACAGTGTACTCAATCCGTTGTACTATCTGGACGAAGATCACTATTCCCGCATTACGTTTAACCGATTACAAACCCGGCCAGGTGGTGTATGCTCAGTCTGGTGTTTTTGTGCTTTCTGCGTGATGGATTGTGTGATGGACTGTGTGATGGAGCGGTAGAAGATCATGGATGAAGGTTACGAGATCGTCTACATCGAGAAACCCGAAGAAGCTGCCTGGGAGATCATCGGCAGAGGTCTCCAGGAATTCAATGTCCAACATGCTGGCGAAGAAGGATTCCAGCGCATTTGTTTTGCCCTTTGCTCTCCCAACCAGGAGATTGTTGGCGGGGCGCTTGGGGAAATTTATTGGGAGTGGCTGCACCTGGATCTCATGTGGGTCAAGGATGAGTTTCAGGGGCGCGGATATGGTCATCGCCTGCTGTTGGCGATGGAAGAAGAGGCCAGCAAACGTGGCGCAAAACACGTTTTTTTAGACACATTCAGCTTCCAGGCGCCGCAGTTTTACCTTCGGCATGGTTATCGCGTCTTTGGTGAATTGGCCGATTTTCCTGCCGGACATCAGCGTTTCTTTTTGACAAAGGAGTTAACAGCAAACGGCCAGGACTTTCGCTTGCGCGACCCAGGCACGGTCGGAAACCGGCCTGAGCGGAGCGAAAGTACTGACAGCTAAAAAACCAGGAGAACTTACCATGTACACGGTAGAAGCCAGCAATCTGGCCAAATCATTCGGCAATGTGCATGCCGTTACCGATGTCTCATTTGCCGTAACCAAAGGAGAGATATTCGGCCTGCTGGGGCCAAACGGCGCCGGCAAAACCACCTCCATCCGTATGCTGCTGGACATTTTCCGGCCGGACGCGGGAACGGTTTCCATTTTTGGTGGGCCGATGACAGAGGAGAAAAAAGACCGCATCGGCTATATGCCCGAAGAGCGGGGGTTGTACCAGGAGATGGAGTTGGAATCCTGTCTGGTGTATCTGGGCACATTGAAGGGCTTATCGGCCAGGGAAGCGCATAACCGCCTGCGCGGTTACATGGAGCGGTTTGACCTGTGGCAGCACCGCACCAAGAAGGTGAAGGAGTTGAGCCGGGGGATGACGCAGAAGGCGCAAATCATCAGCACAGTGCTTCCCAACCCGGAGTTGCTGCTGGTGGACGAACCGTTCAGCGGGCTGGACCCGGTGAATACACAACTGGTGAATGATTTAATGCTGGAACTACGCGCCGCGGGCACCACAATCATCATGTCTACCCACATGATGCACAAGGTGGAAGAATTATGCGACCGGATGTTGTTGATTAATCAAGGGCAGAACGTGCTTTACGGCCGTTTGGAAGACATCCGCCGCCAGTTTTCCACCCATGCGGTGCTGTTGAAGGTGGAGGGGCAAATACCCACACTGGATGGCGTCCAGACGGTCAGTCCGCACAACGGCGCGATGCATTTGACGCTGGCGGGGGAGATGACCCCTCAGGGGATACTCTCGCAGTTGGTGAAAACCGGAACCCTGGTGGAGGAGTTTGAGATTGCCGCTCCTACGCTGGATGAAATTTTTATCCAGGTGGTGCAGGGACAGGGCACAGGAGGTGCATGATGTCGCGTATATGGCTAATTGCCCGCCACCACTTCCTGTTTGAGGCGCGCAAGAAGACGTTCTGGGTTTTGCTGTTCAGCCTGCCGCTGCTGCTGGCACTGACGGTGGGGCTGGGCGCGCTGGAAGTAAGGTTGAATAGTCAGGTTACGCGGCTGGGCTATGTGGACCCGGCCGGTTTCCTGACCGACACCATATTGGACAGCCAAGACGCGGTACTGCAACAGTTTGAAACGGCCGTAGCCGCCCAGTCTGCACTAGAAAATGGGGAGATTGACGCCTACTACGTGTTGGCGGTTGACTTTGAAACATCCCGAAATGCAGAGTTCATTTATTTCACGACCATTCCCTACCGGGTGCAGTTCGCATTTGAGGATATGGTACGCCGCAACCATCTCGCCGATTACCCACCGGCGGTGGCGGAGCGGGCACTCACCAGAGTAGCTGTGACCGTGCATGCCCTGGACCAGAACCGGAACTTTAATGCCGAGCCGACCCTCTCCGATTTTCTGCCGCTGTTTGTGGCGGTCATTGTCGCTTTCCTGGCGATGACCACTTCCGGCTACCTGATGGAGGTGCTGGTGAAGGAGAAGGAAAACCGAACCATGGAAATCGTGGTCTCCTCGGTATCGGCCGGGAAATTGATGACCGGCAAAATTTTGGGCGGGGTGGGCATTGCTGCCATGCAGTTGTTGGTGTGGTTGGCCTGTCTGGTGGCCGCGGTGGTGATCGGCCGGGCCACCGGCGTTTCCTGGCTGATGGAGTTGAATCCCCGCTGGCGAGACATCCTGCAAATGGTGATTGTCTCCGTTCCAGTATTTTTCTTCCTGGCTTCCTTTTTCACGGCCGTTGGCTCGATGATGACGGAAAGTTCGGACGCGCAGCAAATGGGGGGTATCGCTTTTCTGGTGATGTTTGCGCCGTTTTTTATGGTGCAGGCAATAGTTGAGAATCCACAGGGTTGGTTGGCGCTGGTGCTCAGTTTTTTGCCGCCGACGGCCGTTACCACTTTTGCGCTGCGGCTGCTGGTGATGTCAATTCCCTGGTGGCAGGTGCTTGTCTCCTTTGCCATTTCGCTGATTTGTGCGGTGGGCATGGCCCTGCTTGCGGCCAAAGCTTTCCGGCTGGGTATGCTCCATTACGGCAAGCCGCTGCGCCCGGCCCAGTTGTTCGGCCGGGCAACAACAAACGGCTAATTATTGGGAGTGGTTACGATGAAAAAAATGTTGCTGGTCATGCGCCATGAGATCCAGATGACGTTGAAACGGAAAACTTTTGTGTTTTTTACGGTGGGGCTGCCCCTTATCTTGATCCTCATTGCCCTGGTGGTGATGCTGGTCAACCGCAACCGGCCGGATTCGGCGGAAACCACCTCTGTAATGGAGGCCGGAGGGCCACAGGGGTACGTTGATTATGCCGGGCTGGCGGTGAGTGAGCCGCCGGGTATCCCTCCTGGAAGCCTGCTCCGTTTTGAAGATGAGGCCACAGCCGAAGCCGCGTTGAGAGCGGGGGAGATAGAGGGCTTTTTCATCATTCCGGCCGGTTACCAACAAGAGAACACGCTGGAATATGTAACGGCCGAATTTATCCCCTTTGAGGGTGGCGTGAACACGGCCGTTATCGAATGGCTGCTGCTGACCAACTTGCTGGGTGGCCCGGAAAAGGCGGTAGCGGTCTGGCAGCCGCTCATCGTGGAGGTCACACAACTGAGTCAGGAAGCTGCGGCTGCGGATGAAGAAAACTGGTTTACGGAGCTGATGCCAACATTCATGGTGTTTATCATCTACATGACGATCATCATCCCGGCCGGGCTGCTGGTCAACTCGGTGACGGACGAAAAGAAATACCGTGTGATTGAGTCGGTGCTGGTATCCGTTTCGCCGCGGCAATTCATCACCGGGAAAATAATGGCGGTGGGTCTGTTAGGTCTGCTGCAAATCACCATGTGGATGATGATGATATTTATTGTTACCCGCTACCTGGGGCAGGGTTTGAACATCCCCCCCGGACTCGCCATTGAGACAGCGTTATTGGTATGGGTGGTCATTTACAGCCTGTTGGGTTACGTGATGTACGGTGTGCTGATGGCCGGTTTGGGGGCGCTGGTTCCGGATGTGAAGGACGCACGTGGGGCATCGTTCATCCTGTTGCTGCCGCTGATTGTGGTGTATGTGTTTAATATCGTGATTATTGAACGGCCGAATGGGCCGGTTGCCCTCTTCTTCAGCTTTTTCCCGCTCACCGCCCCGGTGGGGATGATCGGCCGGATGTCGGCCACGGATGTGCCCCTATGGCAGGCAGTGTTGTCGGCCGGGCTGCAATTGGGGGCAGCCGTCTTGCTGGTGGTGCTGGTGGCCCGCCTCTTCCATGCCCGGTTTATTCTTTCGGGGCAGACGTTCAGCATGAAGCGTTATTTTGAGGCATTGGCCGGCCGGGTGTAATTCCTTCGTTAGAAACCAGGGGTGAGCCAGTTCGCCAGGGGCGGGCAAGTGACGTTCATCAACGATGCAGGTCGTTTTGTCAGGGGGATGGAGGGGGCACGGCCGTTGGCATAGAGCATTGATCCCATTTATAGGTTGTAGGTTGAGCGGTTGCCTTTTATACTAGCGGACGTCAGAGCTAACCATTACAAGCAAAAAAGAAGTTTATCATGCACGTTTGCCGGATAAAACCCCCATTTTCATGTTATACCGCAGGTTTTGCCGGGTATGTACCTGGATTTGGGGGATTACCCCGCATTCGTGCAGTTGAATAAGTGTTAGCTTCACCAATGGCTAGAGGAATCCACTTCCCACTAATGTGCTATGATTATTTACAAAGAAGTCGTTTAGTCGTTAACTTGAAAAGGTCCCAGCAAAATGTCTCGTAGAAGAAACTCCAAAAAGATGTTCCGTGAAGTTTGGAACCCAACACGAGAAGAAGTCAATCGATGGGCCTATACCCCTAATGTATACACGCCGGACCAAGACTTCGAGCTTGCTGTCTATACTTCTGAATTTCATGATCTCATTCTGCAATGTGCTAGTGATCAAGCCTGTCCTCATCGTTATTTTTTCCTAAGTTGTTTATATGTTTTAGTGGGTGATGCTATCCGATCAAATTGGAAGGTGTTTTCTGAAATGACAATTTTTAACCTGATAAAGAAAGGAAAACGATCACCTGCCCCGGAAGTCCAAAAGTGGGCAGAAAGAGCGGAAAAGCTCATGGACGAACCCACGTTATATAACTACGATCAATGGGGTCTGGGGAGTTCCTTTGTACATGAAGCACGACAAAAAAACAACCAGGATAAGAAAAGTGTTACAGCAAAAAACGATAATGGCTGATCATTATAAGCCTAACCAAAACCGTAAAGCTAACAATGCTTTCACTCGGACTGGCGAGCACGCTGCTCATTCACGATTAAAGGATGTGGAAAGCAAAAGTTCCACGCCCATTTAGAACTCGGTTTTTGCTCGCCAGCCGCTGAAGCGGCCGTTGGGCTGAGTGGCGCGGGATTGGCAAGGCGGTTGGTTGGCGGAAGGTAGTGGGGAATAGGCCGGGGATGGGTGGCCACTTTGGCCGGCTCAGTGCCAGCGTTTTGACAAGTTCAGTAGAGAGTTTGATGAGGTGGAGATCATTGAAATGATACCTGATATCCCGGCCTGGGCACGGCAAAGCGTGTCCCCCGATGTTCATGATTTTTTCGACGTGCGCCAGATGCATCGTGACGGCAGAACGCAGATTCAACTGCCCGACCTTAAGCAGTTAAAAGGCTGGGCTAAGTCTCATGGCTGGCCGACGCCCTGGTTTGGTTTCGAGAAAGCATTGATGGCTAAACTATTCGAAAGTAAGGAGACCTTTTCACTGGCGCTCCATGAAAGCGGCATCAACATTCTGATTCCCATTGAAGAATACACCCTTACGATTGAACGGCTCAAGGAATTGGATGCGTTGTATGAGGAAAGGGAAGAGTTGGGAGCCTTAGGACAGCGGCCAACCGGCTGGGGGATGCTAGTCAGTAATCTGCGGGAGATACGTCGTCTAGTAGAAGCGGGCGTTAAGGTGAAAATTGAAGGAACTGAGACGATTCTGACCACCTGGCAGAGTTTTTATGATTGGGCGCACGGCCGTTACCATATGCTTGAAGACGGCTATGACAGTTGGATAGGTGATGGATGACAACTCGTAGCGGTTGAAATCGCGCCTGCAAGTGAAAAGTCGGTCTTCGCCGACTAATCCCCAGTGGATACCAGCCCACGAAGAGCCTGCCCTGAACTCCGTGAAGGGTAGGCTTTGCTGTTTGTAGCCGCAGGGCGAAGCGTCGCGTGAGCGTCGCGTGAGCGACATTTCAATCGCCGGGAATTGGGTGGGTATGCGATTGCCCGGAAAGAACCCGGCAAAATGTCAGCTTATAACCCGTGTGCGGTTATAATCAGGTGCGACGCACTTTCTGAAGTGCGTCGCACCTCAGAAGGAGAAAACAAGATGGCCCGAAAAAAAGTAACCGTCTTAGATATACAAAAGCGCAAAGAGCAAAAAGTCCCCATTACCATGCTCACCGCCTACGACTACTCCGGCGGTGTACTGGTAGATCAGGCCGAAATTGACATCATCCTGGTGGGTGACTCGCTGGCGATGGTGATGTTAGGGCATGAAAACACCGTCGCCGTGACGATGGACGAGATGCTGCACCACTGCCGCGCTGTGGCTCGTGGGGCAAAATACCCCTTCCTGGTGGGCGATATGCCCTTCATGTCGTATCAGGTTGACCTGGCGGAAACGGTGCGCAACGCCGGCCGCTTCCTCAAAGAAGCGGGCATGGACGCCATCAAATTGGAAGGCGGGCGGGATGTGGCCCCGGCCGTGCAAGCCATTGTGCGCGCCGGCATCCCCGTCATGGGGCATCTTGGCCTGACACCACAAACCATCTCCCAGTTGGGCGGCTTTAAGGCGCAGGGCAAAACGGCCGTGGCCGCCCACCGCCTGCTGCAAGACGCCCTCATTTTGGAAGAAGCGGGCTGTTTCGCCATCGTTCTGGAAGCCGTGCCCGCCCCGGTCGCCGCCGCCATCAGCCAACGGCTGCACATCCCCACCATCGGCATTGGCGCGGGTGCCGGCTGCGACGGGCAGGTGCTGGTCTACCATGACCTGCTGGGCCTGTTTGACCGCTTCACCCCCAAATTTGTGAAGCAGTACGCTCGCCTGAATGAAGTCATCGTCAGCGCCCTGAACGCCTACCGGGAAGATGTGGTCAACGGCCGTTTCCCCACCGACGAACACACCTACCCCATGCCGGAAGCGGAAGTGGCCGCGTTCCAGCAGATGTTGGAAGAACGTAATCCGTGAACCGTAATCCGTAGACCGTCGGATAACGGATTACGGGTTACGAATGACGCCCCTCCTATGAAGATCGCCATCATCGGTATCGGCGCCATGGGCAGCCTGTTTGGGGCACATTTGCACCCGTTGGCAGATGTGACCCTGCTGGGCGAATGGCCGGAGCAGTTGGCGGCGCTGCGCGAAAATGGGCTGCTGGTGGAAATAGCCGACGGCTACGGCCACGGACGCCGCCACCGTACCCCCCTCCGCGCCACCAACATCATCGCCGAGGTTGCCCCCGCCGACCTGGCCCTCATCCTGGTAAAAAGCCACAAAACGGCCGCCGCCGCCAACGTCGCCCGCCAGCTATTGGCCGACGACGGGCTAACCCTCACCCTGCAAAACGGCCTGGGCAACCTGGAAACACTCGCCCACGAACTGACCCCCCATCCGGCCGCTTTGGGTGTCACCTCGGCCGGGGCCGCTATGGCCGGGCCGGGGCATGTGCGCGTGGCCGGGATGGGGCATACCTACCTGGCTCCGCCCACCGGGCCAGGGGCACACATCACATTGGCCGAAGTAGCTGCCCTGTTCCAACAGGCCGGTTTCCCCACCGACCTGACGGACAATCCCATCAGCCTGGTGTGGGGCAAGCTGGCGATCAACGCAGGCATCAACCCATTAACCGCCTTACTGCGGGTGCCCAACGGCTACCTGGCCGAAAACCCGGCGGCACGGGCTATTATGTTTCAGGCGGCCAACGAAGCGGCAGCCGTCGCCCAGGCGCAGGGCATCAAGCTACCCTACGCCAATGCCGCCCAACGTGCTCTGGACGTGGCGCGAGGCACGGCCACCAACCAATCCTCCATGCTGCAAGACATCCTGCGCGGGGCGCGCACGGAGATTGAGGCGATTTGTGGCGCGGTGGTGGCTTACGGCCGTGAATATCACATCGCCACACCCGCCAATGAAGTGTTGCTAAGAGAGGTTAAGAGATTGGAGAGTGGAGATTGGGGATTAGAGATTGACGTGCCTGCGATCATCTCTCATCTGGAATCGCAAATTTCCACCAATATGGAAAATCAAAGATTACGCAGATGACGCAGATTTTTTAATCGGTGAAATCTGCGCAATCTTTGATCTTTATACAGGATATAATCGATGAAAGTAACCGGAGATATTTCCGAAATGCGGCAGATTCGTTGGGCTGACCCAACGCTGAGTTGGGGATTAGTTCCCACGATGGGGTATTTGCATGAGGGGCATTTGTCACTGGTACGGCGGGCAAACGCGGAAAATGAGCGCACGGCCGTGACCATTTTCGTCAATCCCACCCAATTTGCCCCCACCGAAGACCTGAGCAGCTACCCGCGCAGTCTGGAACGGGACCTGGCCCTGCTGGCGGCCGAGGGGGTAGACCTGGTGTTTACGCCCACCGATGCCACCATGTACCCGCCCGATTTCCAAACGGCCGTGACCGTCGGCCAGGTCTCCAAACCATTGGAGGGTTCGTCTCGCCCCACCCATTTTCAGGGGGTGGCGACGGTAGTGGCCAAACTGTTCAACATCATCCAGCCCACCCGCGCCTACTTTGGGCAAAAGGACGCCCAACAAACGGTGGTGCTACGCCAGATGGTGCGCGACCTCAATTTCAACCTGGAAATGGTCATCTGCCCCACCGTGCGCGAGACGGACGGTCTGGCCATGAGTTCACGCAATGCTTACCTGACCCCCGAACAGCGGCAGGCGGCCACGGTGCTCTTTCGGGCGCTCACGGCCGTATCCACCGCCTACACACAAGGAGAACGTGACGGCAACCGCCTGCGCCAAATCATGCGAGACACTGTGGCAACTGAACCACTGGCCCGGCTGGATTACGCCAGCATTGCCCACCCACTCACCTTGCAAGAATTGGCACAGGTGGAATCTACTGTCTTATTTTCTCTAGCGGTCTTTTTTGGTAAAACGCGGCTGATTGACAATATGTTGATAGAGTGATCAAGTATCAGGTGCCAGGTGTCAAGTTACCTGACACTTGATACATGAAACATGACACATGACACGTGCTCACCCTAAAATCTGGCGGATACCCTGTTCAAGAGTCACGGCCGTACCCCACCCAATTCGCTCACTTGTCATGGCAGCATTCGCCACCTGAACTTCCACTTCGCCGGGACGGGAGGGGAGTGCGCCCGGCAACGGCCGTCCGCCCCTTCCTGTTAATTGGTAGATTATCTGCACTACGTTCAGCAGGCTGGTGGTCTGCCCACTGCCGAGTTCTATCGTCTCCCCCGGCATGAGAGTTGCGCCTAACATAGCAGACAACCCGGCGGCCACGTCAGTCACGTAAATCCAGTCGCGCTGCTGTGTACCGGCGGTCATGGGGAAATCCTGCCCGGCGCGGGCGGCGGTGATGGCGGCGGGGATAAGGTTACGCGGCGATTGGCCCGGCCCGTATGCCTGGAAAATCATCGCGCCGTGAATGGGCCACTGTTGGGTACGGCCGTACATCTGGCAAAAGTTCCAGGCAGCCGCTTTGCTGGCGGCGTACACGTTCATGCTCGCCCGTTCGCCGGGGGTGCGGGCGACGATCAGTTGGCGGGTGGTGACTGTTTTTTCAAAGCAGGCACGGAGCAGGTTGAGCGTGCCGGTGAGGTTGTGGCGCACGGCCGTGTCCACCGGCAGAAACGGGTCGGCCACACCCACTGCTACCAGGTGGATGACCACATCGGGCTGGGCGTCCCGTACCGCCCGTACTGTCAGTTGCCAGTTGCGCAAATCGGCATAGACGACATGGAGTTGGGGGCGCACGGCCGTAATCTCCGGCGGCCAGCCCGTTTCCGCATATCCCTCGCGTGCCAGTGCTGTTACGGCGTGACCCTGCCATAGCAGGTGCGGAACTAATACCCGCCCAATAAACCCGGTTGCCCCAGTAACAAGAATTCGCAATTGTGTCAAACCGTCTCCTTAAAGGGGAAGTGTCATTCCGAGCGAAGTCTTCGCAGCGAGGAATCCCTATGGCCTGCAAAGTGAGGGGATTCCTCACTTCGTTCGGAATGACAGTTCTCTCATCATCAACCTGTCAGATGTTTGTCAGGCATCTGGCAGGAAAGTGCGCGTGTGCAGAAAGTAAGCCTACGTATAATGCCACACAGTTCCGGCAAGACAAGGCTAAGACCCTAAGGGTTTAAGAAAACCCTTCGGGTCTGGCCCCAATTAGTGCAAATGGGAACCCCTCCCGGATGCAAAATGGAGAAGGACGTATGTGCCTGACAGATTCTTTGGTGTGGCGGCAGCGCTATGAGGCGCTGTCACAAAATTTATCGGCGCTGTCTGCTTTGTATAAAGAAGCGGCAGCTTGTGACCCCTGGATGCACAATGCCCACGCGCTCACGGAGTGCCTGTTGGCTTTTGCCGGGAGTCAATTTGAGTTTTTCTATGCGGGTTTTACCAACGGTAAATTGCTGCCGAGCATGGTGTACCCGGAGGAGCATGTGATCCGGGCGACGCTGGATCAGATGGCGTATGACACGGCCGTCATTCAGGCGGCAGTGGATTACCGGCAGTTACCGGCTAACCGGCCGGTGCTGGAAAAAGCGGACCAGTTGGCACAGTTGGCGCTGGATGTGGCTTTTAACAGCGGGCTGTTGGCGGAAAGGTGTACGGCCGTGACCTACTTCCACAAATCGCCCCACATTCGCGTCATCCCCTATGCCCCGGTCGCCCTTGTGGGCATCCCGCCGACCTGCCTGGTCACAGCCCGCGACTTTCTGGCGATTCCGCACGAGGTTGGTCATTACATCTATCATCACGCGCCCACGCTGGCAGCGGAACTGCACACCTTCATCCCCCTTGACCCGCCCTGGATGAACAACTGGATTGAAGAGGTGTTTGCCGATGTGTATGGTTGCCTGGTGGCCGGGCCTGTCATTGGACTGACGGCGCAGGATTTGATCTATGACAATGCCTATGCCAGCCTGGTGGCGGATGATGGTGAGCACCCGGTGGATGCCATACGGCCGTTTGGCTACAGCACCGCATTGACCGAACTCAATTATGGGGAAGCGGCGCCCGCCCTGACCACGCGCTGGCAAACGCGGCTGCGCGCCCGGCATAACCCCACCAGTTTCATCCCCGCCGGCAGCGCCACCCCCGCCAGCCTGGACGATGCACGCACGGCCGTGAGCCAGGCCACTGTGCGCTTTGTGAATTATCTGGAAAACACACGCCACGTGCAGCAGCCTGCCCCCTGGTCAACCGACGACGCCAGTCTGAGTGAACTGTATGCCCGCTTTGAAGAATGGGTTGTCACGCCGCCGGACACGGCCGTGTACACCCTGAAACTGTTGGGTAAAGACAAAGTGGGGCTGGTACACAACGGCAGCGACCCCGTCAGCGTGCGCTGCAAAGGGGATACCAACACCTGGCGCGACTGGTTCAAGACCACCGCCACCAGATACGATGACCCCATCGCCTGGAACGGCTGGCTGCCCATCTTCACCAGCGGCTTCTGGCCCACCAAAGGCCCCGACGACAACAGCGATGGCGGCAATCCCTAGCGGCAAACGTGTCATTCCGAGGAGTCTTCGACGAGGAATCCCGGCCACTTGTACAGGAGAGGGATTCCTCGCTCCGAAGACTACGCTCGGAATGACATGATTCTATTATCCGTAACAAGAAACATCGTGATTTAACACGTCCTGGTACGAAGATGACCACAATCACCGTGATTTGGCACGTCTTGGTAAGAAGATGACCATAATCACGGTGATTTGGCATGTCTTGGTAAAAAGATGACCGCGATCACGGTGATCGAGCACGTCTTGGTAAGAAGATGACCGCGATCACGGTGATCGAGCACGTCTTGGTAAGAAGACGGCCGTGATCACGGTGATCAGACACGTCGTGGTACGGCGACGACCGTGATCATGGTGATCAGGCACGTCGCGGCACGGCGATGACTGTGATCATGGTGATCAGACATGCAAACCAAAGGACTTAAACGATCTGCTATTCCAATTTATTTGTCCTACCTGCTATGGATTCATGACAGCTTTCTGAATCGCGGCTTTGTATTGTGGACGATGAAATCGAAATCGGAGAGGCTGGCCATCATCATAAAAGATTCCATACCCCGGCGGATCAATTTCCCATGATATAAACTCGCCTTCATGCACTATCCTAAATTCATGCAACAGTAAATCTCCACAATTAGGGTATCCTTCAGCCGCGCAATGAGCACAGATCAAGATTGAGAATTCGCCTGACTCTTCAATGCTTTGTGCCAATTGGCCAAAATCTATTCGAGCATCATTTTTTTCAGTCCAATGCCATGCTAAGAGTGATTTTATTGATTGCTCTAATAATTCTAACAGGCTCACCTGATCGACATATATTTTCCATCCTCGTTCAAGGGTTAGATCAGGTTCGTATCGAAGAGCCAGAATGTTTACAGGCTTTGTCATGGTTCAACCTCACTTTTTACGGCCTAACAGCTATCTAAACGTGCTGTGACATCCCGAATCCAGTCGGGCAACTGGAGTTCCTGGGCAAAGGCCAACGCCCGTTGCCAGTGGCGGCAGGCGTCCGGCTGGCGGCCCAATGCGGCCAGACAATCCCCCACGTGGTAACAAACGAACATGATGTTTTGCTTGTAGCCCAATTCTTCAAAAACGGGCAGGCAATGGGCGGCCTGTGCGAGGGCGGCTTCATATTCTGCGGCGGTTTTGTGCATGAGCAGATATTGAAATTGCACCAATGCCTGCGATTTGCGGTCGCCGATTTTTTTCAGCAGCGCCATGCTGCGGTCGGCCGATTGGCGGGCGGCGGCCAGGTCGCCACGCCGCCAATGGATTTGAGCCATGCCCCGGTAGGCCATGGCCAGTTCGTTGATGTCATCGAGTTCTTCGGCCAGGGTGAGGGCACGGCCGTTCACGGCCGTCGCCAGATCATAATCCCGGTTGGCAATGGCGATGAAGGTTTGCAGGCGCAGGGTACGCACCAATCCGCGCCGGTCGCCGGTCTGGTCTTGCATTTCCACCGCCTGCTGCGCCAATTCCCAGGCCGCCCCATTTTGCCCCCGGCGATGAAACAGCCGCGCCTGCAAATAAAGCAGTTCGGCGGTAATGGCGTCGTCCGCCAAAATGGTCTGGCTGATATGCAAACTTTCGGCCAACAGCGTCTGCACTTCGTCAAAATTGGCGCGGTCGAGGGCGATGCGGGCCAGGTTACGCTGCACGGCCGTGATCCCCAGATGGTGTCCTAGCTCCCGATACTGCGCCAGGCTTTGCGTCAACTTTTGCCACGCTTCGTCAAAATCCCCCTGCTCCATACAGGCCATGCCCGCATACAACCAGGCGTCGGCAACGGCCGTGTCGTTTTCCAGGATCATGGCCGCCTCCACCGCCCAGGCAAATGCCCGCCGGGCAAAGGTGTAGCGACCGCGCGCAAACCAGGCTTCCCGCAGCACGGCCGTGTAATCCAACACCAGGCCCCACAACTGCCGCTGGCGGGCCGCCTCCACACCGGCATCCAGATTTTCCCACTCCACCCGCAGGGCGGCGATCTCCCGTTGGTGGGCAGTGGCAAAGGCGAGGAAATAGGCGGCCATACGGCCGTCGGCCTGCTGGCGGTCTGGTGCATCTTCGGTGCCCAACTGCTCGCGGGCAAAGTCGGCCAGCAGGGCATGTTGGCGGTAACGCGGCAGCGCTTCGGCAACCGGCAAAGCGGCCAGCAGCGAGAGACGCACCAGTTCATCCAGCCGATCTAACATGGGGAACAGTTCCATTTCGGCAGTGGCGGCGGCGGCTTCGGGGGGAAAGGCACGGCCGTCAAACACCCCCAACTGGCGGAACACATGCCGCTGCGTTTCGTCCAATCCCTGCCAGCTAATGGCCAGCGTCGCCCGCACCTCCCGGTTGTCATGATCCAGCCCCAGGCGGTTAGTTTCATCCTGCAATTGGGTCACAAAAAGGGGCAAGGGGCGATTGGGGCGATAGTTCAAATAGCCACCCGCCAGGGCAATAGCCAGGGGCAGGTTTTGCAGCAGGTCACAAATTTCGGCCACCGCCAGGGGATCGGCTGCCGCCCGCGCCGGGCCAATGTGCTGGGCCAGAAGGGTACGGCCGTCGTCCGGCGACAGTTCCGTCAGGGGGGCAGGCTGTGCCCCCAAATTGTGCAGCGCATCCTCACGGCGGCTGGTGAATAATATGGCACAACGTCCGGTTTCTGGCAGCAGTAATTTAATGGGTGAGGCCAGCGTCACATCATCCACCACCAGCAGGGCGCGTTTTTCGGCCAGCATCGCCCGTAGGGCCGCGCTGCGTTCGGCCAGTGTGCCCAACCCGGCAAAATTGTAGCCTAATGCGGCGGCCCAGCTTTCGGCAATGTGCATGGGGTCATCGCTGACGGCCATCGCCCACAACACACCATCGGGGAAATGGGGGCGCAGGCGGTGGGCCAGATGTGCGGCCAGCGTTGTTTTGCCCACGCCGCCCATGCCCACAAGGCCCCAACGCGGCGGGGTCTCGCCGACGGCCGTCAGCGCCTCTTCTAAATCAGCCAATGGCTGGCTGCGGCCCAAAAAATGGGGGGTGAGCGGCGGTGCTTGAAACGGCAGCTCGTTTTTCGGCGTGGAGGCCATGAGAGGTGGGGGTGGCAACGGCCGTGTGGCGGTGTGGGGCGCGGTTTTGATGGCCTGGTAGACGGCCGTTGTCTCCTCATCCGGCTCGTCGCCCAATTCCAGCAGCAGCCACTCACGGCACTTTTCATACTGTTCCAGCGCCGCCTGCCGCTGCCCACTGGCGGCCAACAGCCGCATCATCTGGCGGTGTGTTGGCTCACGCAGGGGATCAATGACCAACTGGCGGCTGGCATAGGTAATGCCCTCGGCATATTGCCCGGCCACGAGCAGACGGTTTACCAACTCATCCAGCGCCGTTAAGACCAGTTCCAGCCAATGTTGCCGCCGCACCACAACCCACTCATCAAAATAAGGTGTGTCACCCAGCAAAAAACCATCGAGTAAATCCCCGCGATACAGGTCAACCGCCTGGCGCAGCAAATGAACATCACCGGCATCTGGCCCGTGGCGGTATCGCCTTAACAGCCGCTCAAACGCTTCCGCGTCACACCAGTACGCGGATTCCAGGTTAAAGGCCAGGGTATTATTGGTTATGATCAGATAGGGTTCCAACTCCGCCCCTCGGAGGGTGTTAATTGCGACACGCAGGCTGCCATGCGCCAATCGTTCCGGTTTGTCGCCCCAAAATTTACCGGCCAGGTCACTGCGGAAATGGGTGTGTGTATTGAGGGCCAGGTAACAAAGGATGGCCGGGGCTTTTTTTAATTTGGAAAGCACGGCCGTCAGGTCTCCTAAACGGCCGTGTCTGATCTGCAATCCACCCAGCAGATAAAGTTTTAACTCGTCACTTGCCACGCCTGTCCCTTTTCCACTTAACGATCCCTTAACGCTGGCAGGCTATTTTGTGTCTGGTAAAGGCATTTTATTCAGACCTGACAGGTTTTCAAAAACCTGTCAGGTCTTGAGAGATTATATTGCAGCTAACATGCATGTCCAGATAGAGAAAGATGGCAAATGAGTATTCAACCTACGTGGTTCGTGTGTGGGTGGCCGACCAGAAACGGCCGCTGCCCAAGATAGTGGTAGAAAATCCACATACGGGCAGCAAAGTGAGTTTTAACAACTGGGAGAATTTGGTGGCGTTTTTGCAGGCGAAGAGTGCCCGTTTTAGGGGAGGGGCTGATGGTGAGAACTCGAACAAGGCCAGAGGTTCGGGGACACGGTGAGGTGTGCGGGCCTGCTGGGCTGGCGGCAACCAGAGGAGAAATAGGTGGACGAGAAGTGGCACGGTTAGAAACCGGCCACAGCGAGGCACGGCTAGAAACCGGCCACGACGAGCATTGAAGCCTGTAGCTCTGGCAGTAACGAGTTGTCGCAATTTAGCGGCGTTCGGTCGCACAATTTGGAAAACGGCCGTTCTGGATACCAGACGGCCGTTTTCCCCTTTTTGGGGAACTGAGCAGTTAATGCCAATTACTCAATTACCAGTTCAAAATCTTCTCCCGCCAATGTCTGTCCGTTCACCTGAATTTCCACGCGATGTGTGCCAGGGTAGTAACGGCGGGTGGTGATCGGTTTGAAGGCGTGGTTTTTGCGGATGGGGAGGGATTGACGGCCGTCCAATGACACCTGGCGCAGTTTGAACACTTTGGGGGCGGTACGGCCGTTGGCCTTCACAAAATGAATCACATAATCCACCACCAACTCCTGCCGTTCATCCGCCTCGCTTTGCAGCGTAAAACTAATTTCCAATGTCTTACCAAAATGCAATACTGACGGTGAAACGGTGATTTGGGGCACACTCACTTGCACAGTGCCATAACCCAACAGTTGCAGCGCCGCCGGGTCGCCGGCCTTCACCAGCGAACGCAGGGCGTGGCGGGCAATCCATTGCCGCTCCGGGGTGGGGTTTTGCTGCCAGCGGGCCAGGGTGTCTAACACCCGTTGCGGGTTGTCTTTGGTGATGTCGTTCAGATGGTTGGCGACGGAGCGGCGCACGTATTCGGAGGGGTCGTCCTTCAATTTTTCTAACAGGGCCAGGGTGGGTGTGGGGTCGGCGATGAACTGGTGCAGGCGCATTCCCCAGGGCAGGCGGGGGCGAGTGCCTTCGCTCACCAGGCGGCGCACATGGGGGTTTTCGTCTTGTGTCCATTCGTGCAGCACGGCCAGGGTGCGCTCTGGGTACCGGATGAGGTACGGCCGTATGGCAAATTCGGCCGTGTGGCGTTTGGTGATCTCGTGCATGGCGGTCACGGCCGTGTCGAAATGCTCTAACCCATACAGTTCAATGAATTGGGCAATCGGCCAATAATGCCAGCCATCGTTAAAGACGCCTTCGGTTCCTACTAATTCGGCATCCAACGTGGCCTGCAACACCGCCCAGGCATCGGGGAAATGGGGCGGCAGGTGGTCACGCAGGGCATGGGTGAAGATGAGGGTGCGGGCTTTCATCTCTTGCCCGTCTAGCTGCGGCGCAATTTGGGCCACGAAGGCGGTGGCGGCAAAGGCGGGGTACACGGCCGTGATGCGCGTCGCCATCCGTTCGGCCAATCCGACATTGTAGTAATCTTTGAATAAAGTGGATTCGGTCATAGGAATAAGAAATTATGAAGATGCCGATCACTGGCGACGGGCCAGCAGGAGGATGCCGGCGCCAGCCAGGAATAGCAGCC
>CAYXUZ010000115.1:7297-20560 GCA_964467705.1 uncultured Ardenticatenaceae bacterium | reverse complement strand
ACTTTTTCCCCAGGCTGAATGTGCGCTTTGTCGCGCAGAAAAAAGAGGGCGGTGGTGGCTCCGTCTACGGCCGCCGCCGCTTCTTCGTAGCTTTTGTTAACCGGCTTCAAGGCCAGCGACCCATTCTCGGCCATGCAGGTGTACTCAGCATAAGCGCCCAGTCTAAAACCTGTAAATCCGTATACCTGATCCCCTTTCTTGAATCGCTTTACCTCTTTTCCTACGGCCGTCACTTCTCCGGCCAACTCAGTGCCCGGTATTCGGAATCGTTTTCTGGGTTTCGTCAGACCAAGAATGAGATGGCCCCAACGTGGCTCGCCGCGACGCATCATGCTCTCGGCGGCCGTGACCGTGGTGGCGTGTACCCGGATCAACAGCTCGTTGTCTTGAGGAACTGGCCTGGTCACTTCCTGAAGCTGAAGGACATCCGGCGACCCATAGTGTGTCCATACAATTGCCTTCATTCGTGTTTCCTCAAAATGCTTAGCTTGTTGCTGTGGGCTGCGGCGCAATTGTGTTTGAACTTTCCACCGCGCTTGTGTGGCTGCGCAGGAGAACAATGCCTAGCCAGGCAAACCAGACGATCATGCTCAGGCCAAAGAAGGTAATCGTGACTTCAGCAACGGGTGGAATGACAGAAAGAACACCGGCGGCGCCGATCAGGATGCCGAGGGCGTTTAATCCCTTATTTAATTTTCCAGTACGCAGGGCTGCCCAGCTTAACAGCAGCACCCACAGCCCGCCGATGAGTTCATTGCCGCTGATCAGCCCGTTTTCTACAATGTCCAGCGCCAATGTGACTGTCTCTGCCGGGGCAGGGTCGGCCGCATAGAGTTGGGCAATCTGGCCGAAGCCGTGCATCATCAGGTTGCCGCTGCCGATGATCAATCCGGCCCAGATCAGCCCCAGTACGGTCGAGATTTGCATCAAGGCTGGCTCGCCTGCTTTCAGCCGCTCATAGAGTGCCAGGGCGACAATTACCAGACAGAAAGCGGAGACCCAGTAAGCGATGAAAATCCACCAATACAACGTGTTTTGGTATTCGGCGAGCTGCACCACATATTGTTCAGAGGAGACGTCAATGATGGGGGATAGGACGGCAAAGTACATGGCTATGCCAATAAGGTACGCTGCTGAATGGATCAGAGCGGCGATTCCGCCCGGTTTTTGCAGATTTTTCATGATTCTTTTCCTTGTTTAAGATAATGGACTGATACATAAACTTGCTTCACTTCAGGATGGCTCTTCCCTTTCCACACAGACGCAAACAACAGAAAGCAGCGTCATACCCAGGTCGCGTACCTTTCGCAACAATCCATGCAGCGCCGCCTGGTCGGCCACCGGGCCGGTCAACACCGTGCTGCCATCGTCACTCAGCGCAATAACAAGACCGCCAAACCAGGCCACCCACTGCTCATCCAGATGCCCCTTGAGCCGGATTTCATAAACCAGCGGTTCATCGTAATCGTAGTTGGCGTGACCTTCGTGCAGCATCGTTCTGTCCTTGTGCGCAGACCCGCCCGGTCTGTGTGTCCACAGTATGCCGCCTGCACAAGGACCCGTATAGACACTTTAGTGTTAAATTGGAGCAAAACGGCTTCAGCCGTTTAGGATTGATTTGACTCCCATCCCCCGTCAAAAATAATTATCACACGCTGCCCGCAAAACCAGTGTGCGAAATTGGTGAATGTCGGTCATCATTCTGGCTACATCCTGCCCAATCCGGCTGTTGCCCAAAAGGTGGTAATGGTTGTCCAATATCACCCAATGGTGCAGCCCCCACTGGTAATTGGTGAAACAAGGTTTGATGCATTCCAGCAGCAGATGTTTCAGTTTTGGGGATTTGAGCAACGGCCGTTTCAGATGAATTGCGGCCGTGATAAAGTAGGGCACATCATCCACAAAGAGATGGGTGGGGTTATGCTGGTAATCTTTTCTCAATGGCTAAAGCCATTGAACTCCTATAGTAAACCTAATTCGCGGGCGCGGGCGACTGCTTCCGTGCGGCGCTGTACGCCTAGTTTGTCGTAGATGCGGCGGTTGTGCCCTTTAACGGTATCCAGCGCCAGGAAAAGGCGCGCACCAATTTCCTGGTTGGAAAGTCCCTGAGCTATCAGGCGCAGCACCTCCAACTCACGTTCGCTTAATGGTTCGACGAGAGAAGAATCAGCCTGGTTCAGGTCTTTACGCTGTTCGGCGGCAAAGGCCGCCAGCAGCTTGCCGGTGTATTCTGGCATCCAGCCCTGTGCCGCCACCTCCGCCAGTAGTTGTGCCAGTGGCGGCCCCTCGTCCACAAAGAGGCGGATGAAACCACCCGGTTCGGCCAATGTCAGGGCATCACGCAACAGCGACACGGCCGTACCCCCCTCTCCCTGCGCCTGATAAGCCACCGCCTGCAAAACCATCGCCTTCAGCCGCTCATCCGCCCAACCCCGCGTCTCGGCCTGCCACCGCCAGGATTCCAACAATGTCAGTGCCGCTGCTGGCTCGCCCTGCGCCAGATGTACCCTGGCCTGGCTGATGGGCAGGTCGGCCATTTGTGCCAACTGTGTGGCTGCCGTCACGTTGTTTTGTTGTAGCAGAACGAGAATGTGGACGGCCGTGACCTCCGGTAATTGCAGGTCAAACTGATATTGCCGGGCTGCCTGTTCCGCCTGTGCCACCAGCGCTGCCGCCCGCGGTGTATCCCCTTGTGCCAGTTTCAGACGCGCCCGAAACAAGTCCACCGCCACGAACCGGTCATATTGGGCAAACTGCCGCGCCAGTTGCCCACTTTGGTCCGCATAACGCTGTGCGGCCATCAGGTCATTCTGCTCATAGGCAATCCGGGCCAGACCTAGAAACGCTTCGCAAGCCACCGGCAGCGGTGGCTCCCCGGCCAATTCTATCGCTTGTCGGTAGGTCTCCACTGCCAGCAGCAGGTGGGTTTGCATCTCTTGAATGTTAGCCAGGCCAATGGTTGCCATCAGATGGATGATGTAATGCCCGATGGCCTGGCTGATGGCAATGGCTTCGGCGTAAGCCTGCCCGGCCGCGCTCCGGTCCCCCTGAAGATGACAGGCATACCCCAAGGCCCAGTTCGCCGCCGTGCGTATGGGCAGGCTGCGTGGGTGCAGATTTTCCAGAGCGCGGCGTGATTGGGTGAGAATCGTTTCCACATCATGGCGGGTGACCGCCACTGTCGCCCGGATGGTGGCTATGTGCCCCATCAGGTCACGAGTTTTCTCATCCAGTTCCCGGCCTTGCAAGGCGGCTTCGGCCGCTTGCAGCCTTTCTTCCACACCATCCGTCTGCGTGATGAACAGCAGTGCCGAGGCATACATTACCCACAGCGAAGGATGGGCATCGAGCACGGCCGTTGGCAGCGATCCCAACCAGTTCAGTACCGGGCGCACCGCTCCGCGAAACAGCAGGGGCATCCCTCGCCCTTCCAATAGCCGTTCTGCCCGGTCTATATCCTGGGCAGCTGTGGCATGGTGAAACGCTTCCAATTCCAAATTATTGGCCTCGTACCAGATGCTGGCGCGGATGTGTAAATCAGGCGCAAGTTCTGGCTGCTGCTGGTGCAACCGCTGCCGCAGCAAATCGCCAAAGAGGTGATGGTAACGATACCAGCGCCGCTCGTTGTCCAATGGCACGAGAAACAGGTTGGCCCGTTCCAGATAAGCCAGCGTTTCCTGTCCGGCGGTGTCCCGCAAGATGGCATCACATAATGGGGCGCAGAGGCGGTCGAGCACGGCCGTGTGCAGCAAAAACTCTTGCACTTGGGCCGGCTGCCGGTGTAGCACCTCCTCCACCAGATAATCCAGCACAAAGCGATGACTGCCGCTAAACGCCTCGATAAACGGGGCTACGTCTCCCCGCCCTTGCAGCGAGAGGGCCGCCAGGTGCAAACCGGCGCTCCAGCCTTCGGTGCGATTTTCCAGGGTATCAATCTCAGCCGCAGTCAACTTCAGCCCCATCACCCGGTTCAGGAATTCGGCCGCTTCGGTGGCGGTGAAGCGCAGGTCGGCGGCACGCAGTTCCCCCAGTTGGCCGCGGGCGCGCAGGCGGGCCAGTGGCAGCGGCGGATCTTCACGGGTGGCGATAACCAGGTGCATTTGCGGCGGCAGGTAATCGAGTAAAAAGGCGAGCGCCTGGTCAACCGGCGGGGCATCCAGGGTGTGGTAATCATCCAGAACGAGCAGGAAAGGGTGGGGGATGGCCGCGATGTCATTCAGCAGGGAGGCGAGAATGGCCTCCGGCGCGGGCGGCTGCGGTGATTGCAACGCCGCCAGCACCCCTTTGCCCACGTCCGGCGCGATGGTTTGCAGCGCTGCCACCAGGTAGGTGAGAAAACGAGCCGGATCACTGTCGCCTTCATCCAGGGAAAGCCAGGCTGTGGGCTGTTCATAGAGACTCAGCCATTCGCTTAGGAGTGTGGTTTTGCCAAAGCCAGCGGCGGCGGAGATGAGGGTCAGTTTGCGCCCAAATCCCTGATTTGAGTGTAATCCTTCATGCAGGCGTTTAATAAGATGGGGCCGACGTATGGTTTTAGGCCGAAGTGGGGGAATATAAAGTTTGGTTGTCAGGATGGGCACAGACATGGTGCAGGGCGAAGGATTGCTTTTGCAGATGGGCCGGAAAATTCCCGTACCTCCTGGCTACCACTCAGACGGTGTTGCCTAAACGGCCGTTATATACCAGTGCGCCACTTTCCCGAAAGGCGTGAAATACGGCTACCGCTTCCTGCGTCAATACGTCGTCAATAACTTCAATGCCCCTCTTTTCCAATTCTTCTTGCCAGTGAGGGTGAATGGGGCCTTCGTCGAACCCAGTGATAGCTTCCAGTTCCGGGCCGCTTCCGGCAATGGCCAGTGAACGTACCCCAGACCAGACGACTGCGCCGTAGCACATAGCACAGGGCCGCCAGTTGACGACCAGCTGATAAACAGGCATTCCTGGCCCGCCCAGGTCAAAGGTGCCCAGTTTTTGCTGTGCCAGGGAAAGGGTGACTACTTCGGCATGAGCGGAGGAGCAGTGTTGGGGCACAACACGATTTACACCGATGACTATCAGTTTGCCGCTGTCGCGTTCAAACAAACCGGCCGCAAAGGGGCCACCGGTATTGTGCTGGATGTTAAGGCGGGAGAAGTGAATAACGGCCGTCATCCGTTGTTCCAGCGTGGTTAAATGTGTGGGTAAACCGGCAAGTTCTGTTTCTGCCCAATCGGGTAGAGAGATAGTGAATTGCATGAACATGCACCTCCTTGTTTGATGTTTGTAGCCTTATTCTAGTGTATTTAGGGGGTAATCAACAATGTGAGATTCATCTAGCGAGTGGCTGTGGGACGAATGAATGCCTGTTTACCGGGCACTGCTAAACAAGACACGCAAGGCTTCCAGAGTGGTGTGAACGTCTTGCCAGTTGCCGTCATCGCCGGGCCAACGGCCGTCCGGTTGCTGCAATCGGTTCAGGCGTTGGGTAGCGGCTTCAATGAGAGGATGGTTGGTTTCGGCTCCGGCTGCCAACAAGGTGTTGGCCAACCAGGCCAGATTACCGGCCGAAAGCTGATCGATCTGGTTGTATATGGCCTGGCAGACGGTTTCATAGACGGCCGTGTTTCCCATTTGCAGCCACACACCAGCCGCCAGCCAATGGGTGTGCCAGAAGGAAGGGAAACGGCCGTCGGTAGCCAGATGTTGTTTCAAAAAAGTGGCGGCCGCCAGGGCCGGTTCCGGTTCATCCCCCCATAACGCCAGCCAAAAACCACAGTTAGCCGTCAGGTATAGGGTGGCCACCATGTCCCCCGGTCTGGCCCAGGGTGGGGCGTTATCAGAAATGAGGGGGTCTTCCTGGAAACGGCCGTTGCTCTGCTGCCGCCCAGCCAGGTGTGCCAGCGCCTGCTGCACAAAGATAGTGTTGGCCGTTATGCCCACCTGTTCAGCTTGCGCCAGCCGATAGCAGGTAGCATCCAATGAACTGTAGTCTGGCGCCCAGAAGGGAGCGAAGCCGCCATCCTCGCGCTGGTTAGCGGCCAGGTCGGCCACGATTTCGGGAGGGGGCGGTTGGTGGTGCAGCAAGAAGGTTAACCGGGCCAGTTCAACGGCCGTGCCATTGGCCTTTACAAATTGAGTCGCCCGCTGTAAGTCTGCCATAGCAATTACTCAGACCTGACAGGTTGTTTCTGAAAGCTCTCGTTTACAGTTGAAATCCCCCGGTTGCCGCAACTACCTTCTTGTGAAAATTATCCACATACTGTTGCAGCCGACCGGACAGGCTCTCCCACTCCGGGCTATTCAGCGCAGCCCGCATCTTTTCCGGGGTTGGTGTAATGCCGCTGGCTAACTTTTGTTCACAATCCCCATATTGGGTGTACCACACCTGGATGTCCATAATACCTAGTTTATTCAGGCCAGGGATGAACTCGTGAACCAGAAATTCAAAATACTCTGCTTCCGAATCTGGCCGAATATCCCAGCGCATTAATAGTTTAGTGGGCATAAGTTCACCACATCTCCGGGTGGCACGACGGGGAGCTGTCCACAGCCCATGACACAATCATCCCTTCGTACCCTTCGCAGGCCCTAAATTCTAGGCATGAGTAGCACCGTTTCCGTCTCTTCTGGTACGTTGGCCAGGGAAATTTTCAGGCTTTCTTCCTGTCGGATGTCCGTTACCCCCATCTCTTTGAGAAAACGATCTACTTCGTCCAACTCAAGTTGCAATTGTGGCAGACGGTAGTGCATGGGGATGACGATATTGGGTTCCAGCATAGAAACCAGTTCTGATGCCTGGGCGGCGTTGAGGCTCTTGCCACCACCTACAGGCACGAGCAGCACATTCACCTGCTCCAGCGCTTCAATTTGCGTTTGTGAAGGTACCGATTGCATATCACCCAGGTGGGCAATGGTCAGCCCGTCATAATCAAAGACATAAATCACATTCCGGTTTGTTTTAGCATCGCTGGCGGTGCGAATGCCGGTGATAAATACGCCGCCAATCTCATATTCGCCGGGGCCAGTCAACTGATGGGTGAAACCGCTGACACCATCTGCATAGTTGTGGCCGCGAGCATCATGGCTGATGGTGACAACATCTGCTTTCAATTTCAGCGTGGGCAGCCCTAAGTGACCGTTGTACGGGTCTGTGACGACAGTGGATAGTTTTCGTTCCGTAAAGCGAAAACAGCTTAATCCATACCAGGTTAATTCCATACAGAGCGTCTCCTTAACGGCCGTAATTATACCTGAGTGCGCCCCCTGCGGCGACAAACGGCCGTGAACCAGAGATGCCGGTGTGAAAGCTCCTGTTCATGCAGGTAAACTTGGGGGTTGAAAGGGGAATTGGGTAATTGAGTAATTGGAGATCACTTCATTACTCCATTACCCTGTCGCCCATCAGGAGGTCACATGAGCGTCGGGCTGGCGCTGTGTTTGAGTTGGATTATTCTGGCATTCTTTTTTTTGTTTATGGGACGGCCGTCAACCGGGCGTTCGCTGTTGTTGCAGGTAGGGTCGCTGGTAGTTGGGGTGTTGGTGATGGGCACGGCCGTGTATGCCACGCTGAATAATTGGCCGCCACCCCTGATCGGCAGAGTGCGCGCCAACTGGATTTTTGCCAGTTGGGTGGGGGTGAGTGCCCTGAGTTTTGTGGTCTATGGGTACGATAAACGGGCTGCCGCGGCCCAGGTGAGTGGCATCGCGGAGTGGGCGCTGTACGTGTTGTCATTGATGGGTGGGTGGGCCGGGGCGTTTGCGGCCCAATATCTACTGTCGCACAAAAATGAAGGGGTGGGGCATCAGGTGGTCACGGCCGTGATGATGCTGGCCAACGTGGTATTTTGGGCGTGGGTAGGCAGCCAGGGTTAGGATAGGGACGTAGAACCCGGCGTTCTACGCCCCACGTTTTACTCGTTTATGGCCTGATAAATGCGCATTCCACTGGCGTAATCGGGCAGAAAGAGCAGATTGTCCTTGATGAACATGCTTTCCGCCCGGTCAGGTGTATCAATGAGGGCGATTTCAACAGGTGCGGCTGGATTGGAAATATCAATGACACGCACGCCATCACTCCAGGCAGAGAGGTAGGCAATGTTTGCAGCTACGGCCGTGTGCCGCGCTAATCCACCAGCATTGATCTTCCCGACGGCCGTGATGTTTGTGGGGTCGGTCACATCCAAAATGAGCAGGCCATAGTTGCCATCGGCGACATATAACAGGGGGGGAACGGCCGAGACCCCGTAAGCGCGTGATCCCGTTATATAACCGCCCACCACCTGCGGGTTTAGTGGGTCGGCAATGTCAACCACACGAATGCCACTGTTGTAGTCAGCCAGATAGGCCAGATTGTCCACAATAAAAACTTCAAGCGTCTGGTCGGTGGTCGGGACAAAGCTCACTTCCACCGGATTAAAAGGGTCAGACACATCAATAATGCGCATTCCGTCCCATCGCCCGGCGATATAGGCATATTGACCGCTCACGGTGACATCCCAGGCAAAACCGGGGGTGTCAATCACGCTCAATTCTACAGGGTTGGTCGGGTTTGCCACATCAATAATGCGTAGACCATGATTGTTATCCGCCAGGTAAGCCAGGTTGCCTACCACTTCTACACCATAGGCGCGGCCGGGTGTGTCCAGAAAACCAACTTCTACCGGCGCGGCCGGATTGGCCACCTGAATGATGCGCAGACCGGCGGTAACGGCGGCTACGTAGGCGTAGTCACCCACCACTTGCACTTCCTGGGCATAACCGGGGTGGGCATAAGAGCCAATTTCCTGCAAATCATTGTATTCAGGTGTGGCTGTGGGTGACGGTGGGATGGGTGTCTCGGTTGGTGTCGGGGTGATAGTGGGTGTCTCTGTGGGTGGCAGGGGCGTAAAGGTGGGGGTTTCGGTTGGCGTTTCGGTTGGTGGGGCTGGTGTGAAAGTAGGGGTATCAGTGGAGGGCACGGCCGTCTCCGTGGGCGTTTCGGTGGGCGGAGCAGGCGTAAAAGTGGGCGTTATGGTGGGCGGCTCTGGTGTGAGGGTAGGTGTAGCTGTGGGTGGCACGGCCGTGTCCGTGGGCGTCTCGGTTGGTGGGCCGTCATGCCCAAATGCGCCGGAGACTACCCAGTTGGGGTCGCCCATGCCGCCACCCAGAGTGGCTGTATGCTGGTGTTCGCTATCATCGGTAACGGCCGTGCCCGTGCCATCGCTCATTTTGTAATACGCCGCCAGGTCGGCCCAATGGGAATGGGCGTTGCTCAATTCCTGGTTGGCCCAGGCGGAGATCTCACCAGCGTCCAGCACGGCACTCCAGAAGCGCACTTCGTCAATCTGGCCGCTGAAGTAGAGGTTGGGGTCGGCACGGCCGTTGCCGCCAAAATACAAATACCCGTCCGACGTACCATTGGGAATAACAGTTTGATCGCTGGCAACCGTGCCCACCAGGTTGCCATTTTTATAGGCCGAGAGCGTGACGCCATCATGCACCAGGGTGATCTGCATCCACTCTTCGGCCGTGTAAGGAATCCCCACAGCATCAATGTTACCGTCATTATTCCACACCCAAATTCGGTCTTCACCGTTGAACAGCGTGCGCGAAATGCCAAACAGACGTGGTCGGTCAACACCCACCACCACCTCACCGGCATTCAGAAAAACGGACGGCGGCGGCCCGGCATCGGGTCGAAGCCAGACGGAAACAGTTTTAGCCGTTGTCCAACCGGCGCTGCCAAAAAGAGTGTTGGTTCGTCCCAGGCTGGCGTGGTTGGTTGTGCCATTGAACAAAAGCGCCAGACCAGCATGATCAGCATAAGTTTGTGTGGCGGCAAAACCAATGAACATTAACAAAAACAGGGCAATCACAAGAAGAACTAATCGCACAATACCAATACGAACAGGGGGGGTGTCCATGATATTCTCCCAATACTGGCGTTACACCGATACGGCGTGGCAAAACGCAACAAATTTATATGGAAAGTTGAGTGACAAAATCCCAATATGTTGGCTACAACCAAAGCCAATTATAGGTAGAGGTCAGGGATAGTACAAATAATTCATAAATTTGAGGCAATTGATTTGCCGTAACGCCTGTTTTAGATTACAAACGGGGCTGTGGTGACATCCGATTTTTGGCAGAAATCGGATGTCTTTTTGAGGAGAAACTCAATGGACATTGGACAGGCTTTTGGTTATATCAGCGAAGATAAACAATGGACAAAGAAGGTGCTGTTGGGAGCGGTCATTGGCGCGATTCCCATTGCTAACTTTGCCATCTTTGGCTACCAGATACAGGTGGCACGCAATGTAGCCGCCGCCGTAACACAGCCGGATGCTGACCTGGGATCGCCGCTGCCGGATTGGAATGATTTTGGTAGTTTGTTGCTTGATGGACTGCGTTTTATCGCTGCCTTTCTCATCTTTATGCTGCCCGTTTTTGTGCTGATCGGCTGCATGTCCGCTGGCCTCATTATCCTGACAGCCAATCAGCCGGAAACCTTTTCTGCTACATCATCCACCCCGCCACCGCCGGAATTTTTTGCCCTGTTTGGCCTCATGTTTGCCTGTGTGATGCCCTATAGCCTGCTTCTGTATGCGGTTTGGCCGATGTTTGGTATTCAGATTGCCCGGCATAACTCGGTTCGCTCTTGCCTGCAATTTGCCGAGATGTGGCGATTGGTGCGCGCTCAACCTGGCGATTATCTGTTGATTGTCTTGATCTTTTTTGGCCTGTATATGGGCGTCAGTCTGGTGCTGTTACCGGCCCTGATTGTGGTTTTTATCCCTTGCATTGGCTATTTTATTTATCTGGGTCTGACGTATGGAGCGGTGATGCTGGTGCTGATGGTGACGGGCCATTTGCAGGGCCAGTTTATTGCGGCTGATAACCGGATGCAGGCGGGTCAGGGAGCGTTGGAACCGGTGGTGGAGTAATGGTCGGACAGAAGCCATTGTTTCATGTGGGTCATGTGCCGGTGTATGGTGATGTGATTTTAGCGCCCATGGCCGGGTATTCGGACGTGCCTTACCGGGCGCTGTGCCGGGCCTATGGCTCGGCCATGCACTACACGGAGTTTGTGCCGGCAGAGGTGTTGCTGGGGCGGCAGGTGGCGGAGCGGTTTCGGATGCGGCTGGATAAACAGCCGGGTGAAAGGCCGATGGTTTTCCAGATTTTTGGCAATGATGCCCGCCTTATTTTGCAGGCGGCGCAGCGCATTGTGGCTTGGGGGCCGGATGTGATTGATGTGAATATGGGCTGCTCCACGCGCAAGGTGAGTGGACGTGGCGCGGGCGTGGGCATGATGCCGCAACCCGAACTGGTGGCGGAGACGTTTCGTTTGCTTTCAACTCATTTGCCGCTGCCGGTGACGGGCAAAATTCGCCTGGGATGGGACGCCACACAGCAAAATTACCTGGAGATTGCCCGGATTATGGTGGACAACGGGGCGGCGCTGATTGCCATACACGGCCGTACCAAAATCCAAAAGTATGACGGCCGTGCCGATTGGGACGCCATTGCCCGCCTCAAACAAACGGTTTCCGTGCCCGTCATCGGCAATGGTGATGTGCAAAGCCCGGCGGATATTGAGCTAATGAAGGTGCATACCGGCTGTGACGCGGTGATGATTGGCCGGGCGGCTATTGGCAATCCCTGGATATTTGCCCGCCGTTGCCGGGAGGATGTAGGGCTGGTGGATGTGCTCACGGCCGTGCGCCACCATGCCCGCGAAATGGCGCGCTATTACGGCGAAAGTTTTGGCCTGATCCAGTTTCGTAAACACCTCAAACAATACGCCGCCGGTTTCCCCGAATTTGAGGCCCTGATGCCCATCTTGTTGACGGCTACCACATTAAGTGAATTTGAACACTATCTCGCAGAAATTGAGATCAGAGATTGGCGATTGGAGATTGATCGCGCTTCAATCTCCTAATCTCCAATCTTCCCCATGTACCCCATAGATGCCCACTTTGACGAAACGTTTGCCAGCCAGATGGCGAAATTAGAAGCGTATAACAAACATTATTACCGCCCCAACAGTTACCTGCACAAATGGTGGGCGCGGCGCTGTGGCAGCACCTTTCGCCTGATTTTGAAGGGGTTGGTGGCGGACACGGCCGTGCAAGATTATTACGCCACTGGTGGATTAGAAGGTCGGGTTATCCTTGACCCGATGATGGGCGGGGGTACTACTCTTCACGAAGCGATCCGCCTGGGGGCCAATGTGCTGGGCGCGGATTTAGACCCGATCCCGGTGCTGCAAGCGCGGGCCACGTTGGCGGATGTGCCATTGGCGGAATTGGAGAAGGCATTTGCCCAATTTTATGCGGCAATGTGGGCAGATTTGTCTCCCTTGTTTCAAACTGCCCATCCTGAAACTGGCGAAACAACGCCGCTTCGGTTTGTCATTTATGGGGCACGGCGGTGGGTGGAGGGCACGGCCGTTATCGTGGTAGATTCGCTCGTTTTGCGCATAGCCAATGATGGAGAGAGCATCCGTTTGTGCCCCTTGTGCGGGGGGGTGGTGACGGAGCCGCACCCTCATCACTGCCAGCCAGTGGCGAATGGCTTCACGTTGTTGGAAAAGGGTGATGCCTGGGGGCGTGGCCGCCGTTCACCTGTATACGACGATCTCAACATCCCATACTGGCAGCGGTATGTACCTCTGGTGGTAGTGGGGCAAAACAAGGGCAATGGCGACCTCTTCTTCAAGACGCCAGATGCTGCCGATCTGGACACGCTGGCCAAAGCGGATCGGCAGCGGGGCGCTCTGCCCTTTGCCCGCGCCGATTTTGTGGTGGAGCCGGGGCGCAAATCGCGGCAGTTGGCGGCGCATGGGGTGGACAATTACCTGGATTTGTTTTCCAGCCGCCAGTTGCTTTATCTGGATCGCGCCATTCAACTGTTGCCGGCTTTTGCGCCGGAAATCCGGTTGAATCTGGCGCTGCTGGTTTCTACCTCGCTGGAATTTAACTCGTTGCTGTGCGGGTACAAAGGCATAAACAAGCGGCGACCTGGTGCGGTGCGGCATACCTTTTCTCATCACGCCTATTCGTTCCCACACACGGCCGTCGAAAACAATCCGCTCCATCCCGACAAAGCGTCTGGTACACTGCAACGGCTGTTTCATACGCGGTTGGTGAACGGCCGTGTATGGGCACGGGCGCCTCGCGAACGCCAGTTGGCTGACGGTTCACCCGATTTTGTACTTATTCAAGGTGAGCAAGATGTGGGGACAGAAGTAGCAGAATTTGACCAGATTCAGCCGGATGATGCGCGTAAATTCTGGCTGCGTCA
>CAYXUZ010000115.1:4118-7287 GCA_964467705.1 uncultured Ardenticatenaceae bacterium | reverse complement strand
AGGGGTCATCGGCACGTTTAGACTTGCCGGATGGCAGCGTAGATTTTGTCGTTACGGACCCGCCATACTTCGACAGCATTCAATACAGTGACCTGGCGGCTTTTTTTCGGGTGTGGTTGCGCCAATTGTTACCGGAGGCAGCCGACTGGGTCTATGATGTCCAGCTTTCGGCCGTTGACCCGCACGGGCGGGATCGGGAAAGCCGGTATACCGACATTTTGAGTCAGATTTTTGGGGAGTGTGCGCGGGTACTCAAGCGGGACGGCCGTCAGAACGGCAGTGGCCGTCTCATTTTCACCTTTCACCACTGGAATCCTAAAGCGTGGGCGGCGCTGACCATCGCTTTGCAGCGGGCCAACTTCCGGCTAGTCAATCGCTATGTGGTCTATTCGGAAAGTCATCTGAATGTACACGTGGCCGGGATGAAAGCGCTGCTGCATGATGTGGTGTTAGTGCTGGCGGTGGGGGATGAGTACGGCCACTTCGACTTCGCTCAGCCCAGGCGTGACTGGCCCGCCATCACCCACATGAACACGACCGACAGCGAACAATTCTGCCGCGACTGCGGCGCCTTGTTGGGCCATCTGCTCGCCGCTAATGTACCGGAATCAAAGGTAAAAACGATCTGGCAGGAGGCTATCTCGTGAAGACAAACCGGCTTGTGCGGCCATAACCGGTCAGGCGTTTAAGTGTCTTCAGGGGGGGATGTCTCTTTTTGTAAAAACTGTTGCCAGCGAGTTTCTAATTCTTCCGTGGTGTAACGGCCGTCAATCACCGCTTGCAGCCAACTCCCATATGAGCCAGTCTGTCCTGCCGCCAATGGTTCCAACAGTGTATGAGGGGAAACATGCACATCCTGGAGCAAGAAAGCGATGAGAGCATAGGCTAAAGTCATCATCTCCTCTGATGATTCTGCGAACATGCTTTCATCAGCCAGAGCAATATTTTCCGAGGCTAACCAGGCCCGATCAGCAGTAGTAAGCGAGTAGGGTCGTATCCCCAATCGCGCCAATTGCCAGTCCAGCCACGCCTGGGCAAACACTCCTTGTTCTCCGGGTACGATACCTGACAATTGGCGCATGATTGGCAGCAGAACCTGGCCTGCATATCCTCGTGCAATGACCTGATACCCCGCCTCGTTCTGCGGAACCCCCACCAGTGTTGGTGTTGGCAGCCGAAAGAGCCGACCTTCTTCCACAAATACGGCCGTGGCAAAGTCAGATCTTAACGTAGCCGGGTCAGTAGAAAATTCTACCTGCACATGCAGCCCATCGGGGCAGGAAAAAGTCGAACTGGCGCACATAGCCGCCAACGCTGTCTCCATGTCCAGCGCCAGTCGCTGCGCCAGCGCCTCATCCCGCGCCGGGTATTGCAGCGTCAGGTAAAAGCCCTGCTTTGTCCGGGTCTCGCCCCAGAACTCCTCGTTCGGAGGTGCCAGCAGCCAGCGGTCGGGGCCGGAACGGTACACGGCCGTTTGCCGCAGCCGCACCGTTTCCGTCAGTCCATTGCCAATGGGGTAAGCATAGACATGTTCGGCGACCACTTCGGCTTCGTTAAATTCGGGGTTGAGGGTGGCGCTGACCACGGCCGTGGCCGGGTTGGCCGGCAGCCAGGTCAGGCCAAACGCTGTGCGATCCTGGTAATCGCCCGCCAGCACTGCCATCTCGATGGCTTCACTCCAGGCCCGGTCAAGCCCGGATAAAAAAGTCGCCACCAGTTCCGCATCGCCCTCTACGGCCGCTGCCGCGATCAATTCGTGGCTGGCCAAAACATCGCCGGTCACGTCTGTTGTGGCCGTTTCCACCCGATCTTGCAGCCACCAGAAAGCGCCAACTGCGCCCCCCACCAGCAACAGTAAAAATAGCAATACCACCCAACGCCAGCGGCGGCGTTTGGGTGGTTGTTCTGGTTCTGGGTCCACCGGCGGTGGCTCATCCCAATGAACAGTTTCTTCAGTCCGCCAATCAAAAGACATCGTGACGAAATATACCCTAACACTGGGCAGTCACAAATTTTTAGCTGTGCTAGATGAGGGGATTCAGAGATTAGGAGATTGAGAGATTGGGAGACTGGGCAATCTCTCAATCTCCCAGTCTCCCAATCTCCATATGCTTACGGCTGTGTGGAATCGTACAGCGGCCCGCCGTCTATGGCGTCAATGCCACCGCCCAAATCGTGGGCAACAGCTACCCGCGCCACACCTTCACAACTGACGCCCAGGCTGTCGGTGGCGGTGAAGAAAATGTGGTAGACACGGCCGTTGCCGTTCCCCAGCCGTTCCGCCCGCAACTTGACCGTGCCACCGGACAGGATGATCCCATCCGGCGCGTGGGGCGGATTGCCGACCGGTTCATCCTGGCGAATGGCGGTGACGGTGAGCGCCGCCGGGTTGCCATCACTGCCAAGTACGCCGGAAAGGGAAACCGTGACCATCTGTTTATTGGCCGGCCAGATTTTGTGGGGGGTGGGCACGGCCGTGCTGCAATCTAGCTCGTCTGGCGGCTCCCCTTCAAGCGTCAACGTGCCGCTGGTGGTGGATGGGTTGTAGCGGGTATCATCCAGCGTCAAAATCTCGCCGGTATGTAGCGGGATGCTGCCGCTAAAGTAGACGTTGACGGTGTACTCACCAGGAGGTAGGGGCAGTTGGCCGAGGCTGGCCCGCCCGGCATAATCCGTAATGGTGGCCTGGCTGTGCCCCCCGCCCGCGCCGCTGATGACAAATACAACCGACTTCTCGCCCAGGTAACGGCCGTCGGCCGCCGTCAGTGTGGCCGTCAATAAGCTCTCATCACCCGGCAGGCCGCTGGCGGGCTGTGCCAACACCAATGCCGTGTTTTGTTTCGTGATGGTAAAGAGCGCAGCCGCGGACGATGCGCCAAACGCTCCCGAACCGGCAAACGACGCCCGCAGCGGATATTGACCGGGTACACCCAACAAGGTTAACGTCACTGTGGCCCGACCAGTGGCGTCCGTAATCGCCTGGCGCGTTTGTGGCCCCAGGCCAAAGGTGAGCCGCTGCCCGGCCAGGGGCATTGTGCCCGCGGCCAACTGCGCCGTCACTTGAATATGGGAATTGTAGACACCGCTGATGGGTGGATTGACGAGCGTCACCGTGGTGGGGGTGGTGGCGGTGGGTGGTGCGCCGGGCACATACAAGTCGCCCAGGTTG
>CAYXUZ010000115.1:0-4108 GCA_964467705.1 uncultured Ardenticatenaceae bacterium | reverse complement strand
CGGCCGCGCGGCAGCAGGCCATCGTGCCGCGCACGTTGACGGCCTGCACCAGGTAACGCATGTCGGCCGGGTCGGTACCGTTGAGCGGCAAGACCCCTTGCCAGCGGGTGGAGATGGTGACGTTTTGGCTGAGATCGAGCGGCTGCCATTGGCCGAAGTAGGGGCCGGTCACGGCCGTGTACAGCACCCACACCTCTTGAATACCCGCCGCCGGATTGCCCAGCACGTCTACGCTAAAGGTCACATTGCCGCCCTGGGGCACGGCCGTGACCCGTTGAATGGTCGGTGGTGCAGACAGGGCCGGGGTGCTGCCGCCGTCATAACTGGCGACGTTGTCGCTGTAGTAGAGGCGGAAATTGAGCTGATCATACCGGCGCATCGTGCCCGTTTGTGCGCCGGGGAACTCAGATACAAATTGGGCCGGTGTCACCACCAATGAGGTGCTACCCCCGGTCGGATCAGCCAGTTGCCCAAAATAGTTGGCGCGCCAGAATTGCACCGGATAGAAAATGTCTGTCTGGAAGGGGGCATGGACGCCGCGAATTTCGGTGGTGGGTGCGCCGGTAAAGGGCAAGATGCCGCCCAGGTCAGTGTAGCTGCCACCACGGAAGCCAATACCGCGCAACTGCGTGCCGGATGCAGTGACATTTACCCGCTCCAGAGGCAAGGTAGGTTCGGCCGGATTGGTCAAAACACCATCTGGGCCGGTGAGGTAGAAAGCCTCTACCGTGGTATTGTCCTGCACGTTGGTCATTTCTACCATCTGGCCGGTGAAGGTGGGGGTCAGGCTCAGATCGGCCGTAGCCAGACCGAGGGTGCTGCCAGGACTGCTACCAACGGGTGTGACACTGGTGACAACCGAGGATTCACCGGCCGCCGCCAACCGTGTACCGGGCATGTTGACGCTCAACTGTGGCAGGCCAAAGATGGTGGCCTGGATGAGCGCCTTCTCGTGGATACCGCGCATGTGCGGCGTTTCCGCCAGGTAGGTCTGTTTGGCGGCCACCCATGCCTGGCCCACCGAGACAGGCCCGCTGCCGCGCCGCAATTCCTGGCTAAACTCCAGGTAGAGCCGTTCCGAGTATTCGATGAAGTCGGTGTCGCCATATTGGTAGCCGGTACCGGCGATGAGCAGCGCACCTTTGCTGTTGAATGCCTGCGCCCAATCTGGCTCTTCGGTGACTAGCGGCACGCCATCGGCGTCTACGATGTTGTAACCAGCGTGGCAGCCGACGCTGAAGATGATGGCGTTTTGCAGATTGACCGGCGAGCTGATCAGTTCAGATGCCCTCATCCGGGTGCTGTAGTCGGCGGCCAATGCGCCGCTGGCGCTGAAGTGGCCGGCCAGGAAGGTGATGTCGTGGCGGCTGCCCAGCAGTTGTCGGCGCAAATCGTTGGCCGTCCAGGCGGCGGGGTCGGTGGGGGCCAGGTCGTGGGCGGCGATGAGGGTATCGGCCGTCTGGTTCATGCCGGTTTCCAGTTCGGCTTGCACGGCCAGGGCCGCATCTTCCAGGAAGTCGTAGCCGGTGACGAGCGGCGGCTCGTTAAGGGTGACGACGCCGTTGCTGGTGGCGAGATAGGCATCGAGCACGGCCGTAGCCTGCACGGCCGTTTCCACCACGCGCCCCACGGCCAGGTCGGGGATGGGAATGGTGGAGTTTTTGAAGGAGATGGCCGTGTGGGAGCCATATTCATCCTGCCCCAATACAAAACCCAGGCGCAGACTGGCCTGAGATGGGGTATTGTCCCGCACCGGCGGCACATAGTTGCTTTCGTTTGCCAGCAGGGCGTTGTCTGGATAGCGGTAGAAGGGGATGACGCCATCGTTGCCGATGATGACCACGTAGGCCAGCGGGTTGAGCGCCCGGTAGCCGTCCACGATTTCCTTGATGGTGGCAGCGACCAGATTTTTGGCGTAGGGGCAGGCAGGGTGGGTATCGGCCTGGGCATTGGCGTCGGCGACGCGGGCGTCTGCGCCCACGTCTACGATGACACCCGCCACTTCGGGCCGGGCGGCATAAGTAGCCAGGCGGGTGGCGAGGGTAGCTTTTTCGGCAGTGGTACCCGCCATCCGCGCCATGTCGGTGAGGATGATGGTCTGGTAATTCCCGCCGGTGGGGGTCGTGGTGCTGGCTGTCGTGATGGGGGCCACGTTGCTACAATCGCCGGATTGCATGGTGACGGAAAGCTGGAAGGGGTGCTGGGTGTTAAACGCGCCGTTGGCGCCGCGCACCCGCACGTAAAAGTAGCCGGTATTGTTCCAGATATTGGCAATCAACCCTTCGTTAGCTGTGCCCCGAAACGCGGAGACGCCTAACAAACTGCGCAACTGCGCGCCGGAGAACGCTTCGGGGCTAAATGCTTCGGGGCTGAAGGCTTCAGGACTAAATGCTTCCGGGCTAAATGCTTCGGGGCTAAATGCCTCTGGACTAAAAGCGTCCGGGCTGAACGCTTCGGGGCTGAATGCTTCGGGACTGAACGCTTCGGGGCTGAATGCCTCTGGACTAAACGCCTCCGGGCTGAACGCTTCGGGGCTGAATGCTTCGGGGCTAAACGCCTCCGGGCTGAACGCTTCGGGGCTGAACGCTTCGGGACTAAATGCCTCTGGGCTGAATGCTTCGGGGGCGAATTCGGCGTCGAAGCGCGGTAAATGTTGCGGCGACAACAGGTCGTTGTATGCCTGGGCGATGTCTTTGTAGAGGGTGAGGTCGTAATTGTCAGGCAGGTTGCTGAGGGTGATGATCACCTGGCTGTCGGGTTGGACGGGGAATTTATACCAGCGGGATTGGCCGGGCTGATCCAGATATTGGCTGACGGCCGTTGGCCCCATGTCGGGCAATACGTCTAACGACAGGGCCGTCGTCCAGGCGGTGTTGCCGGGGCTGACGGCGATGCAGTCAGACAGTTCGGAGGTGTTGCCGTCCGGGTCGGTGGCGGTGGCGGTGATGAAGGTGTCCAGGGGGACGGCCGTCAGGCCAGCCACAGAGAAGTAGACATTCCCGAAGGCGTCGGTGGTGACCTGGGTGGCGCCCAGGAAGGTCTGATTGCCGCCGCTGAGCAGGCAGGTGGGGGCAGCGAAAAATTCCAGAGTGAAGGTGGTGACGGCCGTACTGTCCAGACGGCCGTCAAGGCGCAGGCTGTCTGTCAAGGGCACGGCCGTGAACAGGACAGGGTAATTTTGCAGGTTGTTCGCGCCGCCGTCGGGGTCGTCGGGCTCGTTGGCGGTACGGCCGTCGCCGCCCAAATCAATAGCCAGACCACCATTGTCGTGGATGTCGTTGCCAGAGAGTTGATGTCCCGTCCCATCCAGAGCGCGAATGCCATCGCCGCCGTTGAAGGCGATCTCGTTGCCGGAGATGACGTTATCTCCATTTTGGGTGAGCAGCAGGCCATGAGTGCTAAAGTTGATGATGCGCAGCCCGCGTACAGTGGAGCTACCGGCGGCGATTTCCAGGCCAACGGCCGTGCCTGCCAACGAGCCATCCAACACCACAACCCCGCCCGTTTGTGTTAATCCGTCAATCGTAACGGGATCGATGATGACCGGCAGGGGCGACAGCGGATAAATGACCGGCGGTAAATCGCCGGGAATGTTGAAATGAATCTGATTGCTAATGGAAGAGGCGTTAGCGCGGATGATGGCTTCGCGCAGGGAGCAATGTCCAAAATCACACACGCCGTCGTTTGTGTCATCGTCGGTGTTGACTACCAGGGCGGCACCGGTTTGTGGTGGATTTGCCAGTTCGTAAGCGCCAATGTCACAGAAGAGACCTCGTGGCCGGTTGATACCACGCTGATCGGTGGCCGGGCAGCTGTTATTACTACCGGCTTCAATGGCTGGGCTTTCGGGGAGCAAGGCGTGGTTTGGTGTGTGGCCGCCATTGAGCGCCAGCGGCGCTAAGAGGGCATCCACCCCAAACAGATTGCCCACCGGGTCGCCGGTGATGGTGCATTTGGTGACATCCTGGATCAGGTTGTATCCCTGGGAAACGATCACACCGCGACAACTGTCGTTTACCAGTGTGTGATTGAGGGTGGTGTCGCCGTTGATGGAATGGATGCCGCTGGCGGTTTGGGCGCTGTTATGGGCAATGGTGACGAAGTTGAG
>CAYXUZ010000114.1:19824-20652 GCA_964467705.1 uncultured Ardenticatenaceae bacterium | reverse complement strand
TTCTTCACTTCCGCCATCAGCCGTTGGGGACGGCCGTCAAACTCCCGCCAATCCAATTCTTCCCGTGTCAACTTCAGCAAAATGTCATTCAGCGCCGCATTCACCGGGGTAGCAATACCCAATGCCTTGCCCGCTTCCGCCACTGCTCCATTGTGATAGATAACCTCACTTTTGCCTTTGCCGGAAGTCAAATCAATCTGGAAAGAAGGCATTTTGTCACCACGCCCGCTGGTAACGGCGCTGGCCATGCGCGACTTGAGCATAGAACGTGGTAGTCGCCGCACCCCAAACGCCAGTTTCTTGGCCGACGAGCCAGGCAGGTCAAGCACCGGCAGTTTTTTGGCCTTCATCACCGCCAACACTTCCTGTAACATCTGCACTTCCAGATTGAAAATAGTGTCGGATTTGTAGAGTGCACCTGGTTTACGGTTCAAAATGGCCGAGGTGGCATTACCTACCATATTCAGCAACGCCTTTGACCATTTCATCGCCTGGTAATTGGCCTCTAGTTGGGTGCTGATGCCCGCTTTTTGGAACAGTGCGCCCCACGGCTTGATGTTTTGTTTAGGTTGGGTGGGGGCTAACGCCAGCCCACGGCCCGCTTTTTGCACAACGATATGGTCTGAGGTCTGTTTGCTCAGAGGGATGGTGACGGAACCAGCGATTACTTTTTCGGCGCCAAACTGGGCTATTAATGGCTCTTCTATTCCAATGCCGTTACCGGTGGTAAGGATGGTGGGTGGTTGCGAGCAAAAAGCGACGATGCTGTTCAACGCTTCTTCCAGGTCATATGACTTCACCCCCATGATGATGAGATCATATTGACGG
>CAYXUZ010000114.1:9814-19814 GCA_964467705.1 uncultured Ardenticatenaceae bacterium | reverse complement strand
AATGATAAGACCATTGCTGTTGATCAGTTCCGCGGTTACTTCACGGGCAATCATTGTAACCTGGTGTTGCTGTTGTAAAAGCCTGGCCCCCAGATAACCACCCACCGCGCCCGCGCCAAAAACGAGAATTTCCATAGAGCGACCTGAAAAGATTACAGATGAGAGATGGAAGATTGTGCCATATCCAACCTCTGATCTCTCAATCTCCTAACACACTGCCAATAAAATTGGGATGCCCGCGCAAAAATTCGGCGGCTGCCATCGCTTTTTTCCCGGCTAACTGCACTTCCTGCAATTGTATGCCGCCTGTACCACAATGGACAAGCAAACGCCCGTTCACCTCCTGCACCTGTCCAGGTCTTGTTACCAACAGAGCTTGTACTTCCGGTGTGGCCCGCAAGATTTTCAACACCTGCCCCTGCCAGGTGGTAAATGCGCCCGGCCAGGGAGTCATGGCGCGGATGTGCCGGTCAAGCTGATCACTGCTCTGCCGCCAGCCAATTACCCCTTGCTCTTTTTTGATTAGAGGGGCATAGGTGGAACCAGCATCATCCTGAGGGTGAGGGGGGAGTTGATCGTTGAGGATGGTAGGCAGGTATTGGCGCAGCAAATTTGCGCCCAGTTGCGCCAGACGGTCGTGCAGGGTCACGGCCGTGTCTTCGGCACCAATCGGCATCGTTTCACACACATACACCGGGCCGGTGTCCAGCCCCACATCCATTTGCATCAGGCAAACGCCGGTTTGCGCATCCCCCGCCAGCAAGGCGTGTTGGATGGGCGATGCCCCCCGCCAGCGCGGCAACAGCGAGGCATGGACGTTAAGGCAGCCACGTGGCGGCAAATTCAGCACATGCGGTCGCAAAATTTGCCCAAAAGCGGCCACCACAATGACATCCGGCTGCCATTCACGCAGGGGCGCAGCCGCTTCTTCGCTTTTCAACGATTTGGGCTGGTAAACGGGAATGTTGGCTGCCTGCGCCACCAGTTTGACGGGCGACGGCCGTAGCTGATTGCCTCGCCCCGCCGGTTTATCCGGTTGGGTGACAACACCAACTACATGCTGTGTTTCAATCAAGGTTTGCAGGCTGGGCACGGCAAAATCAGGTGTACCCATAAAGACAACTCGGTGCATGAGGCCATTCTAGCCTGCTTACGGCCGTTTGCAAATTGGTTGACGCGCCCGGAGGATAACTTTACAATCCTATTGGTAGTGCTTCACTTTATTAACTTAGTTCACACCTGAAACACAGGAGGAAAAAATGGACATTGGAAAAGCTCTCACTTATATAACCGAAGACGAACGTTGGGTAATGAAAGTTTTGATCGCCCTGGCAATGACATTTTTCTCATTCTTGATCATTCCAGCGATCATATTAGAAGGCTATATGGTGGCTATTGCCCGCAATGTGATGAAGGGAGAGGAACGGCCGTTGCCCGAATGGGATGATTGGGGCGGTTTTCTCCGCGATGGTTTTAACCTTTTCGTCGCCCTCCTGGTATACACATTACCGTTCTGGTTGTTAGCGTGTATCGTTGGTATCTCCACCATTGGTTTTAGCGGTTTAAGCGAAGTAAGCGAAGATGCGGCGGTGGCTGGCATGCTGGCAACTTTTGGGTTGGTTGGTTGCCTGACGCTTCTTTTCGTGCTGGCGCTGCTCTTTGTGAGTCCGGCCGTGATTGTCCAATATCTGCGCAATAACAATTTGGGGGCTTGCTTCCGTTTTGGCGAAGTGTTCGGTATTGTGCGTGACCATATTGGTGACATTGCCATTGTAGTGGGGATTGTATTTGCGATTATGTTTGTAACGAGCCTGGTAGCAAATATCCCTTGCATTGGTTGGATTGTTAGTTTGCTGGTTGGGCCATACCTGGCGGTTGTGTGGGGCCATTTGTATGGTCAGATTGCCGCCAAAGCGGGTGGTGGCATGAGCAAAGAAGAGAAGTTTGCTGCATAACACCTGACTATCCCGCATTTGAGGAGTTCACCCGCCCATGTAAACCGTGTGAATGAAATTTGTACTCGCACGAGAGCAGACATCCGATTTCTTCAAGAAATCGGATGTCTGGTGTAACTATCCCCACAAAGAAAAGAGGCGCTCATTCAATCGAGCGCCTCTTTTCTTTAAGGGGGAAGAGGAAGAAAATTGTCAATTGACAGTTGACAATTGGCAATTACCAACTGACCATTATTTCAAACGGATGTCGTCTTCCGGCAGGGTATTGAGCACGGCCGTGACCTTATCACTGTTCTCCGCCGGTAAGATGCGAATGCCTTCATCCAGCAGGGGGTACGGCCGTGTGCCAAACTTCGTCAGCGCCACTGCCCCCAGCCCCACGCAGGCAATGAGGAAGCCAGCCAACCCTTCGCCCAGCACAAAGGGAATCGCCCCCAACAGGCCTAAAACGAGGGTGAGCGTGGCCGTGCCTACGGCCGTGACCCACGGCAGCGAACGGTTCCGCATGTGCAGCCACTCCGCCATGCGCTCGCCTAACAGATGCCCCACCGCAAACCAGCCCACCGCCAGCGCAGCGGCATAACCCGCTACTGCCAATGCCGCCAACAAAACGCCTAGGCCACAAACGAGGGCCAAAACAAATAGAATCGGACTCAACAGCAGCAGGATAATCGGCACAGCCAGCGAGGTTAAAAACCCTACCGTCCCACTGGCAAATGGTTTTTGCCGTGCCGCCTGCTCCACTTGCGTCAGATGGCGCGGGAACAGGGTTGCCGCTACAAAAGCCAGCGCACCCAACAGCAAACTGCGGAAAATAGCCCCGACCACGTGGCCGAAAAAGCTACCATCATGGCCCGTTTCCATTTCGAGCGGGGGCAAAGGCGGTGCAGATGGCACAGCGGGAACTGCTGGCACGGCGGGGACAGCCGGAATTGCAGGTACAGCTGGAACTGGCGGTATGGCCGGGATACTATCCACCAACCCACTCAAACCGGGAATAAACTCCTCAACATTGGTACATCCCAGTCCGGCCGCCGTGTGATCGGTGACATCGCCAGAGAGTAAAACACAGTCGCCATTGATAACGGCCGTATCTTCCACCACCAGGTCTCCATCCATCAACACCACCGAGCCATTCACCGTGCCCGCAATGGTCGCGTCGCCGTCCCATACCACCACATCGCCGTTTACTGTCCCCCCGGCTTGCACTGACAGGTCGCCCTCAAACAACACGATCTCCTCGGCTGTTTCTCCGGCCGCCACCGTCACATCATCGCTTTGCGCCAGGGCGATGCCTGTTGGCGTTAAGACCAAAACCAAAATCAAGATAAGAAAAAGTAGTAATCGTTTCATGTTAAGCCAACCCCCGTTTTCAGGAAATTTGTCGCCGTGCCGGTGGATTCAGTAGCTGCCGATAAACACCACTCCACAAAAAGACAATGCCCACCATCACCAGCAACCAGCCGATAATGGAAGGTTGTTCGATGACCAGGCGGGAAACGGCCGTGAATACTGCGCCCACCAACACACCGCCCAATTGCACACCTCTTGCTAACCACGCCAGTCCACTGTTTAGTGCTGCCGGTTCGCCCACTGAGGAAGCCAGAAGTACGGCCGTGCCCACCACTAGCAACAATGGCAGCAGCCCGGCCATAAGCAGCGCCAGATACACCACTCCCATCAGCCACAGCCGCACCCGCCGGTTGGGCAGCCGCGCCAGCGTCCGCTGCGTAAACTCAGCCGCCGGGCTGAGCATCGGCGACCGCCGGAAGAGTGCGTCAATGGCGCTCATCGCTTGCCACTCCCGCATACAGTCAGGACACGCGCGCAGGTGAGATTCCAGCAGCAACTGTTCATCTGCCAGAAGCTCGCCATCGAGCGCGTCCATCATCAGCGTAAAAATCTCTTCATGCTCCATACCATTACTCCCATTTTGTGAATTTCTCATACCACCACCATCAGACCTGACAGGTTTCTAAAAACCTGTCAGGTCTTGCGCTCATACCACCATACCCGGAACATCAATCGGTTCCAGCCCGGCCGCCAGGCCTAAATCCGCCAGATAGCGACGGGCACGGAACAACCGTGACTTAATCGCGCTTACCGTCGAATTGGTCACTTCGGCAATTTCCTCATACGAAAGGTCATACCAATAGCGCAAAATTACCGCCTGCCGGTAATCCGGTTCCAATTCCGCCAGCATCGTCTGCACCAGCCGTTGTTCTTCGCTCTGCATCATCTGTCCCTCCGGCCCGGCCGACTTTTCCGACATCAACGCCGGGTGCGGGGCTAACGGTTCGTCAATGGATAACAAAATCGCTCGCCGTTTGCGGATAATGTCAATGCAGTAGTTCGAGGTAATTGAAAGCAGCCAGGTGCTAAATTTGCGCTCCGGGTTATAACTGTCCAACCGTGTATAAGCGCGTATAAACGCTTCTTGAGCCGCTTCCTCTGCTTCGTCCGCATTGTTCAACATACGATACGCCAGGTTATAAACCGGCCCCTGGTAAGCTTCAATAATTTGACCGAAGGCTTCTTTATCGCCTTCCATTGCTCTTTCGAGCCAGACAAACTCATCGCTGTTCAACGTTTTCTCTCCTGACTGCCCATACATACGCAGGATAACAAGAAAGGTTGCGGCTTACCGATTACTGGCAACTGATTACGTTTCACCGTTCCAGGGTGATGATCCCTTTTTCCAGGGCGACTGTGACGGCGGCGGTACGGCCGTCAACCCCAACCTGTTGAAAATATGAATCAGATGGCTCTTGACGGTGGCGGTGCTGATGTGCAGTTCTTTGCCAATTTGTTGATTGCTGGCGCCTGTGGCAACCAGTTGCAGCACCTCAATCTCACGGGCGCTCAGGTTTTCTTCGGCCGGGGCGCGCATACGGGTCATCAGCCGGGAGGCGACGGCCGGGGACAGCACCGATTCCCCTCTGGCGGCGGCACGGATAGCTCGGAACAGTTCTTCACGGGGCGCGTCTTTGAGCAGGTAGCCGGTAGCCCCGGCTTCAATGGCCCGCACAATGTCGGCGTCGGAATCGTAGGTGGTGAGGACGAGGATGTGTGCGGTCGGCTGCGCTTTTTTGATCGCCTCGATGGCCCCTACGCCATCCAGAACCGGCATGCGCAAATCCATCAAGGTGACATCGGGGGAGAGGGAGAGGGTGAGGGTCACGGCCGTAGACCCATCCGCCGCCAGCCCGACCACTTCAAAATCATCCTGCCCGGCCAGCATTCCCGCCAACCCTTCCCGCACCACCGGGTGATCATCGGCTATGAGAATACGAACTTTTTCCATTTGGTAAATTCAACTCCCAATAGGAATAGAGACAACAACGGTTGTGCCTTCCCCAGATTCGCTTTCAATTTCGACGGTGCCGCCGAGTTGGGTGGCGCGTTCGCGCATGGCCGTCAGGCCGTAGCCGCCAGTTAAGGGTGACGGTGATGCGCCATTGATACCGACGCCGTTGTCTTGCACATCCAGGATGACCAGATCGGCCATGTAGGAGAGGGTGATTTGCACGGCCGTTGCCCGCGCATGTTTCCGTATATTGTTCAATGACTCCTGAGCCGCCCGCAGCAACGTGACCTCTACGTCAGGATGTAGAGGGCTAGGGTGCCCAGTAATAGCAGTAGTAACGGGAATGCCGGTTTCTTCTTGCCAGCGCACGGCCGTGCGCCTGATCGCCTCTGGCAACGCCTGGTTTTCCAATGATTCGGGCCGTAAATCCTGCACCACCCGCCGCGCCTGCTCCAGACTGGTACGGGCCGTCGTCCGCGCCCGTTGCAGATGCTTTTGTGCGGTTTCCTGGTCAGCGGGCAGCGCCTGTTCGGCCGCTTCCAGGTGCATCACAATGCTGGTGAAGCCCTGCGCCAACGTGTCGTGAATTTCCCGCGCCAGCCGCTGCCTCTCTTCCAACATACCCTCGTGCCGTTTAGCAGCCGCCAGTTCCGCCTGCGTCGCTTCCAATTGCTCAATGAGCTGCCGCCGCTGTGCGCTTTGGTTTATGATGGCCGACATCCAGGCGCCTAACAAAATGCTGGCTGCCCCGGCAAACAAATAAATCCAGACAATCGGGCTGCTCCACGAAATGGGCTGCCCGGCGTCGCTGGACTGTTGATAGATGATGGCGGTGATGAGCAGCAGCGTGGCGGCAATGGCATAGGGGATGGGCAGGTGGCGAAAAATCTGGCTAAACAATCCGGCCAGGACAAAGTAATAAGCGGGCGACAGGCCAACCAACAGAAACCAGAGGCCAATATCACCGAGGAGGACGATGAATTGGCGATACGGCCGTACTTCCCGCTCCCTACTGCCACCATAAGCCAGCCGTAAACCAACGCCGTGCCACAGCAGCAGCACGGCCGTTAGCAGCAATGGCCGCCAGACTGAACCGTCACGGCCGTCGTCCACCAGCATGAACAAAGTGGAAACGGCCACAGACGCATAAAAAATAGTCGTCCACAGCCAATCCCACTTGACCCAGACATCAGGTTGTTGGTGATGGTTTATATTTGACATTCGCTTACAAGTGACAAGTGCGACGCACCTTTAAGGTGCGTCGCACTTAGTGTAACACTACTCCCAACGAAAGGTGAACCGGGAAAGGATGAGGCCGAGGATGAGCACGGCCGTAATGAAGGCAACGGCCGTCATATTCCACACCCCGCGCAGCCACAGGTCTTCCAGCAAAATGACCACCTGCGTCAGCGGCAGCACTTTGGCAATCTCTTGCAACCCTTCGGGCATGATAAACCGGGGCATGGCTGCGCCAGAGAGAAAGAGCATGGGGAAAAAGATTGCCATGCCCACCGCCTGTGCCGTGCGCGGCGTGGGCATCACCCCCGCCAGCACAAAGCCGATGGCAAAAAAACTAAACGCGCTCAGCAAAATCCCCGGCAAAATCATCACATCGCCGCCGCTGGGCAGACGCAGGTCAAGCAGCAGCAGCCCGGTAATCACCAGCAGGGCGATGCCCAGCAGGGCGATGATCGTTTGGGCCGCCACCTGCGACCAGAGGATGGATTTTGACTGCACCGGCGTGGCTCGCAACCGGCGCAGAATGCCATTCTCGCGGTAGGTGGCCATGCTGATGGGAATGTTGAGCATCCCAATCGTGCCGATGATCATGCCGATGTAGCCGGGCACCGACAGGTCTACCTGCCCATAACCGCCCAGAAAGGTTTCCGGCTCATTGCCAAAGATGAGGCCAAACAAGATCATGAGCATAACGGGAAAGGCCAGGGTGAAAAAGAGACCAATGGGTTCGCGTAATTGCAGTTTCAGTTCGGAATAGGTGAGTTTGAGAAAAGGTTTCATGGTTGTCTCCACTGTAGAGCGATTTGGCAAATCGCCCTACTAATTTCGTATCGCCCGGCCGGTGAGGGCCAGGAACACATCTTCCAGATTGGCCTGCTGCACGCGCAGGTCATGGGGGGCGATGTTGTGTTGGGCCAGAGCGGCGGCGACGTTTGCCAGCAGCGGGCCACTGCCGGTGACGGTCACTTGCTGGTGGTGCTGGGTCACGGCCGTGACCCCCGCCACCGCACGCAGCACATCCGCTTCAAACCCGTTCGGGGTGGTGAAATGTACCTGGGTTTCGCTGTGCAAGTGGGCGATCAGGTTTTGGGGCGTGTCCAGGGCAATGACACGGCCGTGATCAATAATCGCCACCCGGTCGGCCAACGCCTCAATCTCGTCCATAAAGTGGGTAATCAACACCACCGTTTTGCCCTGGTCGCGCACGGCGCGTACCAGGTCCCAGGTGGCGCGGCGCGCCTGCGGGTCCAGCCCTGTTGTCAGTTCATCCAGAAAGACAACCTCCGGGTCATTCAGCAGCGCCAACGAGATAAAGAGGCGCTGTTTTTGCCCACCAGACAGATTGCCAAACTGAGCCTGGCGCTTTTCGGCCAGCCCCCATGTTTCCAGCAGCGGTTCCCAGGGTACGGTACGCTCATAAAACGAGGTATACAAATCCAGCGCTTCCCATACCTTCATGCGGTCGGGCAGCGCGGCTTGCTGTAGTTGCACGCCAATGCGATTGCCCAGTTTTTTCGGCTCGGCTTGCGGATTCATGCCCAGGACGGAAACGGAGCCACCATCTGGTTTACGCAGGCCAATGATAGATTCGATGGTGGTGGTTTTGCCCGCCCCGTTGGGGCCGACAATGCCGAAGATTTCACCAGGCTGCACGGTTAAGGAGACATCATCAACGGCCAGGGTACGGCCGTATGTTTTCCGTAAATTTTTCACTTCAATAATAGGGTTCATCAGATTTTTCCCAGTGGTGGGGCGGCCACAAGGGCTGCCCCACCCTTAGCGGCGGCTGCCCAACCAGACCGCAAGTCCACCAAAAATGAAGCCCAACGGCCACAGCCCGCTCCAACTCAAATTGAACAGGAAGACACCCATCATCACCAGGGTAGCCAACCCGCCGATGAGCGGGCCGGTACTTTTGCTGGTGAGACGGCCGTGTGCCTGATGATCCACCCACACAGTCCGCAGCATGGCGGCGGCCGGTATGAGCATAAACAGTGCCCACCAATTGTTAAACGAGAACTCTGTAAAATTGCTGACCAATAGACCAATGCCCACCACAATCATAACGAGAGCCATAATCCAATTGCTGCCCTTCTCTTCTGTGGCCCCCGCTTTTTCTTCATCCTTCAAATCTTTGAATTCGTCGCCCATGATTTTTCTCCTGTGAAAGTCTGCCGGCGGCCACTTTCACGTTAGCGGTGACAGACTGATTCAGAATGACTGCCACCTGTTTTTGATTAAGATGGGCAAAGCTTAACCCTTTGAGGAGGGAAAGTAAGCAATCGAGAGATGGAATTTGGATTATCGGGGGATGGAATATGGGGTCAGTCGGGTGGTCACGGCCGTATCAACCAAATGGTTGACCGGGTAGCAGGTGGCAGGTTATGGCGCTTCTCTCACTTTTTTGCGGGAAGCGGCCAATTTGCCGCGCAAAGAACCGATGATCATGGGCATGAAGGAGAGAATGAGGACGCCCAAAAGTATCGGGCCGAAGTTTTCCTGGACAAGCGGGTGCGAGCCAAAGAGGTAGCCACTAAAGAGCATAATAGACACCCAGATGGTATTGCCTACGATGCTAATGGGCAGGAAACGGCCGTAACGCATCGCCCCCAACCCGGCCACAAACGGCACAAAGGAACGCATAACGGGCACAAAGCGGGCCAGGATGATCGCCTTGCCGCCGTGCCGGTTATAAAATGACCGCGTTTGTGTCAAGTATTCGGGTTTCAGGTAACGGTAACGGCCGTCAAAAGCACGTGGGCCAATCAAACTACCCCAAAAATAGTTGAGCGAATCCCCCAAAATCGCGGCGGTCAAAAAGAGAAAAAACAGAACAACGATGTTCAACACGTCCAGGCTGGCCAGCGCCCCGGACACAAATATCAGCGAATCGCTCGGTAAAAAAAGGGCGACCACCAGCCCCGTCTCAATAAAGACTACCAGGAACAGGAGGATGTATGTCCACACCCCCAGCACATCCACCACCTGTGCCAGGTGAGCGTCCAGATGAACAACAAAATCAAACAGGTTGGTTAATGTGTCCATGACCAGGTGCGGAGTTGGGCATCCTTAGATGCCCAATTCCATTAGCCGATCAACTTGATAAACTCCGCGATAGACCAGCCACCGCCGAGAATAAGAAAACCGAAATATAGTACGGTAGCCAGGTTAGCCAGGTTGCCGTACAGGATAAAACGGCCGTCGCGCTGCATCATGCCCACTGCCAAAAAGATGAGTGCCAGCGCGGGCAGGGTATTGCTAAAAGGGATAAAACCAAAAGGGGCCATCAGCAGCAGGGCGGCAAAAATAAAGGAGAGATTGTTAAACACCGTCATCATGCCTTCGGCCGTCAGGCGGCTCATGCGGTGCGGCTGGCTGATCTTTTCCAGGCGGTGCAACCAGACGAGGGCGCGGGTGAAAGCCTGGCGCAGTTTTTCGGCCGAAAGCTGGCGGTTGGCAATCTTCTTTGGCAGCCAGAGATGGCGGGAAAAGAGGCGCG
>CAYXUZ010000114.1:0-9804 GCA_964467705.1 uncultured Ardenticatenaceae bacterium | reverse complement strand
ACACCAATCAACAAGATGCCAATGCCAAATACCGTACTGACCCCCGGAATGGAAACAGGCACTAGAAATACCAGCGAAAGAAAAACAGTTAAAAGCAGCAAACTGTCCGGGCCAACGATGTCCATGATTTCTATTAGAGTCACAGAAGTCGGGGGCATCTTTTCAATGACAAGCTCAATTTTTTCACCTAAAGATTCAGTTTGCAGCACTGCCTCTTCACTATTTGATAAATCAATATGAGTCACGTTCTAAATTCCTTCATTGATAAATTCGGCGCAAATGATGCAGCCAGGAAACAATCATACCATCTTTTCCCCTGCATACAGCCTGACGACGGGCAAGGCTGCCATCTTTAATCCTCAATTTCTAATCTTCATAAAGCTCTGGTTTCCGCTGAATCGAAGGTGGCGATAGTGATCTACTCTGAAAATAATCCACAGATCACCGGTGTGGCTGTTTTGCATCACACGGCCGTTGAGCAGACTGCGAGTACAGATGATATTCATTATCAGAAGGCTGATTCCATTCTTTTGATAGGTGACTTCCATCCTCACTATAACGTAGACTGAGAACAATATATTTACAAACAACTTACCCAAAAGCGACCCTTGTAAAACTATGATCATAGAAAAAACATCTTCTCAAACCGGAAGGGATGAACAAGCGACCAATAGGAGTCATCTCTCGGCCATTGTCGTCGGTGGCGGTCTCGCCGGCATGGTTGTTGCCCGTGAACTGGCCCTTCGCGGCTGGCGTGTCACGCTCCTCGAACGTTCCCAACGTCTGGGAGGGAAGGCCGGCTCTGATATGAAAAATGGAAACCTGGTGGAACATGGTTATCATGTCTTCCCTCAATGGTACCCCAATGTCCGGGACATCGTTAAGCGTATTGGTGTGCAGCTTATTGATTTTGATCGCTACCATTACCTTCTGCCGGGTTCATATCCGCGCATGATCACCATGCGTGGGGCTTCCAGCCTCTCCGCTGTGTGGCATAACACCCTTCATGGTCTGTTGCCCTGGTACCACAATCTCCTCTATTTTTACTCCGTACTGGACATGATCAGTCGGCCGCTTTCTGACAAGAGCTTTTTAGACCGCGTGAGCCAGATCGGCCTGATTCGCGGCAAATGGTTCACGAGCGAGTCGGTGGCCGAGATAGGCCAGGAAAACGTCCTCAAGGCATCTGCCATTCCTGTTTATGACCTCAGCGCCATGACCGCCAAAAGGATCGCCAGTTACTGGATGCGGCAGGCTACTCCCTTTCTCTCCATTCTACCCGGCGATTTGCAAACCGTTTTTATTGAACCTCAGGTGCGTGAGCTGGAAGCATTGGGGGTGCAAATTTGCTATGGTGCTGAAGTAAAGCGGGTGGTGATGCAAGATGGCAGGGTCACGGCCGTAACCCTGCCAAACGGAACCCAGGTGTCAGGCGATGTCTATGCCCTTTGCACCCCCTTTGAAGTAACGCGGACCTGGCTCCTTGATGGCCTGTACGAAGTAGACCCTGAGCTGGGCAACATGCATTTTCTTGAAGCGCAGCCCATGGCCGCTTTGCATCTTCGTCTACGGCGGGAGCTGCCGGACTTGCCCCGGGAACACGTCTTTTTCCACGGCAGCCACTATGCCCTATCGCTCATTGATGTCGGGCGTCATTGGAAAGAGCTGGACGGCAAACCCCAGCTTTCCTTCATATCCAGTAATTACGGCCCGTTGACGGCCGTGAGCGAGGAAGGGGCCAAAAAATTGCTGTTGGAAGAGATCGGCGAGTACCTGCCCATTGAGCCAGACGATATTGAAAATTGCGAACTGAATTCTAACATTGGTGTGCCCCTGTTCATTAATACCATCGGCGCCTGGCCCAACCGGCCAGGGTCAAAAACAAAGATCGAAAACCTCTACGTAAAAAACCCGATTGATTTGGCCTGTATGGAAGGGGCTGTCTCGTCTGCCCTGGAAGCCGCGCGGCAAATTCTCGGTGACCACGGAGAGACCAAATCACTGCCGGTTGTTCAAGTGCCGCCGGTATGGCCGCGGGCATTGATGGTAGCTGCTCGCGTCCTGTTGTTTCCCGTGGTGGTCGTGGCGCGAGTAGTTGCTTGGATCGAAGAAAAACTTTCACCGCATCGCCCGGATGCGTCAGATGTTCGCCTTGAGGCAACACCGAAGTTGCAAATGGACGGGCGGCCCCCACGAAAGCGGTAGGGTGATTCGCTTCAAAAAACATCTTCTTGATTACTTTACTTCGCCTGGAGGAGCGGGGCAGAGGCGGCGCAGGCGGCGCTGGTAGGTGAGGTTAGGGCAGTGGGCCGCCAGTGGTTCATACAGGTCAAGCGCCTGACGGCCGTACTCCGCATCATTGGTCAGTTGCCACAGTTCGTAATAGATGGCGGCTCGTTCCGCCGGCCGCAGATTGGACGAGAGTAAATCAGCTAATAACTGCTGCGCCCTGAGGTGGTCTCCCTGGGCGGCCACGATTTTGGCCTGGAGCAGGTGGCTGGCCAGGACAACCGGGTTACGGCCGGCCTGGGCCAGATATGGCGCCACTTGCGCCAGCGCGGCGGCCGCCGCCGCGATGTCTCCCCGTTCCAGCAGCAAGGTCGCTCTGGGCACAAGGGCAAAGCGAGCCACTGTGACCGGCCGGCGGGCTGATTGAAAAACTTCGGCCGCACTCTCCAGGTAAGCGGCTGCCTCTTCCTGGTGGCCCAACTGCCTGGCTATCTCCGCCAGCAGACTGTGGGCCATGGCCATAGATTCCGGGTCTTCGGGCGGAGCCAGGGCAAGATACCCATCGAGGGCAGTCCGCGCTGACTCATACTCGCCAGTAAGGATCAGCAGCAAGGCCTGCCGCCACAGGTTTTCGCTTTCCAACCAGCCCATACCTGCCTCGTGGTAAAAAAGGCCAGCCTGTTCCAGACAATCCCGCGCTCCCTCATACTCATCCAGCGACAGCAAAATCTCGCCTTTATTACCCAAGGCGACATAAAAACCGCTTACGCTGCCAATATGTTGGGCAATTGTCAGCGCGTGTTCCATCATCGCCAACGCCTCTTCATATTCACCAAGTTCCAACAAAAGCAGGCCGAGGTTGTTGGCCGTTCGCTCCTCCCCCAGTAGATAATTAAGCTTCTGGTATCGGGCTAGGACATCGCGCTGGTAAGCGACCGACTCCTCCAATCGGCCCATCACCGAAAGGGCAACGGCCGTCATCCCCTTGTTAAAAACCATGCCCCGTTCGTTGCCCGTTTCGGCGTACAGGACGGCTGCCTGTCCCAAAGCCTCCATCCCCTGATCCAGCCGACCGAGATCGGAGTTGATTGCCCCCAGCCAATCATAGGCCACGGCCAACGGCCGTTTTGCCCCCAATGAACGATAAATCGTAATCGCTTCCTGCAAATGATGTATCGCCTGTTCCGGGGCGCCCCTATCCCGTTTGAGGATGCCCAACGTTCGCAGTCCATCAGCCCGATAGCGGGGCAAGGCCAGTTGCCCGGCCAACTCAACCACCTGGGCCGCCGTTTCGGCCGCCTGCTTCAACTCCCCGCGCCACTCGGCAAACTCCGCCTCTCGCGCCAACAGATGGCACCTCAAGCGCGCCACATTCCCGCCATCGGCAATGGCTGCCACCGCATAGGTAAACATCCCCTGCCCCTCTTCAAAGAGACTGGTCACTTCATAAAAGGCAGCCAGACCGTCTACGGCCGTGTCCAGAGGCGCCAGCAAGCCAGGAGCCGTCGCTGCTCGCTTCGCCGCCCACTGCCATGCCTGGCGGATATTGTCCAACTCGCGCCAGATCAGATCAATCGTTACCTGTGGGTCCGCGCCATAACAGGCCGCCTCACAATCGGCGATAAGGGCCAGATAATAGAGGCTGTGGCGGCCGATTATCTGCTCTTGCAAAGCAGCCTCACCCAGCCGCTCCCAGGCATATTCATGCAGCGTTTCCAGCATCAAAAAGCGGGGTTCCCCGTCTGGCAATTCTCGCTGCTGAATTAAACTCTTATTCACCAGCGACTCAAGGCCATCAAAAACATGAATGGGCAGGTTCTCCTGGCAAATGGTCTCAATCGCTTCCAGAGAACAGCCGCCACGAAAAACGGCCAGCCGGGCAAACAACATCCTCTCCCCCTCATTGAGCAGGTTGTAGCTCCACTCAATCGTGTTATGCAGGGTTTGCTGGCGGGTCGGTAAATCGTGCGCCCCACCACGCAGCGTATCCAACCGGCTGGCCAGGCGGGCTAATAAAGTTCGCGGGGTTAACAGCTTGATCCGCGCCGCTGCCAATTCGATGGCCAGGGGCAGACCTTCCAGGCGAACGCAGATTTTGGCTACGTCCAGGGCATTTTCTGTGGTAAGGGCAAAATCGGCCCGTACTGCCCGCGCCTTCTGGATGAAGAGGGCGACGGATTCGCAATTTGCCAATACCTGTGGCTCAAGGTGTTCCGGGTCAGGCAACTCCAATGGCGGCACGGCATATTCTTGTTCGCCGTAAAGGTGCAGCGGTTCGCGGCTGGTTGCCAGCACTTTGAGTTGCGGCGCGGCCAACAGCAATTCCGATACCTGGGTGGCGGCCGGCAGCAGATGTTCAAAGTTATCCAATATCAGCAGCAAATGGCTCTCGCGCAGCACATGTTTCAACGTTTCCAGCAATGGCTGATCGTGGGTTTCGTTGACGCCGATAACGTTGGCAATCGTGTTGATGACCAGGGCCGGGCTGCTAATGGGGGCCAAAGAAACAAAATAAACACCATCAGCGAAGGTGTCTACTACCTCCCAGGCCACTTGTAACGCCAGACGGGTTTTACCTGTTCCTGGTGGCCCGACCAAAGTAAGCAAGTGTGCCGTTTCCAACAGGTGCTTGAGTACGCCTATTTCGTGTTTGCGGCCAATAAAGCGGGTCGTTTCCACCGGCAGGTTATGTCTGACAGCCGGACGCACTATGGGCAATGCCAGTGTGATTGGCTGTTCCGCATTGAGGAGTTGCAGTTCACGGGCACGGACAATGGCCTGGGTGCGGCTGCCCACCCCCAGAATGCTGTAAATCTGGCGGTTGTACCATTTGACCGTGTTAACGGTCATCACCAGTCGTTCGGCAATTTCCCGATCCGACATTCCCTCGGCCAAGAGGCGCAAAATTTCCACAGCCCGCTTGCTTAAACCTTCCGGTTGAGAAAACTGTTCTAGAGAAGTCATCCGCCCGCCCTATTGAATCGGAATTTTGCCCCATCTTATCACAGGATATCCCAAACCGGGTAGCAGTTGTTTCCATTCCTGTTCCATTCTTTCGATAGGTGCTTTCCATTCCGTTTGTACCCTAGACTGTGGCCCATATCACCAAATAAGGAGTGTGACTCATGCAAAAAGGATACAAACAACTGGTGGCTGAAGCCAATGCCACCATTGAGACAATCCCGGCAGCCGAAGCGTTGCCATTGCTAGACCGTGAAGAAGTGGTCTTTATTGACATTCGCGATCTACCGGAGATAGAGCGGGATGGCATTATTCCGGGCGCGATCCATGTGCCGCGGGGGATGCTGGAATTTACGGCCGATCCCGAAAGCCCGTATCACAAGGAGGTCTTTGCCTCCGGTAAACAGCTTTTGCTCTACTGTGCCAGCGGCGGCCGGTCGGCCCTGGCCACACAGCGGTTGCAGGAAATGGGACTGAACCGGATTGCACACGTGGCTGGTGGTCTCAAAGCGTGGAAAGAAGCCAGCGGCCCGGTGGAAGCAATCTGATGATGCCCGCACAAGAGAAGCTCACCCTTTATGAACGGCTCGGTGGTGTTTATAGCATCGCTGTTGTCGTAGACGACTTCATTGAGCGGATTATGACCGATTCCCGCCTGAACGCGAATCCGCTGGTGGACGAAGCCCATCATCGGGTCAGTCCGCAGGGGTTTAAGTATCTCGTCACCGAAATGGTCTGTTGGGCTACAGGTGGGCCACAAACCTACTCTGGCCGCTCGATGAGCGATTCACACCGCCACCTCTCGATTACCAACCAGGAATGGCAGGCCTTTGCTGATGATTTTCAACAAACCCTGGACAAGTTCAACGTGCCATTGCCGGAGCAGGCGGAATTGAAAGCCATTGTTGAAAGCGTCCGCGGCGATATTGTCGTCGCTTAAATACACACAAAAAAAGGATTAGATCATGTATCAACGATTAGCAAACAAAGTGGCCCTGGTAACAGGTGCCAGTTCAGGCATTGGCCGGGCGGCGGCCGTTGCTTTCGCCAGAGAAGGGGCCAAAGTGGTGCTGGCCAGTCGCAATGAAGCAAGTACGCTGGAAACGTTACGGATGGTCGAAGAGGCTGGCGGCGAAGGGATTTTCGTCAAGACTGACGTGTCCGTGGCCAGGGATGTGGAGATTGCTGTGCAGAGAACTTTGGAAATGTACGGCCGTCTCGATTGTGCCTTCAACAACGCTGGCGTTTCGGGCCCGGCCGGACCGCTGTTCCAGCTCAGCGAAGAAGAGTTTCAGCACGTCATGGACGTGAACCTCAAGGGGGTGTGGTTATCCCTGAAATATGAGCTGCCGGCCATGCTGGCCAACGGCGGCGGCAGCATTGTCAATATGTCCTCGGCTGCTGGTCTGATGGGCACGGCCGGTACGGCCGCTTACACCGCCAGCAAACATGGCGTGGTGGGTCTGACCAAAGTGGCGGCTCTGGAATATGCCAAAGCGAACGTGCGTGTGAACGTCGTCTGCCCCAGCGTGATTGATAACACCGTCATGGTGGAGCATGTCAAAGTAGCCTATCCAGAGGTGTATCACTATTTGCTGGGGACGCACCCGGTGGGCCGGATTGGGCAGCCGGAAGAGGTGGCTAACGCCGTTGCCTGGCTGTGCAGTGATGAAGCTTCTTTTGTCACGGGTGTGGCCTTCCCGGTGGATGGGGGTACGGTAGCCGGCCCGGCTTCGCCTATGTCCAGGAATTAAACGGCTCTCTCTAAACGGCCGTCACCGCCAACGGCCGTCATCTCTCCTTCCCAATTTCATCAAATCCATTTGCGAGACCCTAATTGCTGTGGCTGGTTTCAGACCGAGCCACACCGGGACCCTCCCAACGGGTCTCCTTATTTGCTGCCCGACCGCGCCCGGTCGGGCACATTCCCCTGTTTATAGGACGGACTAAACTATGTCTGCTGATTCTAATATCGCCAAATTTATCAATCAATTGGAAGACGCTGGCGAGCTAGGGTATACCGCCTTTGCGCTCCTCACCCCCTTCCTCGCTTCTGGGCCAAACACTGGCGCATTTCGCGGTACGGACACCGGCTTTGTCTGGTCAAAAACGATGGGCGGCGGGTTTGCAGACCAGGCATTCCCCTTCTTGGGCCTCGGCGAGATCAAAGTTACCGGCGCTCTGCTTTCTGCCACCCTGGGCGTCCAGCTAGAAAACGGCGCTCCCGCCCACATCAACGTCCTCTTTTCCTTTATGGGTGAGGACGGCAATCCCCAAACGGTGCTAGAAATTTATCCCAAAATTGCTGCCTTAGCCGACAAAATCGTAGACCCGCTGGATGCCACGCGGGTCATTGGCTATCGCAATGTGGGCGACAGGCTCCAGATTCCGCTGCCCATGGCCGCCCTGGAATTTAACTTTCGCATCAAGGAAGATGGCATCCATTCAGCCATGATCTTCCATGAAAGCCTCAGCGACCTGACCACTTCCCAACGCGGCATTCTGGAAATGGATTTAGATCGGGTCATTGTCTTCCCCAAGTTGGGGAAGGTTGGCCTGTATGTAGACCAACTGTTTGTAGATTTTAGCAACAACGCAGCCACCCACTTCACCGGACTGTTCCCCGAAGTTTATGATCCCACCTGGAAAGGGTTTGGGGCTAAAAACATCACCTTCCTGTATCCGGTTGACGAAAATGAATTTATCTCTGGCGGGGCGGAGGGCTTTCTCTATGGTGTAGATCAGGGCATATCGGGCAACTTCCATATCAATTATGCCACCACGGACACGAACAAATGGGTGCGGCAGGCCACCGGCGAAGTGGAACTGCGCAACAACCAGTTTGTGAAATCGCAGGTCAGCGTAGACCTGAACCTGAATAAGCTGATGGGTGCGGGGGAAACGGCCGTGAACCAAAAACCGATTGACGGCACGGACAGCGAGAAGACGGTGTACGAAACGGCCAGGCAGCAGCGAGACGAGCAAGAGCTGGTTTCCATACCGGCCAACAGCACTGTCCGCTGCCAGGCCACCTTTGTCTGGCACGAACTGGAAGACGAGGAAGTGTGGGGCATTGACTTCATCATGACCGGCCTCTCCCTCGGCGGTGCCAACAGCGGCCCGGTTTTCACCGGCGAGACCGCCCGCACCTTCTTTTGGATGCTGGCTTTCGCCGCCGGCGTCCATTACCTCTACGAGGGCATCGAACTGGATGATGATAAATACACAATCCTGGGTTTGGGGCTGCTTTTCCTCCTGCTCGTGGGTGGCCTTACCACCGATGTCTTGCCCAAAGTAGAGCAATTTGCCCTGTCCCAACTGGGATTCCGCCTCATTCATGTCAATCCCAAAGCTGAAGGAAAAGAGGAACAGACGATTTTTGAGGCCATTTTTGGCTTCCGGGTACGGCTCAAAATGCAGGGCCACCTGTTGGACGCGCTGGAATGGCTGGCCGACAAGCTGCAACTGGACAAACTGTTCAACGCCGGGGCCATCTTCGGCTCGGACGCGGAGAACATCCGGCTGGAAGGGCACGCCGAACTGGAAATCAGCAATATCACCATTTCCTCGGCCACCGTCAGCCCGGCCATCAGCCGCCTGTTTGAACGCAAGGATACATCCATTAAGGCGCTCAAACTGCCCGAACTTAAGTTTGACGACGAGGGTGGGGAGAAAGGCACGGCCGTTATCCCCAAAGTAGAATTTATCTCCCATGACCGGGAAGACGGCCGTCACTGGTATGGCCTCGGTTTCTATGTGACCGCCCTGGCCGGCCCTTCCATTTATCTGGACACTCCGGCCGCCGGCCTCATCGTCTACTTCTACCCCGAACCAGACATCGCTTTTGCCCACCAACTGGCCAAAGAGCCGGGTTTTACCTTCCTCATCCCCAAGCTGTTCCTGGCGAAGGGCACATTCGACCTGTCCAAACCGATCCCCGCCTTTGAGGGCACCCAAAGCCGCGTGGCTGTGGATGTAGGCATTTTGCCCACCGACCCACAAGCCAAGCCGCAGGAACTGCTCAAAGTCGCCAACTACAAACTGCGCTTCAACGGCGAAGTGGCCTGGGGCACGGCACAGGCCAACCAGGGGCCAGACCCGGATTATGAGTATGACTTCTACTTCGTTCAGGTCGGTTATGCTGGTCAGACGCCCCTGTTCACGGTTGGCCCGGTCGGTCTCTTTGGGCTGGACTTGCTCTACGGCAAAAATATCGCTCCTGGCTTCCCCGGCAACCGGCCCACGGCCGTCGGCATCGCCAACTGGATTCTCAACAGCCCCGACCAGAACGACCCGTACCGCAACATTCGTGACTGGCCCGCTTCTCCTTCAACATCCACCTGGCATCCGCACATCATCTGGGACAGCGCGGCCAATGAATACAAGAGCCAGCGCGTGGCCGGATTTATCATCCTGGCCGGTTCGGCTAACGACAAGATGGAAGCGGTCAAAGCAGAGGTATTGGGATTAGCCGGGCTGGATGACTTCTGGCTGGCTGTGGCCGCCAAAGTCAAAGTCAAACCCGCCAATATCGAGAGCATCGCTATCTTTGCTTACGACAGCGGTACCTACGTCTTCCGCCTCGTCTTCGAGTTTCGCATCAACGCCCAGGGC
>CAYXUZ010000113.1:18449-20659 GCA_964467705.1 uncultured Ardenticatenaceae bacterium | reverse complement strand
TTGGGCGGCTGCTAACTGCCAGACGATGGGATCAGGGACGTAGCTTTGTAATGCAGAGATGGGGGAAATAGTTGACATGGGCTTTTACCAATACGCGGTCAATACAGAATAACGGCCGTGTCGTGCGGTTGAGCTTATCCAGACGGCTCTTCACGGCCGTTTACTTCACGAACGCGGTAAACAGATTTGTTTTGGGTCTCGTAGTATGTGCGCACCATCAGTTCGGCGATGAGACCCATCACCAGAAATTGCACACTAAGGATGACGAGCAAGATGCCCAGGGAGAGTAACGGCCGTTCACCAATATCCATATCGTGAAAGCCTGCCCAGCCCCCCGTCAGGGCAGCCCACAACTTCAACAGCACCAGATATACCAGGAACAAACCACCCCCACCCCCACAAGCCAGCCCCAAATAGCCAAACAGGTGCATAGGACGGTCGCCATATTTACGCAAAAACACCACCGTCATCAAATCCACCAGAACCCGAAATGTCCGGCTGATGCCATACTTAGACTCCCCGGCCACACGCGGACGATGATTCACCGGCACTTCGGCCATGCTATACCCGGCAAAATTCACCATCTCCGGGATAAAGCGATGCATCTCCCCATACAGGTGCAATTCTTTTGTCACTTCGGCGCGAAAGAGACGCAGCGAACAGCCGCGATCATGTAATTGTACGTCGGAGGCGCGGGCAATCAGACGGTTGGCGATGTAGGATGGCAATTTGCGCATGAGGAAAGCATCTTTTCGATCCTGTCGCCAGCCATTGATGACATCGTATCCTTCATTCAACTTGGCGATGAGCTTGGGGATGTCGGCCGGATCATTTTGGCGGTCAGCGTCTATGGTGAGGATGGCACGGCCGTAGGCATAATCAAAGCCGGCGGCAAACGCGGCCGTTTGCCCATGATTGCGCCGGAATTGGATGACAACCACACGCGGATTTTCGGCTGCTAACTGGCGTAACAGTTCTGTGCTCCCATCGGTGCTGCCATCATTCACAAATACGACCTCATAGTCAATGGTTTCTACCGCTAATGCGGTCGTTATTTCATCGAGTAACGGCCGTAAATTTTCTACTTCATTAAAAACTGGCACGACGATGGATAAGTCTTTTGTGTACATACGATTAGCGATTGGCGATTTACTGGTTTACAGACCTGGCCTGTGCAACCCCACTTCTATCATGGGGTTAAACAGGGTGATTGTAAGATTTGCTTCAGTATAGACAGGCGATTATAACATAGCGTTTTAATTGGAGAAGTGGGCATTGCTAAAGGTAGATAGCGAACCATATACGAACGATATACAACAGGATGAGACAGAAACTGCTTTGGGGGTTTCGGTCATTGTCACTGTAAAAAATGAAGGCGAAGGAATACGGCCGTTGCTTGACTCCCTCATTCAACAAAGTCGTCGCCCAGATGAAGTTGTCATCTGTGATGGGGGCTCCACAGATAATACATTGGAAATTCTGGCTGAGTACAAACGGTGGCTACCCCTGGTCTTATTGGTGGCTCCTGGCACAAACATTAGCCAGGGACGTAACCGGGCCATAGCGGCTGCCGCTGGCCCCATTATTGCAGCTACCGATGCCGGAGTGGTCTTGTCGCCCTGCTGGTTAGAAGATATTGTGGCACCCATTGAACGCGGGCAAACGGCCGTTGCTGCCGGTTGGTTTGAAGCTGATCCCTATACTGACTTTGAAGTTGTTATGGGGGCTACTGTGTTGCCGAGCCGCCGGGATATTGATCCGGCCAGGTTTTTGCCTTCCAGCCGCTCGGTCGCTTTTCTGAAAAGCGCCTGGGCCGCTGTTAATGGCTACCCAGAATGGCTGGATTACAGCGAAGACCTGGTTTTTGACGTTGCTTTGAAGGAACAGGTAGGGGACTTTGTATTTGTGGACACGGCCGTTGCCTATTTCCGTCCCCGCGCCAGCCTCACCACTTTCTTCAAACAATACTATCAGTACAGCCGTGGCGACGGTAAAGCCAATCTCTGGCCACTGCGGCATCTGATTCGTTACGCCACCTACTTCATCGCCCTCCCCTTCATTTTGCGCCTGATCTGGCGTGAGAGGGTGTGGGGCTGGCTGTTGTTGTTTGCGGGTACGGCCGTTTATTGCCGCCGTCCCACCCAACGGCTCTGGCAAAATACCTGGGGTTGGCGGCCGCGGTGGCGTTGTTTGCCTATACGCTAATGGTG
>CAYXUZ010000113.1:13367-18439 GCA_964467705.1 uncultured Ardenticatenaceae bacterium | reverse complement strand
TCAATGTGCTGCCTGTGTGTTTGCACAAGCGAATAAATTGTAAACTTAGCACAATGAGAGAACCCCTAGCCAGCCTTGCCCCCCCCATCTGGTGATGCTACCATTGCCACGCTCCTGAGCCGACGTTTCCCGTCGGCTTTTCGTTAGGTATGGCAATATGGTGATCAAACGCACACCCCCACGCTACCCTCGCCGCGGGCCGTCTTGCCTGCTCTTTTTGTTTGTTGTTTTTGGCTTGGTGGTCACCTTATTTGTGATTCAAAATGCGGATGAGGTACGCGATGTAATTATCCCCACGCCTACTCCTGAACCAACCCGTTCAGCGACGGAATATGCCTTATTAGCCGAAATTAGCCAGAAGGATGGAGACACCGCGGAGGCAATTGGCTATTATCGTCAGGCGCTTCGTCTGGACGCTACGAAACCGGAAATTTATATTCGTTACATTGAATTACTGGTAGAGGAGGGTTGCCCCACCCTTGATGTAGGGGAAACAGGGGAAACCCTCAATTGTATTGAGGAGGCACTGACCCGCAGCGAAGAAGCTGTGGTTTTAGCGCCAGACAATCCGCGCGTATGGACGGCCGTGGCTGCGGCCTATCTGGCCAATGGCAACAGATTGCTAGATGCCGGCGATCCTAACGGCGCTAACCTGGAATATGCGCAGGCGGTCACAGCTGCCGAGCGGGCCATTGGGCTCAATCCCACAGACCCCACTGTGTTATCTACTGCTTATGCATACGTGGCTGGGGGGCTGGTGGCCCAGGGCAAACCAGAGCTATATCAAGATGCCCAAATTCAGGCAGAAACGGCTATCACTTTAGACCCCAATAACGCTTTGGCCCGTTACTTCATGGGCCAAATTTTTACCGTCCAGGCGTTTTATGATGCTGCTCGTGAGCAATTTCAACTGGGACTGCAAGCAAACCCGGCGTTTGCCGATCTTTATATTGAGATGGCCTACAATGCTTTTGCCAACAGTCGCCTGCCTGAAGCCATTATCTGGTTTGAAGATGCGCTGGAGGTAGACCCGGATAATGCCGCTGCCTACGATGGCCTGGCCTATATGTACCTGCAACTGGGCGATGATGTGCAGGCTGAAGAAAATGCTATCCGGTCAGTAGAATTGAACCCAAATGTGGCCCGGGCACACGGCCGTTTAGGTGAGGCCTATATGCGCACCAACAAATTTGACCTGGCAATTCAGGAATTTACAGCCGCTACCAATCTATATGGCGCACCCACTGAAACAAATGCGCGTTTCTTTTATTTACTCGCCGATGCCTACATTCGTGCCGGTTTGCAAAATTGTCCCCAGGCTATCCCTTTGTTACAGGCCGTTACCGAAAAAAACCAATTTTATGGTGAACTGGCACAGCAATACCTGCTAGACTGTCGTCGTTCTGTGCTAGAAGGCACACAATAATTGCATTTTAGCTTTACCCAGATTATCATTCAGTTGCCTCTGGCACTCCATTGTTGTGATTGCTAAAAATGGCTTGACATCATCTGATTCTGTGTTAAAATGCCAGCGTGATCTAGCACTCTGTGTATGAGAGTGCTAAAACCCCAAGAGAAATCCTACACAAGTTAACAAAAGGAGAGTTGCTGCATGAATCTAAAGCCCCTGGGTGATCGTTTAGTCGTGGAACCCAAAGAGCGCGAACAGACCACAGCTTCCGGCCTTATTCTGCCGGAAACGGCGGCCGAAAAGCCGCAAGAAGGTGAAGTCGTTGCGGTTGGCCCCGGCCGCCGTGATGAAGATGGTAAACGAGTTGCCATGGACGTTAACCTTGGCGACCGTGTCCTCTACGCCAAATATGGCGGCACCGAAGTCAAAATTGATGGGAAGAAATTGCTCATCCTCAAAGAATCTGACGTTCTCGCCATTATCGAGAGCTAATCGCGAAGGAGATATAGAACATGGCAAAACAAGTTGCATTTTCCGAAGATGCCCGGCGCAAGCTGAAGAAAGGCATTGATACACTGGCTACGGCCGTGTCCACCACCCTCGGCCCCAAAGGGCGTAATGTTGCCCTGGACAAAAAATTTGGCGCCCCCACCATCACCCACGATGGCGTCACCGTCGCCAAAGAAATTGAATTGGACGACCCCTATGAAAATATGGGCGCTCAACTGCTGAAAGAAGCGGCCACCAAAACAAATGACATCGCTGGTGACGGTACCACCACCGCCACCGTGTTGGCCCAAAACATCATCAATGAAGGGTTGAAGAACATCGCTGCTGGCGCGAACCCCATGCTGCTGAAGCGGGGCATCGAAACCGGGACCCATGCCCTGGCGGAAAAAATCCGTAGCATGGCTATTACCATTGATAGCAAAGAGGAAATCGCCTCCGTGGCTTCCATCTCCGCTCAAGACCGCGAAATTGGCGACCTCATCGCCACCGTCATGGACAAAGTGGGCAAAGATGGCGTCGTCACCGTCGAAGAATCCCGCAGCCTGGAATTTGAAACCGAATATGTGGAAGGTATGCAGTTTGATCGCGGCTACATTAGCCCCTATTTTGTGACGGACGCCGACACAATGGAAGCGGTCATTCAGGACGCCTACATCCTCATTCACGACAAGAAAATCAGCTCCGCCCAAGACATTGTGCCTGTGCTGGAAAAAATGCTCCAGATTGGCAAGAAAAACCTGGTGGTCATCGCCGAAGATGTAGACGGTGAAGCTCTGGCGACATTGGTGCTGAACAAGCTGCGCGGTATGGTGAATGCGCTGGCCATTAAAGCCCCTGGTTTTGGTGATCGCCGGAAAGCCATGCTGCAAGATATTGCCGTCCTCACCGGTGGCGAGGTCATCACCGAAGAAATGGGTCGCAAACTGGAAAGTGTGCAAATTACTGACCTGGGCCGTGCCGCTAAAGTTGTCTCCAGCAAGGATGACACGACCATCGTAGATGGCGCTGGCGACGAAACGCAAATTAAGGGCCGCGTGGAACAGATCAAGGTAGAAATTGAACGCAGCACCAGCGATTATGACCGGGAAAAACTGCAAGAACGGCTGGCTAAACTGGCCGGTGGCGTGGCTATCATTCGCGTGGGTGCGGCCACTGAGGTGGAACTGAAAGAGAAGAAACACCGGGTGGAAGATGCGTTGAGTGCGACGCGCGCGGCCGTAGAAGAAGGCATTGTGCCCGGTGGCGGTGTAGCTTTGTTGAATGCGCTGCCTGCTTTGGACAAAGTAACCGTACCTGAAGGTGACCAGGCGACGGGCGTTGGTATTTTGCGCCGCGCTTTAGAAGCGCCCATGCGCAAAATTGCGGAAAACGCCGGGCAAAATGGAGACGTTATCATTCAAAATGTTCGCCGCGAACAAGAACGGCTGAATGACACTAATATCGGTTATGATGTGATGACCGGCGAATATACCAATATGGTGAACGCGGGCATCATTGATCCGGCTAAAGTGACGCGCGGCGCGTTGGAAAACGCGGCCAGTATAGCGGCCATGGTATTGACCACTGAAGCGTTGATCACCGATATTCCTGAACCAGAAAAGCCAATGCCCGGTGGCGCTCCCGGCGGCATGGGCGGTATGGATTTCTAAATCATATCTGATATTGATCACCTTTATAAAGCAGAGACCCCCAGATGGGGGTCTTTTGTTTTTTTGATGCCTTTGGTAAACTCCGCCTATGGGCACACAATTACTTGAGAAACTTCTTCCAGCTTTAGAGAAAATGGAGTGGCCACAGTTGCGGGACGCGACAGAGCAGGGACGACAGGCTTACATGGTGGGTCTGGAGCGGTTGGATGAATATGATGGTGATGTGAAGCTATTGTCTTCGGCGTTGCGCGCGTTTCAGTCGGGTAATTCCAGGCCGTATGCTTGTGCCGGAGTGTCCTATACATTATTGGTGGCCGCGCAGGAGAGTGATGGTAGTTATGCGCCTCTGGGGTTGGCTGAAAGTATGAAGTGGCTGGAACAAGCACAAGAACTGGCCCCGGACATTGTAGAAGTTAATGTGATTGAGGCGATGATTTATGCGGGACACGGCCGTTACGAAGACGCGCGCCTGGTCTTGGATTACCTGCAAGACATTGATCCCGCCAACTATCAACTGGCAAAAGCCGAAATTGCTTATTGGAAACCACAAGGGCAGGTGGATGAAACGTTACACTGGTTTAACGAAGCCGCTAAAGCCGCTGATAATGTGCCCCAACGCTTACGGATGCGTGCCCGACTGGGAGATTACTACTTTGAGCAGCACCAGTTGGATGAAGCATTGTCCATCTACAAAGAAGCCATACATTTCGACAATCACAATGTAAAGCTATGGCACAAAATTAGCCTGATTTATTGGCAGCAGGGAAATATAGATGAGGCTGAAAAAGTAAGCCAGCAGACTTTACGTTTGCATTCAGATTACGGGCCAGCCGTGAAATTACAGGAAGCAATTAAGCTCAAAAAAAGCGAGGGGCATCGCACAGGGCGATTGTTTGGGTGAGCCTTCCATTGTTTAGTGGGGCAGTTTCTGGTTCAAAAATTCCACTACTTGTTCACGAACTTCATCCGCGGAGAGGGAACTGGTATCCAGGTAGAAGTCACAATGTTGCCGGGCGTGGGTAAGGCGTTGCTGCTGGATGAGTAGACGTTGTTGTTCACTATCTAAATGGGGGCGTCGCTGTTTTGCGTTGACATAATCTACATCAAGGTAGATGAGTTTGTCAGGATGGCTCAGACGCTGCCACATGTCAGGTACGTAGGAATGTTCCTGCGCCGGTTGGCGGATATCGTAGCCGAGGGATTTGAGTGTTTTAGCCAGGGTGCTCTTGCCGGAAGAGCAAGGGCCAACTATTGCCACACGTAAAGGCTTACTGTCAGGCTCGGAAGGGAGGGAAGGGGTGTCCATCAACTATTTTCGCCTTAACAACCAATAAGAAGTGGTTTTAGAGCGGTAAATGCACATCCATCCGTCTTATTTTGATGTCTGCTTCGGGGGGAAGCACGGCCGTTACCAGCACACTGATGTCGTCTTTGGGACGGCCGTTGTCCTTTGCTAATGCCCCCGCCAACAACGAATCGGCGATCACTCTGGGTGAAGTGAC
>CAYXUZ010000113.1:3388-13357 GCA_964467705.1 uncultured Ardenticatenaceae bacterium | reverse complement strand
TCCGGCGGTTATTAGTTCTGTGAAGGATGATGCAGGGTCAAAACCACCATGACCACTCCAATCCCCCGCATGGCGCAACCCATCGGTAAACACCACAATAATCGTCCCCACCAACAGGGGCAGCTCGGTAATAACAGGCTTGGTGCTACGATTAACGCCCACACTTTTAGATGGCTGGTCGAGCAAGACATGGCCCTCGCTTAGGGTGTATACCAATACAGGGGCTGTATTATTGCGCGATATAACAAATGTTTTACTAACGAGATCAATGGAGAGGATATTGAGAGTGGCGCTGACTTTTCCCCCACGCTGCGCATATAAATAATCATGGGCGGCACGGGCAGCGGCTCCATCCCGCACCCCTTCGCTCAAAAGCTGGATAGCTTTGCGAGCTACCATGTTGCTAATGAGTTTTGCCGGCAGCCCGCTACGTTGTCCATCTGCCAAAACGAAAGAAAGGCCGCCAGACGGCCTTTCTATCATTTCCAGAGTGTCACCACTTTCGCTGGAGGCGTATTTGCTTATTTTGGCAACAGCAAATTGCACTTCCACCGCAGTTGTTTACCAGCGATCACCGCCACCAGAGTCATCACGGCGACGGTAATCATCCCGCCGACCGCCACCGCTCTTGTTGCGATCACCGCCACCACGATAGCCACCGCTGCCGCCGCGATTGCCGCCGCTGCCGCCACGATAACCACCGCTGCCGCCGCGATTGCCACCACTGCCGCCGCGATAACCACCACTGCCACCACTGCGTTCTTCGCGGGGACGGGCTTCATTGACGCGCAGTTCACGGCCGTCTATTTCTTTGCCGTTTAAGGCGGCAATTGCCTGTTCGGCCGCATCTTCTTCCATCTCTACAAAGCAGAAACCACGAAAACGACCAGTATCCCGATCATTGATCATGGCCACTGACTCCACAGAACCAAATTCCGCAAACAAGTCACGAACCTCATCCTCTGTGGCCTGAAACGACAAATTTCCGACATAAATTTTCTTGTTCAACTTACCAAAATCTCCATTTTGTGCTTGTCTGCGGCCTTGCTGCAAACTTGCCTGAAAAAATATTAACCAGAACCGTAGGATAACATTTTTTTTGTAAACAGTCCAAAGGATTTTTCAAGCATTTTGGTCCAATTGATTTTTGTGGGAATCCGGGCCTTGGATGGGTATACGGCCGTTGCCCCCTTCAAAGCCCCACAGTTGATCAATCAGATATAACGGCCGTCCCTTCACCTCATCATAAATCCGCCCCAGGTATTCACCAATAATCCCCAGGCAAATCAGTTGTACACCACCTAAAAATAAGACAGCAACCAACGTCGTTGCCTGCCCCAAAAGAGGCGCCGATGGCCCAAACAGCCGCACCAACACCACCGCCACAATGGCTAATGCGGCCAACCCCGCCATCAAAAAACCCAGATAAGTTGCCAGTTGCAATGGCAGATAAGAAAAACTGGTGATCGCGTCCAGGGCAAAGGGCAGCATTTGTCTGACGCTGCTAAATTTGGATTCCCCGGCAAACCGACTGGCCCGTTCATAGGGGACACCTGTTTGCCGGAAACCTACCCAGGGCACCATGCCCCGTAAAAACCGATTCCGTTCCGGCATACTGCGGATGGCTTTTACTACCCGCCGATCCATTAGCCGGAAATCGCCCGTGTCCAGGGGAATATCAATTTTGGTGATGCGGCGAATGAGGCGATAAAATAGCTTGGCTGTCCACAGCTTAAAACGGGTTTCTCCTTCCCGGCTGGTGCGCACACCGTAGACCACATCAAAACCCTCACGCCATTTAGCTATCATTTGTGGGTAAAGTTCCGGCGGATCCTGCAAATCGGCGTCGGTCAATATAATTGCATCTCCGCTGGCAAAATCTAGCCCGGCTGTGACAGCAATCTGGAAACCAAAATTACGCGAAAAACTGATGCCTTTGACGCGTTTGTCTTGTTGGTGCAGCCCGGCAATGACAAAGGCCGAACGGTCACGGCTGCCATCATTTACCAGCACTAATTCCCAGGGTTCGCCCAGTGCATCCATTACTCCAGCTACGCGACGGTGAAGTTCTGGCAGTACCTGTTCTTCGTTATAAACGGGAGCAACAATTGAGATCATAGCCGTGTATATAATTTTGGCGAACTTGGCCTTATCTGTCCACCTATAAGGCGATGGAAGCCATTAATCCTACATGATCAGAGGGGTAGAGGGTGTCATCATCGGCGGCGGGTTTATCGCAGAAAATGGAAACGGCCGTGATACTGGTAATGATCGGGGTGACAAATATGTAGTCCAGACAGCCAGCCCAATCACCATAGACGGCCGTCGTGAGAGCTGTGGGAAACGTTGCCAGCGGTTCACGGCCGTGCTGCATTTCATATACCGAACGAAAATTCTGCTTTATTACCTGGATCGCCGGACCATCGGGCGTTTCATTGAAATCACCGGCAATCACCTGTAAAGGAGTGGGGCGAACAGTACGCAGCCAACCTGCCAACCGTAACGCCTGCTCCTGTCGCGCCTCGCGGTCATGGGCTATATGGTGCAAGTGAACAGTAACAAAGTCCAGCACTTGGTGATCCGAGAGGATAATGTTGGCGCGAAGAGCCAGACGGCCATTATACCCCAAATTGACATAATCCGTATATATCACGGGCAAATTGCTCAGTATACCTATTCCTTCACGGCGATAGCGCCAATGTTGTTTGCGTTTTTGCACCAGGGTATACGGCCGTTTCCCTTCTGGCAGCCGGGCATTGATCTGGTTTCGCAACCAGCGCCCCTGGTTGATCGAGAAACTGATTTCCTGCAAAGCAATCAGGTCAGGTGTGGCATCTAGCAATTGCGCCACCAGCAGATGCCGCCGTTGCCGCCAGCGGTCAGCCCGATTACGCAAATTGATGGTGGCAACAGTTAAATTGGTCACAAGTTATGTCAAATCAAGGGTGGTAGAGCCAACACTTACGGCCGTTTGCACATGTTGGCTTGCATCTCGAATCACCAGCGTAAACGGTGTGTTGGTAATCAATGTAACCTGGTGGCGATCCCCCACCATGTCCAACAGACCATCCTCACCTAAAGGATAACGGCGAACCCCATAAGCCTGATCTGTTTCCAGGCGGCGATCCCAATACACGCGACGGTGCGGCCAATCGGCGCCCAGGCCAATCACATCCTCCAGCAGCATGGCAATAGGAGCCACACAGGCAGTGAGCGCGTTTTTCCGGGCTTGTTCACCAGGCATTACAGCTTCCGGTGCATAATGCTCCCAAAGATAACCTGTGTCTTGATAAACCTGGTAAACCTGTTGGATATGATTGTGGGCAATGGCATGTGCCAGTACATGTTGGCCCACATTGCGTAAGCCACGCATTACGATGAAATTCATTTCGGGCCATACACCCCCACGCCAGCGATTGCCCGTCTCGGCGTTATACGCCTCGCTATCGGCAGAAATGCTAGGGATGCGATGGGGCAAATTAAAGGCCCAGGTCTCCCGCAGTGGCTGTACAAAGGCATTAAGTCGCTTTTCCGGGGCCAGGCCACTATCGAACAAAGCCCAATAAGCGCTGATGCTTTTGATGTTACTGAAACGGCCGTCGGGCGACACATCCTGGTAAAATTGAGTTTCCTCATTCCACAACCGCCGGTTAATAAATTCCACTAGCTGTAAATGCTCATCTTTCAAACTGATTGCCAGGTCGGCCTCACCCAGGTGCGCAGCCATTTGGGCCAGGCAGGTGCAATTCAGCGCCGCCTGGATGGTGGCATCGGCCCACGTCCAGTGGCGGTGGTGGTCCCGGCTGTCGGGTACACGCGGTTGGTTATCCATCTGGCTGCTGACGCCGGTGGCCCAATAGCCGCCACCGGGCCAGGTGCGGTTTTCGCGGAACCACTGATGCAGTGCCAGCAGCAGCCAGAATACATGCGGAATACGGCCGTCGTCCCCACTCAGCCGAAAATAACGCCACTCGGCACAGGCCAGAATGTTTGGGCCGGTACTGTTGGGATCAAACGGATAGTGCCCATCCTGCCCGGTATGCCGGTTTACGGCCCGGCAGATGAAACCATCATCATGTTGGTGGGCATAGAGATTGTCGAGTATACCCATAAAGTCAAAAGCACGACGGCCGTAAAGTCCCGGTTGGGTCAACATGGCCGCATCCCACATCAACAAATAGTCACTATCACTGGCCGATATATAGGGAGATACAAATCCGCTTTCTGGTGTAGGTTGGCATAATTTGGCCCACAAAATTTCCCAGGCGCGCCAGTAAAGGGCCACCCAGCCTTCATGTTCAGGCAACACTGGTTCTGGGAGTAGCTCTTTTGTTTCTGCTAACGAAGGGATGGTCGTTGCCTCTTGGGGGAGAGGTTGTCGCCGGAACATATTGCGGTTGACCAGTGGATTCAGTGGGCGTGGGTGGAGTGAGTTTGTCATGGTCAGCATCCCTTAAGGATAGGTTGGTTCGGTAAACCACAATTCGGCCGTTCCCCCCAATAAGACATTATCTTCGTCAAAGCTGATGACGCGCAAGTTATAACGCACGTAGACGTTGCTGCGAAGCTGGCCTGCCCAGGTGACGGAGTCACCCTGAGCATAATCGGTGAGGCCCGTCAAACCAGAGAAACGGGCCAATTGGCGGCTGCCATCCGTCACCATCCCTTCATACTTCAGGGTAGAAGCAGGCATGGTTTCACCCAATGCCAGGTTATGATCCAGCAGAATGTTGCTGAAATAAAGCGCGTTGGGGAGTTGGGGAAGCACGGCCGTAGCCACTGGCTGCCAGTCTAAAATCGTCAGCTTCACCCCCCCCGTCACCGGCAGTGGCCCCAACAGCGCCGAAGTCAACCGCAGGTTGTATTCTGCAAACACGCCGGGCGCAATGATGCCCGACCAGGCAAAAGAGTCCCCCCCCCGTTTCAGCGCTTCCTGTCCACCAATCCGTACCCGGTACGTATCTCCTTCCTGGCTTACATATTCCATCGGCGCGCCTGGCACCCGTTCCCCCGGATTCATAGAAATGGTATAAGCGGGTGGAATAATGGTAAAAGTGAGGAAATTGCCAGCCGGGGTAGCGGTGGCTTCTGAGCCTGAAAGTCCCGGCAATCCACACGCCGTTGCTGACAGCATGACGACAAACAGTGTGATTGCCTGTAATCGTTTGTTCATTTTTAGCAAGTGGATGATTGGGTGATTGGGTGACAGGCAGTCACCCAATCACCTATTCCTTTACCTTTCCTCAATCGTAATGGTCGTGATACGGTCGCCATCGGGTGCAGCCGGGTCTTGAGGGTCGCGAGGGGTAATGGCTTCTACTATTTCCATGCCTTCAATGACGCGACCAAAGATGGCGTGACGGCCGTCCAGATGAGTGGCCGGTGCATAGGTAATAAAAAACTGACTGCCACCCGTATTCGGCCCAGAATTGGCCATTGAAACGACCCCTGGCCCATCATGTGATAGTGCCTCATCAAACTCGTCGGGAATGGTGTATCCAGGGTCGCCAATCCCCAACCCGGTAGGGTCCCCCGTTTGGGCCATAAAACCGGGAATTACCCGGTGGAAGGTTACGCCATCATACCAACCTTCATTTGCCAGAAAGACAAAATTGTTGACGGTCTCCGGTGCTGACTGCGGCAGTAGTTCAATTACAATTCGGCCGCCATTTTCCATTTCAATGGTGGCAATATAGCTCTTTTCCGGGTCAATGGTCATGACGGGGGCGGTTTCATACTGCCGCTCGGCCAGGTCAGCCATGGCCATTTGTGCTTTCACATACCCTTCCCAAAGGGAAAAATCGGCCGGTACCTGGGGCAACAATTGGCCGTCCAAAATAACACTTGGGGTGCCGGTTAAACCCAACGCCAGCGCCTCCTGTTCAGACGCAACCACATAACCTGCATATTTGCCATTGTCCAGATCAGTGGCAAACTGGTCTGTGTCCAGCTCTAATTCTGACGCCAGATTGACAAGATGATCGCGGAAAGAATCTGCTCCCAACCCTTGCCAGTCCACCTGACCGGCAAAGAGAGCGTCATGGTATTCCCAAAATTTACCCTGCGCCCCAGCAGCTTCCGCCGCTTCCGCCGCTTTTTGGGCGTTGGGATGAATCTGGTTAAGCGGAAAATGTCGGTAAACCAGTTGCACTTGATCTGGATAAGTTTCTACCAGTTGCGCCAGGGTAGGGTGTACGCTTTTGCAGGCCGGACATTGAAAATCGCTGTATTCAATGATGGTGACTAAAGGGTCCGCTGCGCCTTTTGTCTGGTCAGAGTCACGCAATTGAGCGGCTTCGGCGATGGAACCGGCGACGGGGTACTGAACGATGTCGTTCGTGGGTTCAATGTCAACATTGTTGGCCGCATCTTCGGGGATGGTGGGTTCGGTAGTAGCAACGGCCGTACTCTGAGCATTATCTACGGCCAGTTCGCGCACACCTACACTTTGTCCGCAGGCAGTTAACAGGCCAATCATCAATAACAGAAACAGTTTTTTCATCCTACTCTCCTGAAACATGCCGGTCTTGTGTCAACCGAACCGGCCTTTAGGTCAGCATAAATGGAGGCTAAGAGGTGGCTTTGTAACGGATGAGCATTAACCTAATGCCCGGCGGCAACTCTCGCGTCCCAAATGTATTTTGCTACAATCCTGCCCTGTTCGCAAAAACTGTCATTATTTTTAAGGAGAAACATGGTGAAACGACTTGCTTACCCGATTATCCTGCTATTTTTGATGCTTTTGGCTGCGTGTGGCCCCAGCAATGTAGAACCTGAATCAAGCGCCACGCCGCCATCCCCGGACAACCAGCCAGAGGTGGATGTGATGCCGCGCCCCACCATCACGGCGACGGCCGTACCCGCCGATGCTTACCCCGCAGCTCCTGCTCCGGCCAACGTGCAACCCGAAGGCTACCCCGCACCGGAATTAATGCCCACTCGTGATCCTTACCCCGGTCTGGAAGCGGCTGATATGCAATCTGTGATGATGATCGCTGCTGGAACGCAATGTGAAGATCCCCTCACATACCCCACTGAACAGGATGCGGTAGCCGCTTTAGAGGCTGCCGGCATCACTGTACATGAATCAACCACAATGGAGTTAATGGTCATAGCCTCTTGCGGCAGTCCTACCAGCACACACTATCAAGTTTTGATTGATGCTGATAAACAGGCAGAAGCCGAGCAAATGGGGTGGGAATTTGCTGAATAAGCATGACCGGGTATTTAGGCCGATTCTGTCATAAATACCCGGTCATAAATAGCGCGGGCAATGCGGCCAATAAGTAACACCCCAGCTGCATCCACACTCCACAATTCGGGGGCCGGGTCGCCATCGGCCATCACTGTCAGGGAAAAGCCACGCCGGTTTATGCCGGTACCCCGCCAGACAACGGCCGTTTGCACCCGGCACCCCCTTAGCGACCCTGTCTTGCCCGCCAACCGCAGTTTTTCTTCCTCTGGCGTATCATCTCCATAAAAAGCAAAGGGTAGATACCGCCCCACCCGTTCACTGCCCACTTTGTCCATCATGCGTAGCATTTCTTCGCAGGCAGTGGGGGAGAGAATTTCGTGACGGAACACGGCCGTCATCAGTCGGTTCAACCCTGCTGGTGTAGCCGTGCCCAATTGTGTAATGTCCTGCGCCAACACGCCAAAATCAATCTTGCGGTGGATTTGCACATCATGATATTCATGTTCCTCCAGCCAGTTCTGGATATAGGCCAGCCCCACATGGTCAATCAACACATTCGTTGCCAGGTTGTCGCTGACATTCATCATCAAAAAGGCCCAGTCACGCAGTGGGATCACCAGCCCCGGCGTTAGAAATTGCAGCAGGCCACTGCCGCCAATCTGGTCGGCGCGGCGCAGCATGAGTGGTGCATCCAGTGAATACTGCCCCTCTTCCACCTGCTGCATCAGGGACACCAATACCGCCAGCTTGATGGCGCTGGCCGTGGGAAATATCTCATCGGCATGATACAAAAACTGTTCGTTGGTCTGTAAGTTCAGGGCGGCGACTCCCACACGGCCGTCAAACCCCGCACACATTTCGGCTAACCAGTCCATTTTTATTCCTCTCTTGATGTTGAGTGTTTAGGCGTTCAAGTGTTCAGGTGTTTAGGTGAAACTTGAACACCTGAACACCAAAGCACAAAAACACATTTCCCAATGCTACCTCAGAATGAGCAGTGCATAAAATGATGCCTGATAGTAGGGAAATCATCGCCTGTTCACCCTGACGGCCGTGCCATATTAGATATAATTTCTTTTTTGCGGATAACGAATTACCGATTAACGAGGAACTGTATGTTTCGATCCAATCAAAGTTTATTACCCGGCTGGTTGGCTTTTGCCCTTACCGCCGCCTTCATCTTCTCTGGCATCGCCGTTCTCATTTTTGCTTTCCTCACTGTGCAAGTCATTATGCGGCGACCAGTTAATCCGTTGGAAGACAGCGGCGTTCAGGTTGCTTCTGTCAATCTGAACTACGACCAGGCCGCACCACCTGTTGTGCCCACCATGCCCATCGGTCAACCCACGCCTACTCTCATCCCCACCAGCGAACCCTGGCAGGGCACAGATCGGGTCAACATTCTCCTTATGGGTATTGACCGGCGGCCCGGCGAAGCGTTCATCTCTCGCACCGATACCATGATGCTGGTGTCCATTGACCCGGCTTCCGAGTCTGTTTCCATTCTTTCCATCCCACGCGACTTATATGTTGCAATTCCAGGATTAGGGCAAGACCGCATTAACACCGCTTTTGTTTACGGCGCACAGGGTAACAATCCGATTGGCGGCGCAGCATTGGCTATGCAAACGGTGGAATACAATCTTGGTGTCCCCATTCACCATTATGCCCTGGTGGACTTTAGTGCCGTGATCAATGGCGTGAATGCCCTGGGTGGCATTGACCTGAACGTGCCGTATACCATTAATGACCCGGAATATCCCGATATGAACTACGGTTATGACCCCCTCTACGTTCCGGCGGGTTTGCACCATATGGATGGCGAGATGGCGCTGAAATATGCTCGTACCCGTCATGGAGATAGTGACATTCACCGCGCACAGCGTCAGCAGCAGGTGGTATTAGCGGTTCGTAGCAAGGCGTTATCGTTGGGTGTCGGTGAGTTGATCAAACGCGCCCCCATCCTCTATCAGCAGCTTGAAAGAGGGATAATGACCGACCTGAACCTGGACCAACTGATTAAATTAGCCGGTTTGCTCAGCGAAATTGACACAGAAAATATCCAGAACGAGGTACTGGGCTTTGATTATGTGTCCAGTTATCGTACCCCTGCCGGCGCGTCTGTGTTGGTACTGAACAATCAGGCCGCCGCCCCACTGATTGACCGCCTCTTTTTTAACACAGAACAGGGTAGTAATTAGGAGGGGCGAGGCAGTTGGGAAACTGTTTGCCTGGCAATAGAACCTCAATCCCAACGGCCTCGCCCGTACAACAGGAGGCGCATGAATCGAGAAGAGTTTCGCCAGCTTTTGGGGATACGGCCGTACCTGCTGGATGGCGCGATGGGCACATATCTGCACAGCCGGGGGGTATCTGCCGACCACAGCTTTGAAAATGTTAACCTGCAACAGCCAGCCCTGGTGGCCGAAATTCATCGGCGATACATCGAGGCGGGGGCCGACATTATTGAGACCAACACTTTTAGCGCCAACCGGTTTAAGCTGGCCGAACATGGTCTGCAAGATCGGGTAGCACAGATCAACAGCACGGCCGTAGACATTGCCCGCCGCGCCATTGAAAGCAGCTTCAAACCGGTGCTGCTGGCCGGTTCGGTAGGCCCGTTGGGGGTGCGGCTGGCCCCGCTGGGGCGTGTGTCCAAAGCCGAGGCCCAGGCTGCCTTCCATGAGCAAATCGAGGCATTGGTGACGGCACAGCCACGTGGCGTAGACCTGTTGGTGCTGGAAACGATGTCCGATATGTATGAAGTGGAAACG
>CAYXUZ010000113.1:0-3375 GCA_964467705.1 uncultured Ardenticatenaceae bacterium | reverse complement strand
CCCTCACCTTTACCCGTGATGACCGTACCCTTTTGGGGTATCGGGCTGATGCCATCGCTCACCAGTTAGCCGCACTGGATATTGATGTGATGGGCGTTAATTGCAGCGGCGGCCCGGCCCAGGTGCTGCGCCTGGTCATGATCATGCGCCAGATTGCGCCGGAGCGCCTGATTGCCGCCATGCCCAATGCCGGTTGGCCGGAAATAACAGCCGGTGGTGGGCGGGTACTCTACCCTGCCACCCCCACTTACTTTGCCGATTATGCCCTGAAGTTGACGGAGGCAGGGGCCAACCTGGTAGGTGGCTGCTGCGGCACCACCGAAGCGCACATTGCCGCCATGCGCCGCGCCCTGGATGGGCCACGCCCGGCAGAGATTCACCTGCCGGTGATTGAAGTAGTGGCGCAGGATGAAACGAGTACGGCCGTGAGCCAACCGCCCACCCAACTGGCGCGTTATCTGAAAAACCAGACTTTTGTGGTGACGGTGGAAATGCGCCCGCCACGTGGCATTGCCACCCATCGCCTGCTGCAAAGCGGCCGTATGTTGCAAGAGGCAGGTGCGAACCTGCTGAACATTGCCGACACGCCGGTGGCCCAAATGCGCATGAGCGCCTGGGCGGCCGCCCACCTGGTGCAAAAGGAGATTGGGCTGGATACGGTGTTGCACTTTCCCACTCGTGGCCGGAATCTGCTGCGTATTCAGGGGGATTTGCTGGCGGCACACGCCCTAGGCATTCGCAATCTGTTTGTGACCATGGGCGACCCCACCCGCATTGGCGACTACCCGGAGGCGATGGACAGCTACGATATTGTGCCCACCGGCCTGATCCAGCTGATCAAGCAGCAATTTAACGCCGGGCGGCAACATTCGGGCGCATCCATTGATGAACCGACCAGTTTTGTGGTGGGCTGCGCCCTGTCGCTGACGCCGCCAGACCCGGAGAAGGAAGCCAAATTGCTGCACAAGAAGATTGAGCATGGCGCGGACTTTGCGCTGACGCAGCCGGTGTTTGATCCGGTAGCGGCCAAAGAGTTCGTGGAGTTGTACAAAACGATGTACGGTGCGTTGCCCATTCCCATTGTGGCCGGGTTGTATCCGTTGTTTAACGGCCGTAACGCCGAATTCCTGCATAACGAAGTGCCCGGTATGGTCATCCCGGACGCCATGCGCCAACGAATGCACCATGCCGCCGACCCGCAGCAGGAGGGGGTGTTGATTGCGCAGGAGATATTGGGGGGGATACGGCCGTTTGTGCAGGGGGTGTACATGATGCCCGCCTTCGGCCGTTATGATCTGGTGGCGGATGTGTTGGATGGGATGAAATGATGAATTGTCAATTGACAATTATCAATTGACAATTACCGGTAGAGCATGGGGCCTAACGGCCGTCCGCCCACCAGGTGCATATGAATATGAAACACATCCTGGTGCCCATGTTTGCCACAATTCACGATCAGCCGGTAGCCATTTTCGGCAATCCCCTCCTGCTCCGCGATTTTTTTGGCGGCCAGAATCAGACGCCCCATCGCTAACTCATCAACTTCTGTCACATCGTTGACTGTGGCAATTTCCTTATTCGGCACAATCAAAATGTGTGTGGGCGCTTGTGGGTTTATGTCCCGAAATGCCGTCACCAACTCATCCCGGTAAACAATATCCCCTGGAATCTCCCCGGCAATAATTTTGCTAAAAATAGACGCCATCGTTTTCTCCTATGCCCAAACAACCTCCCGGAGGTGCAAAACTCCGGGAGGTTGCTTAGCCCTGGTTGACTCGTTTCTTGTCTTTCTTTTCTTTCTTTTCTTTTTTGCTCAACTTGGGCTTGTTATTTTTGCCGTCTTTACCTTTTTCTTGTCCTTTTGACATTTTGATATACCTCCATAGATGTTTGTAGTTGGCAAATCATCACCAAACTACAAACGCCAGACCTGATGAGGTCATAATATAATCAGTTCTGTAATAGAGGCAAGCCTGATATAATCCGGCCATGAACCACCCCCCACCACCCCCTGCGGGCAGTGCCCCACCGCGTAGTATTACTCCCACCATTGATGTCTATATTAAACTGGCCCAATACCCGGTGTTGACCGAGCGCATTCGGGTGCGGATGCGTGAGGAGTTGTTTCGGCGGGGCATTATTGACCAGGAATCGTTTGAGCGGGAGGTCAAAGAAAAGGCGATTGAATCGCAGCGGCGCGAAGGGCTGCATGATCCCTTTGGGCAGGAGCAGACGAATATCTGGCAAAAACGCAAAAGCCGGGTGCGCGATTTTCAGACCGATGCCTATTTTGCCAACAACCTCAGCATCACGTTGCTCGACCAGATCATTGAAGAACTGCGCCAGACACAGCCGGGCCACTCAAGCTCCATTGAACTGACTTTTAACCCGGAAATTGCGCCGTGGGAGGTGCTATTTCGTCAGGGAGAATTATATGAATCGTTGCCGCCGGCCGAGTTGGAATCGGTCAAACATCATCTGCAAGAGATAAAGGTAGTGCTGATCAAGGGGATGATTAGTGACCAATTGCGGTTTATTGCGGTGGCCAAGAAGATGTTCAGCATTGAAGATTTGCGCCGCATTTACCGGCGACGCATTGGCGGTGGCAAAATTGGCGGAAAGTCGGCGGGCATGACGCTGGCCTGGAAAATTTTGCGCCAGCCACCCCCTGACGGGGAACCCGATTTGCGGGAATTGGTGGAAATCCCGGACTCTTTTTTTATTGGCAGCGAGGTGATTTATGACTTTCGGTTGATGAACAATCTGGAATGGGTGATGAACCAGAAGTATAAGACGCTGGAGGAGATTCGGGCGGAATATCCGGCCATTGTGGAGGCGCATTTGCGCGGTGACTTTTCGTCGGATGTGGTGGAGCAATTGCAGATTGTGCTGGACAGGATGGGGGATGATCCGATTATTGTGCGTTCGTCTAGCTTGCTGGAAGATAATTTTGGTTTTGCCTTTGCGGGCAAGTATCAGAGTTATTTTTGCCCCAATCAGGGGACGCCAGAAGAAAACCTGACCGATTTGTTGAATGCGATCAAGCGGGTGTATGCCAGCACGGTGAACCCGGATGCGATTTTGTACCGGCAGCATCATGGGCTACTGGATTATGATGAGCGGATGGCGATTTTGATTCAGCGGGTGCGGGGGAAGCGTCACGGGCGTACCTACTTTCCCACCCTCGCCGGCGTCGCCTTCAGCCGCAATCCCTTCCGCTGGCACCCCAAAATCCGACGCGAAGACGGCTTCTTGCGCCTGGTGTGGGGGTTGGGTACTCGTGCTGTTGACCGCGTGGATAACGATTACCCCCGCCTGATCGCTCTCAGCCACCCCCATCTGCGCCCAGAGACGACGGCCAAAGCGATTCGCCAA
>CAYXUZ010000112.1:18933-20661 GCA_964467705.1 uncultured Ardenticatenaceae bacterium | reverse complement strand
GAAATCTACGCTTTTCACTTTGGGGCGGGCCAGGCCCGCTTCCACCGGGTTGTACTCCCCTTCCAACTCGTGCCCCATCAGCCGGTACCCCTTTTCCAGCCGCGCCGTTGTGCCATAGACGCCAATGCCGACCGGGACAAGATCATACGGCCGTCCCGCCTCCCACAATGTATCCCACAACTTCAAGCCATGCTCCATCGCCGTATAAATTTCCCAGCCCAACTCGCCCACATACGAAATGCGCAGCGCCCAGGCGGGGATGCCGTTGATGAGGATGTACCGGGCCGTGCTGAAGGGGAAGCCTTCGTTAGAGACATCGTCCGCCGTCACCGCTTGCAGCACAGCGCGGGCTTGCGGCCCCCATAACCCCACCGTACACAGTGCCGAAGTCATGTCAGTGAAAACCACTGAACCGTCATTGGGGAGGTGCTGCTGGAACCACTTTTTGTCCCGCGCCCCGTCGCCGCCGCCGTCCACAATGCGAAACCCGCTCTCACCCGTGCGCATGATGGTCAGGTCAGCCTTGAAGCCGCCATGCGGATTGAGCAGGGGGGTGTACACGGCCGTGCCCACCGCCACATCTAGTTGGTTCACCGTCATCTTCTGGATGTAGTCCAACGCGCCAGGGCCAGACACATCAAAAATGGCAAACGCCGTCAAATCTACCAGCCCCACCCGCTCCCGCATCGCCAGATGTTCGGCGTTGATAATCGGCGACCACCAGCGGGCGTCCCATTCGTGCGGCCGTTGCTGGATACGGCCGTCATATTCGGCCAGTAAACCCTCGTTCGATTCGTACCACTGCGGCCGTTCCCAACCGGCCGTTTCAAAAAAGACCGCGCCCAATCCCTTTTCGCGGAAATAAAACGGGCTGGTACGCACCTGCCGGTTGCTCGCCCACTGTTCACGCGGATGCACAATGCCGTAGGTCTTGTTGTACGCTTCACTGGTACGGGCGTGAATGTGGTGGGTGGTACAGGCATAGGGGTAAAACCGGGCCACATCCGAGGCATGAATATCAATCTCCGATGCCCCATGTGTCAACAGTTCGACGGCCGCTTTCGCAAAACCTGGCCCCTCCTTAATCCAGATCGCCGCCACCGACCACAGCCCGCGCACCTCCGTCTCGCCAATCAGTGGATTGCCGTCCGGCGTCAGCGACAGCAGCCCGTTAATGGCGTGGCGAATCCCGGCCCGTTCATCGCCGATAATGTCCGGCATCAATTCCAACGCCTGCTCCAACTGCGGCTCAAAATCCTCCTGCGTAAAGGGCAGTTCCGTGGGCGACAGTTTGGATTGCTCGATGGCAGGTATATCATCCGGGTTCATCAGGATGGGGCGGTGGGCGTATGACCCCACTTCCATGTCGCTGCCATTCTGCCGCTCGTAGCAGAAGGTGTCCATGTCGCGGATGATGGGGTAGGCAATCTCTCGCCCCGTTGCCGCAAAAATGGGATGCGGCCCCACACTGATCATCTGGTGCACGGCTGGGGTGAGCGGAATCGTGGCCCCGGCCATCCACGCAATACGCGGTGACCAGACGCCACAGGCGATGATCACCAGATCAGCCTGAATACTGCCCTGAGTGGTGTGGACGGTACGAATTCGATTATTTTTAACTTCCAATCCCGTCACCTCCGTTCCCGGCGCAACCGTCAACGCCCCCAACGCCAGCCCTTTCTCGCGCATGAGCGTGCCCGCCCGCAGCGAATCCACCGTGCCCACGCC
>CAYXUZ010000112.1:8951-18923 GCA_964467705.1 uncultured Ardenticatenaceae bacterium | reverse complement strand
TAAAACCCACCCAACAAAATATCAGCATTGATGTACGGCACCAGTTCCTTCACTTCCTGGGGCGAAATCAAATAAGATTCCACCCCCCACGCCTTCGCCGAGGCCATGCGCCGCCGGAACTCCTCCATCCGCGCTTCGGTACGCGCCACTTCAATGCCGCCGCTCTCTGTGAAAACGCCCAACTCTTTATACTGGCGCATACTGTCCAGCGTAATCATTGTCATCTCTTTGGAATGGTCAACGGGGAAAATGAAGTTGGAGGCGTGCCCCGTCGAGCCGCCGGGATTGGGAAACGGCCCTTTGTCCACCTGCACAATATCCCGCCACCCGTTCAGCGCCAGGTGATACACCACGCTGTTCCCCACAATCCCCCCGCCGATGACCACGACATTTGCTTTCTCTGGTAAGTTGCTCATCTTTTACTCCTTCATCGTTTGTAGTAGGCGATTTATCGCCGTCAAAAGGCGATAAATCGCCTACTACAAACTTTAATACTCTGGTTTGATTTCGGTTTTGCGTTTGCGCAAGAATTCAATTAAGGCTTCGTCAACGGCCGTGTCTAACACCGGCGCTTCGTAGCTTTTCAGCAGCCGTTTCCATTCGGCATTGGCGCGTTGGTCGGCGGACTGTGCCCCTTCTTCGTACCACTGCTCAAACGAGTTATAGTCAAACAGCGGGGCGCGGTAAAAAGCGTGGCGAAAATGACGCAGCGTGTGATCCGTGCCCAGGTGATGGCCGCCTGGCGGTACCTCCCGAATGGCGTCCAGCGCCAGCCCCTCGTCCGATAAATCCAGCCCTTGCACCAGTTTGTGAAAGCTGCCCAACAACTGGCAGTCCAGGATGAACTTTTCATATCCGGCCGTCAGCCCATTTTCCAGCCAACCGGCCGCGTGCAGCACAAAATTCACCCGCGCCAGAATCGTGGGCAGCATCACCAGCACCGATTCATACGCTGCCTGCGCGTCCGGGATTTTGCTGCTGGCAAACATGCCGCCGCTGCGAAACGGCAGGTTGTAACGCCGCGCCAACTGCGCGCTGGCATAGAGCGCCAACTGGCTCTCCGGCGAACCAAAGACCGGCGCGCCGCTTTGCAAATCAATGTTCGTCTGGAACGCGCCATAGACAACGGGCGTGCCGGGATTGATCATCTGCGTCAGGGCGATGCCCGCCAGCGCCTCCGCGTTCAACTGCGCTACCGTGCCCGCAATGGAAACAGGGGCCATGGCCCCGGAGAGGATGAAGGGGGTAATGACCAACGCCTGCCGGGCGTGGGCATAGGCGAGGAGCGCACCCAACATGCGGTCGTCCAACCGGCGCGGGCTGCTGATGTTGATGAGGGAGAGCAGGGCGGGATTCTGGCGAATGACATTCGCGCCAAACACCATTTCCACCATCCGCACACTGTCCTCAGCGTTGGCGCGGGAGGTGACAGAACCCATAAACGGTTTGTCGCTGTATTTGAGATGGCTGTACACCATGTCCAGGTGGCGGGTGTGGGTCGGTTCGTCGGTGGGTTCCACGATGGTGCCGCTGGAATGGTGCAGATAAGGGCTGAGGTAGGTGAGTTTGACAAAGTTTTGGAAGTCAACGAGTTTGGCTTCGCGGCGGCCCCGGTCTAAATCGTGGACAAATGGTGGCCCATAAACGGGCGCAAAACAGAGATGTTGCCCACCGATAAGGACATTGTTTTCCGGGTTGCGGGCAATTTGGGTGAACTGGGCGGGCGCGTGAGCGATGACCTCCATCACCTGTGCCGGGTCGAAGTAGGCGGTGTCCCCTTCCAGCCGCACACCGTTCGCCCGCAAGACCGCCTGGGCTTCGGCATCGTAAAAATCTATACCAATTTCGGAGAGGATGGCCATGGAGGCGTCATGGATTTTTTGCAGCCCTTCTTCGCTCAGGATTTCGTAGGGGGGCAGGTGGTGGAGCGGCTGCGTGGCGTGGTGTACGGCCGTGTCCTCCCCCCTTGTTCTTCTCTCTCGCCTTCTCATATTGCCTCCAAAATAGACACACGGATTGGACGGATTAGACGGATGCTCACGGATTTTTCTATGACAACAAATCCGTGAAAATCCGTCATATCCGTGTCATCCGTGATCCCATTCTCCTCTCATAATCGCGCTCATTTCGGCCTGGAAGCTCTGGATGTGCTGCTGCATCAGGCGGGCGGCTTCATCGGCCTCTCCGTCACGCAGGGCGGTGTAGATTTGTTGGTGTTCTTGCACGGCCGTCCTCATATCCCCAATGCGGTGCAAAAAAAACATCCACAAACGCAGGCTGAGGACGTAACAGGTGGTGAGCATATCTTCCAGAAAAGTGTTATCGGCGGCGGCGTAGATGATGGCGTGGCACGCTTCGTCAATCTCGATCAACTGCTGGTCAGTAGCCGTTTGCCAGGGGATAGAATTGAGGACGGCTTCCATTTGTTGCCAGTGGACGGCCGTGCCCCGCCGCGCGGCCAGCCGGGTCGCCAACGCCTCCACCGTCAACCGCAGCTCAAAAATCTGGTACAAATCCGTGACACTGATCTCGCTGACAAACATGCCGCGCCGGGGCACGATTGTCACCAGCTTTTCCTGCTCCAACCGCTGCAACGCCTCACGAATGGGGGTACGGCCGAGCCGCAACTCCTCTTGCAGCGCCGCCTCATCAATCACCGCTCCCGGTTCCAATTCCAGGTAGACGATTTTGCGCTTGATACTGTGGTAGGCTTGTTGTGATAGGGACATAGGTTTTTGACGCAAAGACGCAAAGGGTTTAAGGGGTAAAGAAAGAAGAAGAAAAGCCTTTGTTTCTCTTTGCGGCCTTTGCTTCTACTTCGACATTGCTCAGTACAAGTTTGCCACTTTGCGTTGATAATATCTGATATATTACAAATATATTATTGATATGCCAAATTTTAGTTGTGATAAGCGCTTTCACACTTTTAGCTGTATGAAATTCGATTGGCGGAGCGGAGTTTAATGCAGATAATATGATCTTGCGTCTCATTACTTTCGCGATCCTCATTGGAAAGGGCAGTTTCTGCGGCATAGGAAAAGGTAAATGACCTATGAAAATACAGAAGTATCATTATCGTGATGTTGAAGAACCAGGATGGGATTTCGATCAAGTTGAATTTGAAAGACTCAACCTACTTGTTGGTGATTCAGCTACTGGCAAAACTCGCCTATTAAATACAATCTTTAATCTTGGTTTATTTGTCGCGTCAAAGGAGTTTAAGAATGGTTCGTGGGATATTACCTTTGAACATTTAGGAATTACTTATACCTGGAACCTGGAAACAGAGAAGGTCGAAGGAGAAGTCGTATCAGGAAAAGTTGTTCGTGATTACCTTTGGAAACACGATGGGGAAAGATTAGTGCCAATTGTGGAACGTAATCAGCATGAATTCATGTTTTTAGGTAGTGAACTCCCAAAACTGTCATCTCAAGAAACCAGTGTTTCTTTACTAAAGGCTGAGGAAATCATTAAGCCCATTTATCAGGCGTTTGAAATGGTCATGAGGAGGCGTTTTTTCCACGATGCATTGAGCAGTATTTTGGAGATACATGCTATTCCAACAAGATTAATTGATAGATTGGAAAGAAAGAAAGATATGGAGGTGCTATTTAGAGCCGATCTGAATTTGAGTGCCAAACTATTTATCCTTCAGAAATACTTCAATAACACATATAAGTTGATAATCGAGGAATACAAGAAAGTTTTTCCATTCATTAGAGAAGCTCGAATTACAGAACTTTCTGAACTAAGAACAAATGTTAAGGTAGCTGCTCACGTGCCTGTTTTCTCACTTAGAGAGAAGAATTCTGACAATTGGATCCCAGTTACTGAGTTATCATCAGGAATGCAAAAAGTTCTTTTGATTATTACCGATCTGTTGGTTTTACCTGATGGTGGAGTTTACATAATTGATGAATATGAAAATTCCCTCGGGATAAATGCGATAGATTTCTTTCCTGAGTTCATTCTGACGTTAGAAAAAAACGTTCAATTCATTATCACAAGCCATCACCCTTACTTAATAAATGCAGTGCCACCCCAAAACTGGTACATCTTTCACCGTGATGGTATGCACGTTTCAATAAAGTATGGTAAGGAACTCACTGAAAGGTTCGGAATCTCAAAGCAACAGGCTTTCATCCAACTTATCAATGATCCCTTCTTTATAGAAGGTATAAAATGAACTTTTATATTGTCACTGAAGGCAAAGTGGAGGCGATTGTCTACAAGTTATGGATACCCTTAGTGAATCCAAACCTATCTCAAATTAGCCATATTACTGAAATAAAAGAGGATCAATTTTACATAATATCAGCAAGAGGGTATCCTTATTACTTTGAAGTAATTGATAATGCAATTAAGGATATCAATGGAGTGAGGAAGTTTGACAGATTGGTAATATGTGTTGATTCAGAAGATGCGACAAAAGAGGAGAAATATGAAGAAGTAAAAGCATTTATTTCACAACGAAAATGCTCTGCTGAAATAAAGGTAATAGTCCAACACTTTTGTTTTGAAGCCTGGGCACTTGGAAACAGAAAAATCATTCGTCCTCATCCAACAGCAAAAAAATTGCGGGAATATAAACGCTTATATAATGTAAGAACAAACGATCCCGAACTTCTTCCCCCAAAGCCTGACGAAAATTTAAACAGAGCGCAATTTGCCGAAAAATATTTGCGACTTGCTCTAAACGAAAAATTTAGAAACCTGACTGCATTGCTTCATATTGCATATTTTGAGCAGTTAAAAAAAAGACTGGAAGAAACTGGTCACATACCGAGTTTCAGGGACTTTCTTGACGCATTCGTTTAGTGGATTAAGTCGATACAGTACCATTAGATTTTGCCGTCTTCAAACATCCGATTTCTCAAAGAAATCGGATGTCTGAAGGCCTGACGGAGGAAGAGCATGAGTCTAGAGAATGAAACAACTCCGATCACCACGGGCGCGGAATATATTGAGAGTTTGCGGGGGAGGAATTTACAGGTGTACCTGTTTGGTGAGTTGGTCGCCGAGCCGGTAGACCACCCGCTGATTCGCCCTTCGATCAACGCGGTGGCGGAGACGTATGATCTGGCCTGTGAACAGCCGGAACTGGCTACGGCCGTCTCCCCCTTCACTGGCCAACCCGTCAACCGCTTCTTGCACATTGCCGCCAGCGTCGAGGACGTGGTGAATCAGAACAAGATGCAGCGGCGGTTGGGCCAATTGACCGGCACCTGCTTCCAACGCTGTGTGGGCATGGACGCCCTCAACTCCCTCTACTCCGTCACCTACGAAATGGACGCGCAGCACGGCACAGGCTACCACGCCCGCTTCCGAACGTTCCTGACGCAGATGCAGGCACAAAACCTGGTCATCGGCGGGGCCATGACCGACGTGAAGGGCGACCGCAGCCTGGCCCCCCACCAGCAGGCCGACCCTGACCTCTACGTGCACATCAGCCGCCGCACGGCCGAGGGTGCGTACATTCGTGGGGCGAAAGCGCACCAGACCGGCTGCCTGAACTCCCACTGGCTCATCGTCATGCCCACCATGCGCCTCAGCCCGGCCGACCGTGACTACGCCATTGTGGGCGCGATTCCGGTGACGGCGGCGGGCATTACGTATGTGTACGGCCGTCAATCCTGTGACACCCGCAGTCTGGAAAATGGCACTCTGGACGCCGGTAATAGCCAATATGGCGGGCAGGAAGCGATGGTCATTTTCGACGACGTGTTCATCCCCCACGACCTCATTTTTATGGATGGCGAAACGGAGTTTGCGGCCATGCTGGTGGAACGCTTCACCTGTTACCATCGCCGCAGCTACGTCTGCAAAAGTGGCGTGGGCGACGTGCTGATTGGCGCGGCGGCCACAGCGGCCGAGTACAACGGCGTCGCCCACGCCTCCCACATTCGGGACAAACTGGTGGAGATGACCCACCTGAACGAGACTATCTACGCCACCGGCATTGCCGCCTCCTACCAAAGCACGGCCACCAAATCCGGCGCGTACATTTGCGACGACATGCTGGCGAATGTGTGCAAACACCACGTCACCCGCTTCCCCTACGAGATCAGCCGCCTGGCGCAGGACATTGCGGGTGGGCTGATGGTGACGATGCCTTCGGAAGCCGATTACCGGCATGAAGAACTTGGCCCGCTCCTGGAAAAATATCTGAAAGGGCGTGCCGACGTGCCCACCGAACACCGGCTGCGCATCCTGCGCCTGATTGAAAATATGACCCTGGGCCGCAATGCCGTCGGCTATCTGACGGAATCCATGCACGGCGCGGGTTCGCCGCAGGCGCAGCGCATCCAGATTTACCGGCAAATGCAGCTGGAATTTAAGCAGCAGTTAGCGCAGCGGCTGGCGGGCATTGACCTGTCAGACGCGGTGCGCCAGGATTTGAATGAACTGGTGGAAGGTTACTTTGCGCGGGTGTTTGCGACGGTCGAATGAGTAAACGACAAGTGTTACTAGACGCCCTGGCTGCCACGCCAGGCGATTTAGAACGGCTGGTAAAAGGCTCGGATAGCGCAACTCTTATCCAGCGCCCCACCCCAGATGAATGGAGCGCAGCTGATGTGCTGTGCCACCTGGTGCTGGTGGAGGAGTTGTCATTAGCGCGGCTGCAATTGGTTGTGGAGAAGGAACGGCCGTCTGTCTCTCCCATCCATCCTGACCCTGCCTCCCATGATCTGACGCAGCCATTAACCACAATGCTGGTAAACTTCCGGCGGGCACGGCAGGCAACGCTGGCGTACTTGCAGGAACTGAAGGCGGGTGATTGGCAGCGTATGGGCAGCCATTCTACCAGAGGCAACCTCTCCTTGCGCGTACTCGTCCAATTTATGGTAGACCACGACACGGCGCATTTGAACCAAATTGTAGGAACAACCAGGAACGGCCGTTCTCACGTGCCATGAAATCCATCTACAGGTTCATTTAACGCATTTCATCATTTACTTGTTTTTGATTTGGAGGTCCTGGCAGATGAATGAAGCAAAGTTATATGGTGGTATTGAGGCGGGCGGCACTAAGTTTGTGTGTGCGGTGGGAACAGGGCCGGCTGATATTCGGGCGGAGCTTCGGTTTCCCACAACCAATCCGGCGGATAATCTGAATCAGTGCATCACCTTTTTTCAGGAACAGACAGAGCGATATGGTGGATTAACGGCCGTCGGCATTGCCTCTTTTGGCCCCGTAGACCCCAATCCTGCCTCCTCTACCTTTGGCTATATCACCACGACGCCTAAACCGGGTTGGGCTAATACCGATTTTGCCGGTGTTATTGGCCGCGCTCTCGATGTGCCTGTTGGTTTCGACACGGACGTCAACGGGGCGGCATTGGGTGAATGGCGGTGGGGGGCAGCGCAGGGATTGGATACTTTTATTTACCTGACGATTGGGACAGGCATCGGTGGTGGGGTGATCGTAAACGGCCGTCTGCTGCATGGCCTGATTCACCCAGAAATGGGGCACATCCCGCTGCCCCATGACTGGACGGCCGACCCATTTCCGGGGCGCTGCCCCTATCATGGTGATTGCCTGGAAGGCATGGCCTCTGGCCCGGCTATTGCCGACCGTTGGGGACAGCCAGGTGATGATCTGCCATCCGACCATCCTGCCTGGGATTTAGAGGCGCATTATCTGGCGCTGGCGTTGCACAGCTTTATCTGCACCCTATCGCCACAGCGCATTATTATGGGTGGGGGGGTGATGGCTCAGCCCCAGATCTTCCCACTGCTGCGGCAAAAGGTGCAGGCCAGTTTGCGTGGATATGTGCAGCATACGGCCGTGTTAGAGAACATAGACGGCTATATCGTTCCTCCCGCATTGGGTGGGCGGGCCGGCGTGGCCGGGGCGATTGCTCTGGCAAAACAGGTTAGTGAGCGGTAAGCAGTCACCGCTCACTTCTTACTGTTTACTTTCTTCTTAATCCCGCCGCCCCCCGGTCAAGAGCAGCACGTAATAGAGCAGTTGGCCGATGGCGGCAACGGCGGCCGCCACGTAAGTGAGGGCGGCTGCGTCCAACACCTTGTTGACCCCTTCGATCTCGTTCTGGAAGAGGATGCCCTGGCTGACCAGTAGCGCCTTTGCCCGTTTGCTGGCGTCAAATTCCACCGGCAGTGTGACCAGCGTAAAGAAGACGGCAACGGTAAACAGGGCCACACCGGCCCAGGCGATCCAGATACCGAGCGGTCCCCCGATAAACAGGTTGAGCATCAGACCACCCATGAACAACATGGGCGCTAACTGGCTGCCAAACTGGGTGGCTGGCACCAAAGCACTGCGCAATCCTAGCGGGGCATAGTTGCTGGCGTGTTGCAGCGCATGGCCCATCTCGTGGGCGGCCACACCGGCAGCGGCTACACTGGGTGCGTCGTGAACGTCGGGGCTGAGGCGCAAAACACGGCTGCGGGGGTCGTAATGGTCGCTGAGACGGCCGTCTACCCGCTCAATCTGCACATCATACAACCCCTGTGCGTTCAGCAGTTCTCGCGCTATTTGTGCCCCCGTCATGCGTCGGGTGGTCGGCACTTTTGAATATTTGTTGAAAGCACCTTTAACTTTGGCCTGGGCGTATAATCCTAATAACAGGCCAGGGATAGCTAACATGATCCATAAACCATAAGAGGCAAAAAACATCATTCTCTCCTTTTACCAATCAAATTGATGTAAATGATAGACCAGAAATACTGTGTTGCTGTCTGGTCTCCTGATTTTTTAACTTTGACGTAGGCTGTATACGATCTTAACATTAGCATGACGTAGGAGATTTTCAACATTTATTCTACATTAAGGACGGAGGATTTTTGATGAGTAACAATGACTTTGGGTTGCCACGAGATGTAGGTAATGGTCTGGTGCTGCGCTGGGCTTCGCCAGACGATGCTGAAGAGTTAGCCCAATTCAATTTGCGCATCCACACTGATGATCCCGATGATCCGGAAAAGTTCCTGGTTTATTGGACAAAAGAGTTGATGGCCGGGCAGCATCCCACCACAAAAGCCAGCGATTTTACGGTGGTGGTGGATAAAAACGAGGGCGGTAAGATCGTCTCCAGCTTGAACCTGATTTCACAAACATGGGCGTATGAGGAGATTCCGTTTGGTGTGGGCCGGCCAGAACTTGTGGGCACGGACGAGAAATACCGGCGGCGGGGGCTGGTGCGGGCACAATTTGAAGCTGTTCACGCTAAAAGCGCCGCCCGTGGCGAACTGGTGCAGGTGATTACGGGCATTCCCTGGTATTACCGACTGTATGGTTACGAGATGTGTGTAGACCTGGGCGGCAGCCGGGCTTATTACTTGCTGCCATCACGGTTGCGCAAAATCGTGGAAAAGCCGGAGGAGGAGAAATATCAGCTTCGCCCGGTAACGGCGGATGATATACCGGTGCTGCAAGCATTGTATGCCCGGCATAATGCTGGCAGTTTGCTGAGCCGGGTGCGCGATGGGGCGATCTGGCAGCATGAGCTTTTCCACGCCCACCGGGAGACGCACAATGCCCGATTTATGTATTTGGTTACGGCCGTAGCCGATAACAGTGTGGCTGGCTATGTTGAAATTACGCCCTGGCACGCGCGTGGCACCTATTTTGTGCGGGAAATGGCCGCGCAGCCCGGCCATTCGCTGCGGGCGCTGGCGCTTTTTGTCATTCGCCATCTGGAAAAGCAGGCAGTGGAATTCAACCAGACGGCCGTGAAGCCAATGGAGCGCATTTCTTTTAACCTGGGCACAGGGCATCCCGTTTACCAGGCGCTGTCTCCCGAATTGGAGAAGCAGGAACCGCCATACAGTTATTATGTGCGTGTGCCTGACCTGGCCGCCTTTTTGCGCCACATTACCCCCGCCCTGGAAAAGCGGCTGGCGGGCCGACGCATCCTGCATGTGGCGGGAACGAACGGCAAAGGCTCGGTGTGCGCCTTCGCCGACGCGATCTTTCGCGCGGCGGGCTATCGGCCAGGGCTTTTCACGT
>CAYXUZ010000112.1:3920-8941 GCA_964467705.1 uncultured Ardenticatenaceae bacterium | reverse complement strand
GGCCGCCTTTTTCCGCCACATTACACCCGCTTTAGAGCGGCGGCTGGCAGGGAGCGTGATGGCCGGGTACACGGGCCAACTGCGGCTCAATTTTTATCACAGCCAGTTAGCATTGGAGTGGGAAAACGGCCGTCTCACCACCATCGCTCCTTACCAACCCAAAGATTTCCACGACGGTGATGCCTTTTTCCCTGAGCAAACCTTTTTGCAACTGCTCTTTGGGCATCGCAGCATTGAAGAATTGCGGCGCAACTTTGTGGATTGCAGCGCCCGCAATGGGGATGCGGCCGTGTTGCTGGATGTGTTGTTCCCACGACGGCCGTCGTGGGTGTCGCCGTTGGGGTGACTTTGTGTTTGCGTGTTTAAGTGTTCAGGTGTGCAAGTGCCTATTCATCATTCATCCTTCATAACTCCTAATTCCCGCCAGGTGAAAGATGTGATTGAGCTATTCTTGCGTTTTCAGGGGTTGTTGGTAGTGGATGGGGGACTGGCGACGGAGTTGGAGTGGCGTGGGCATGACTTGCATGACCCGCTCTGGTCGGCGCGGCTGTTGCTGGAAGACCCGGCAGCTATCCAGCAGGTACACGCCGATTACCTGTGGGCGGGGGCAGATTGTGTGATTGCCGCCAGTTATCAGGCCACTCTGCCAGGGTTGATGGCGCGAGGGCTGACTGAGCAGGGTGCGGGCGATTTGCTGCGTCTGGCGGTCGAGTTGGCAATGGCGGCGCGGGATGAGTTTTGGGTGGGGCATGATCATCGCGGGCGATTACGGCCGTTGGTCGCTGCCAGTGTAGGGCCATACGGGGCTTATCTGGCGAATGGGGCGGAATACACCGGCGATTATGACCTGGACACAACTGGATTGGTCGCCTGGCATCGCTCACGCTGGCATATTCTGGCGGACAGCGGGGCAGATTTGCTGGCCTGCGAGACATGCCCTTCGCGTAGCGAGTTGGAGGCGTATTGTGAATTGCTGGGCGAGACGCCACAGATGCTGGCCTGGGTGAGCTTTACGGCGCGGGACGGCCGTCACATCAGCGACGGTACACCCATTGCCGAATGTGCTGCCCGGTTGCATGATGTGCCCAATGTGGTGGCGGTGGGGGTGAACTGTTCGCCGCCACGCCTGATGCCGGAATTGATCCAGACTATCCAATCAGCGACGGATAAATACATAATCGTGTATCCCAATTCCGGCGAGCGGTATGACCCGGCGCAAAAAGTGTGGCGTGGGGAGTCTGACCCTTCGACTTACGGCACCATGTGCCGTGAGTGGCGCAAGTTGGGAGCGGTGATGATTGGGGGGTGCTGCCGCACACGGCCGTCGCACATTCGCCAGATTCGGGATCGCGTGCGAGTGAGGCGTGACCCGTAATTCGTAATTCGTAATCCGAAGTCCGATTACCGATTATGGATTACCGGTGGATTAAGGATTGGTGGAAGGGGATACGGCCGTTCGCCTTATTGCGCTTGCCTTTGTACAATCGCCGCCATGATGACAAATCAAAAATAACGCGGAGGGAGAACGTTTGATGCGCCGAATTGTAGTTTTGATTGTCTTATTTGTCATTTTGTTACTGGTGGTAAGCCTTTCGCTGGCATCTGCCCAAGAGATGGTGGTAACGCCGTCGCCTTTGGCGCTCTCCCCAACGCCTGTTCCTGGGCCATTGCCACAATCTATCTTCTTGACTCCCATAGACCCGCAAACGATTGATACGCCGCTGATTCCGGTGGGTGGGAATGCAGGCGCAGATTTGTGCCAATCCGCTACCAATGTTACTTTTTTGAATACGGCTATAGGGGGAGTGACGCCCAATGTGCAGAACTTTACTCAGGACAACAACGATCCCGTTTTAGGTTGTATGTGGCCGGGGGCCAGTCGTCCAAATGGGTACCGGACGGTGTGGTATAAGTTCACGGCCGTGACCAATGCCGTTGTCACCATCAATACCGATACCTCCAATTATGATACGGTAGTCGGTGTTTTTACCTCAACCGATACGGCCAACCCGTGTCTGGCTTTGCAGGCAGTGGTCTGTAGCGATGATTTCACCGGGTTTACGTCGCAGGTGACTTTCACGGCCGTGCAGTACCAGACTTATTATGTGGTCATCGCCGATTGGTCGGCGGCCAGTTCCGGCCAGATGACGCTTAACATCTTCATGCAGCCGCAGCCAGGGGAGGAAAAGTGGGAACTGGTGGATAACAATCCGGGGGGGCAGGTGACACACCATGATACCGTGGCTGCCGGTGGCTATATTTATGTGGTTGGCGGCCAGGATGATGTAACCAGTGCGCCCGTTCGTAGTAATCGGTTGATGCGTTACCATCCGGCGACCAACAGTTGGGCGGCACTGGCGCAGATACCGGGGTCGGGAGTCTCTGATTTAACGGCCGTGCATGTCAACGGCCGCATCTATGTGCCTGGTGGAGATGTTGGTGCGTCTGGCGTTTTTGACGCCACCCATTGGTTTTATGACATTACCGGAAACTTCTGGTCACCTTCATTGCTACCGGTGCCCGCGGCCGTGGGATGGGCACAGGCGGTAGCTGCTGCCGATGGCTCCGGCTACTATTTAACGGGGGGCACAACACAAAAACCGGTTTTAGACCCGGCAACGAACGGCCGTGCCGAAACCTATTTCTTTGATATTGCCAGCAATACCTGGCTACCCAAGCCCAACATGGATACAGGGCGTTATGGGCATATGGCCGCCCGCTTTGGCAACCAAATTTGTGTAGTGGGGGGGGTGAGTGGGAACGTGCTGTTGCGGGGCGGGGAGTGTTTTGTTGAATTTCGTCTTGATCCGTGGCAGCCCATTGGCGACCTGAATATCCCCCGTTTTGGCGCGGGCAGTGCTGTGGGGCTAGACGGTAACTGGTATATTTTTGGTGGCATGACGGTTAATTCGGCCGGTGAGTATGTGCCCGTTTCTTCCACGGAAGTTTACAACCCGGCTACGGGCGCCTGGTCGGTACTGAACGTGCCCTATGATTTGCGTGATCCCAATACCGTTTTTGCCCGCGCTCACCCTGCTGGCGAATTTGTTGGTAACTATTTATATGCGTTGGGCGGTAATCATTATGTGCCCAGTCTGGGAGAATTTCAGGTTGTGCCCCTGGTGCAGCGCCTGTATGTTCCCAGCCACAAGCAGTATCTACCAATCATCCAGCGCAGCGGCGCTTCTGATTTTGATGACAACATGGGGGCGGCCAAAGGACTGCCACCGAACCTATGGTATGCCGGAAATTTCAACAGCACCTATGACTTCTACGACTTCTATTACTTTGATCTCAATGAATTTAGTGGTCTTTCGGTGCAACTAAATACCATTCCCTCTGGCAGCAATTATGATTTGTATGTATTTGGCAACAATAAATTGTTATGGGGTTCCAGCGTTAATCCTGGTAATTTGAACGAGGCTGTAAATCTGAGCTTATCTCCGGGAAGGTATTATGTGTTGGTGCAGCGGCTTCATGGCCCCTCAGAAAACTCATGGTACCAGGTGGCCGTGCTGCGTTAGCAGTTTAGCCATCTGTACTTTCCACCAGCCAATATGCTGCATGGGGTGCTAATGATAATTCACGGCCGTACACAAGCCCACTCTCTGGATGGAGCAGGTCGTGATGTGACCCCTCTCCCTCTAACTCCACTTGCTGCGCCACATCCGACAAATTAAACATACACAGTATCCACTGCCCATTGCTCACGGTTGATTGCTCACTAATCCAACGGTGAAAAGCAAGCACGGCCGTACTCGCCGTTTCCACAAATGCAAAATCTCCCCGCCGTAAAGCGGGCTGGCTCTGCCGCGTTTTGAGCAGGAAACGCAGCAAATTCAGGTAAGATTGCGGATCATTTTCCTGGGCGGCCACATTCCGCTGGCGATAATCCTCATTCACCGGCAGATACGTCTCATTAGCCATAGAAAAACCGGCATTTTTCGATCCATCCCACTGCATCGGCGTGCGGCAGCCATGCCGGTCTGGCAGCCAGATGTTATCCCCCATCCCAATCTCATCTCCGTAGTACACAATCGGCGTTCCCGGCAACGACAAAAACAGCGCATGAAGCAAAAACCACCGCGCTTTGTCAAAATCCAACAGCGGTGCCAACCGTCGCCGGATACCCATGTTCAGCCGCATCCGTGGCTCCGGCGCATACTGCTCCCACATCCACTGCCGCACCTCTGGTGTCACCATCTCCAATGTCAGCTCATCATGGTTGCGCAAAAACGTCATCCACTGTGCGCCCGGCGGGATCGCTGGCGTTTGCCCCCAAATCTTCACAATTGGCATTTTGTCCTGCGCCTTTACCGCCTGGTACAGCCGGGGCATAATCGGAAAATGGAAACAGACCTGAAACTCTGGTTCTTCCGGTGTGCCAAAATAAGGCAGCAAATCTTCCGGCCACTGGTTCGCCTCGGCAATCAACAGCGTGCCCGGATATTCACTGTCCACCATCCGCCGCATCTTCCGCAGAAACTCGTGCGTCTCCGGCAAATTTTCACAATTTGTTCCCTCTCGCTCATAGAGATAGGGAATCGCGTCCACGCGAAAACCATCAATGCCCATATCCAGCCAGAAGCGCATAATGTCAAACATCTCCTCATGCACCTGTGGATTGCCGTAATTCAAATCAGGCTGGCTGCTGTAAAAACGGTGCCAGAAATACTGCCCGGCTATCTCGTCATACGTCCAATTAGACTTTTCCACATCCAGAAAAATAATGCGCGTCTCTGCATATTCCGTACCTGTGTCGCTCCAGACGTAATAATCGCGGTAGGGGGAGTTCTTATCTTGCCGGGCTGCTTGAAACCAGGGATGTTGGTCGGAAGTATGGTTCATCACCATATCCGTAATCACCCGCAATCCCCGTTTATGGGCCGCATCCAGAAACGCCTTGAAATCATCCAATGTACCAAAATCAGGATGCACGTCCCGGTAATCAGAAATATCGTACCCCCCATCCAACAGCGGCGAGGCATAATGGGGCATGATCCAGATGCAATCTACTCCCA
>CAYXUZ010000112.1:0-3910 GCA_964467705.1 uncultured Ardenticatenaceae bacterium | reverse complement strand
CAATAGCCCCCCGGAAATCCCCGTTCCCATCTCCATTGTTATCCTGGTACGCCCGGATATATAGCTCGTAAAAAACTGCGTCGTGATACCACACGGCCGTCATGCCTCATTCACAAAAGTGAGCAGTGAGCGGTGAGCAGTCTACTGTTCACCGCTCACCGCTCACTGCTTACAATCTCTCCTACCCTTTTACCGAACCCGCCATCAACCCACGCACAAAGTAGCGTTGCAAGCCAAAGAACACGGCCAACGGCAGCACCATAGAAACAAAAGCGCCGGCCGTCAACAAATGCCATTCGCTCCCCCGTGAACCCACAATGGCCGCCATACGTTGTGTCACCAGTTCATATTCCGGGTTGCCTCCTAAAAATATCAGCGCCACCAGATAATCGTTCCAAACCCACAAGAACTGGAAGATGGCAAACGACGCTAACGCGGGTACAGACAATGGCAAAACCAACCGCGTAAACACCGTGAAGTGCGAAGCGCCGTCAATAAAGGCTGACTCCAACGTCTCTCGCGGCAAAGTGCTGATGTAGTTGTAGAGCAGATAGGTGGCTAATGCCAGCCCAAAGCCGGTATGCGCCAGCCAGATTGCCAGGAAAGTGCCATTGATCTCCAATCTCCTGTAATCTCGTAGAATAGGCACCAATGCAATTTGCAGGGGAACAACCAGCATGGCAACCACCAAAATAAACATCCAGCGCCGCCCTGGGAAGCTCATCCAGGCAAAAGCGTAAGCTGCAAAAGCCGCAATAAGAATAGGGATCACCGTAGACGGGATGGCCACTGCCAGGCTGTTAAGGAATGCGCCAATCATATTATCACCAGGCACAACCCGCACTTCTCCATCTGGGCTGGTAAACTCAAAATCCTGCCCGCCCAGAACTTGCCTGTAGTTGTCCAGTGTAAAGTTCCAACTTACCGTCCAGACCTGTTCTTGTACTTGTATCTCGCCTATGCGTCTGTTGCCGACCCAGATCACTTGCTTGCCATTTGGTGTTTCGATACCCTCCCGTAATTCCTCAAAAGTGCCGGTAGCACCTTCTATTTCCATGATTCCATCAGGATCAAGCCCTGCTTCTCTGGGGTTAATAGTCGCCGTCTGTTGCCATTCCCGGTGTGGTAGCACCTTCCACCAACCAGAAGTGGCAATGTCATCTCTGGCACGAAAAGAGGAGATAAAAATCCCCAGCGTGGGAATGGTCCAAAACAAAATTATCAAGAGGAGGGCGCCATTAACAAACAGGCTGCTCAGTCGTTTTTTTCTTTTTGCGCTGCTCATCTTAAAATGCCTCCTGTTCTCTGAACTGTTTCAGGTTATAGATCATGACGGGAATAACGGCGATGAGTAGCACGATGGCGATGGCCGAACCGAAACCAGAATTGCGGTTGGTGAATGACTGCCTGTAAAACTGGGTGGCAATCACATGTGTTCCAAATTGCCCACCGGTCATCACCCATACCACATCAAAGATCTTCAAGGTAAAGATGACGATAGTTGTCCAGACGGTGATGAGGGTGCCCCGGATGTAAGGGATCATGATGCCGAAAAATATGCGAAATTCACTCGCGCCATCCATACGGCCGGCTTCTAGCAGTTCCTCAGGAATGCTTTTCAACGCGGCCGAAAACAGCACCATGGAGAAGCCAGTTTGCAACCAGATCACGATCACAATCAGGAAGAGATTGTTCCAGGGGGCAATATCAACCCATTGTGCCCACGCTTTTGGCTCACCGCCTAAAGCAACCAGGATGGCGTTGAGCAGGCCGATTTGTGTTTGGCCCGTCGGCCGGTATTCATAGACGAAGTTCCAGATGATGCTGGCGCCCACAAAGGAGATAGCCATCGGCAGAAAGATGAGGGATTTGGCTAACTTCTCGTATTTGCTGCGATCCGCCAGGACGGCAATGAGCAAGCCAAAGATAACTGAGAAGGTGCTGCCAAAGACGATCCACATGATGTTATTGCGAAATGCTTCCAGCATCACCCGTTCGGTGAAAACAGCCACATAGTTGCTCAGGCCAACAAACCCTTCACTGTTGATCAGCTCCACTATGCTCAACCCCTCGGCCGGGCCGTCCCGATCAAACAGGCTTATCCAAAATGTGCGCACGGTGGGGATTGCCAGATACCAGGCCAGTATGGCCATGGCCGGCCCGACGAAGACAAACGGTTGGAGTCGTTCTGTCCATTGGTTGGGCAGCCGCTCGACAATGCCGTTGAAAATCCAATACAAAAGGGCTACACCACCCACACCCCAAACGATGGCAACCAGGGTGATGACCCACCGGGGCGCATCGCTGTCACGTAGAAAGAGAAAACCTAGATAGAGTCCATAAAAGGCGATGGCGGGGATGGCAATTGCCAACGCCACACGCGCAATCAAAGAAACGATTCGTGCTCCCGCCGACGGCCCCCGTTCTCCGGTTCCACTTACGTAGTTCATGTGCCCTCTCCTCCAAGTCGGGTTTGTAGGGGCAGGCACAAGACCTGCCCCTACTACAAACCAGTTGCAAAAAACTATTCAGGCCAGGTAGCGTCTATCTCTTGCATGGCGGTATCCAGGTCAATGGAACCGGCGACATAGCTGGAGATTTGTTCCCAGAAGGAACCAGCGCCGACTTCGCCGGGCATCAAGTCAGAGCCATCGAAGCGGAAGCTGGTGGCCTGGTTGACCAGTTCAGAGACGCCCCAGTCCAGGTCAGACCCATACATATCCTGCGTGGCGGTCTGGTGAGCGGCGATCGCGCCACCCCCTTCCATCCAACCACTGACGGATTGCGGGGTGGTGAAGTATTCCATCAACGCCCGGACTTCGGGACGGTCATTGAACATAGCGATCAAGTCACCGGCCACGAGGAAGGGACGGCCGTAAGCCTCATCCACTGGCGGCAGATAGAAGAAGTCATAGTCCACCCCATACTCCGTGCCTTCGGGGAAGAAGCTGGTGATGAAGTTGGCTTGCTTGTGCAGCCAGCACTGGGGCGGGTCTTCAAACATCGGGCCGGGGGAATCACCAAAGAAGGTAGAGACAATGGAGGAACGGCCGCCGAGGACATAGGCATCATTGAACCACAACTCGCTCCAGGTCTCGATGGCATTCTTCACTTCGGGGGAGTCGAAGGGCAGTTCACCAGCCACCCAGGCATCGTAGTTTTCCAGGGAGGTGGTGCGCAGCATCATCTCTTCCGTCCAGTCAGTGGCTACCCAACCGGTGGCTGCACCGGACTCAATGCCGATACACCAGGCGGTGTCGCCATCATCAGCAATCGTCTGGGTCAGTGCCAGCAGTTCCTCCCAGGTTTGGGGGATTTCATAACCGGCCGCTTCCCAGGCAGCTTTGGGATACCAGACCAGGCTCTTGCCGGAGAAGCGGTGCATGACACCCATCTCCTGGCCGTCCACGGTGTTGAACTCGCGCCAGCCCTGGTTGTACTGTTGGGAGAGCCATTCCTCAGACATGAACTCCGTCACGGGGATGACATCGCCACTGCGCACGAAGTTGGCAAACAGGCCGGGTTGGGGAAAGTCTACGATGTCCGGCGCGTCACCGGCATCCACACGAATGGCAATCGAGCCTTCGAACTCTTTGTTGCCGATGTAGTTCACCGTGATACCCGTCGCTTCCTCAAACAGGCGCATGGATTCAGCGAACTTCACGCCGTCGGGGTCGTTGCCTTCAAACGCACCGTCTACCGTTACAGTAGTACCTTCAAAATCGCCGTTAATGGCTTGTTCCAGAAAACCGCCGGGGGCATAAGCAAAGCCGACATCCATCATTTCTGCGGCGGGTTCTTCTTCGGTAATGCTGGCGCTGCCTTCTACGCCTTCGGGCCAGGTAGCGTCAATGGCTTGCATGGCGGTATCCAGGTCAATGGAACCGGCGACATAGCTGGAGATTTGTTC
>CAYXUZ010000111.1:0-20835 GCA_964467705.1 uncultured Ardenticatenaceae bacterium | reverse complement strand
TGCAGTTGGTGGGTGAACCAACCGTCATCTGGGATGGCGCGGTGAAAGGGGTGGTCTGGTCGGAAGCGCCGCACATTTACAAGATTGACGGCCTCTATTACCTGCTCACGGCCGAAGCCGGTACCGCCCATCACCACGCCGTCTCCATCGCCCGCAGTGAGCACATCACCGGGCCATACGTGGGCAATCCGGGCAACCCCATCCTGACGCACCGTCATTTGGGGCTGGATTACCCCATTGTGGGCACCGGCCATGCCGACCTGGTGCAGACGCAAAATGGAGATTGGTGGGCGGTGCTGCTGGCGATGCGGCCGTATGGTGGCTACTTCTACAATCTGGGGCGGGAAACATTCCTCGTTCCCGTGCGCTGGGAAGAGGGCTGGCCGATTTTCAGCCCCGGCACCGGGCGCGTGGAAACGGCCTATCCGCTGCCCAACCTGCCGCCGCACCCCTGGCCGGTCCACCCGGCGCGGGATGACTTCGACTCACCCACGCTGGCCGATGAATGGAACTTCCTGCGCACGCCACGAGAAGATTTCTGGAGTTTAACTAAACAACCCGGCCATCTGGTTTTGCAATTGCGCCCGGAGCAGTTATCGGAATGGGCCAACCCCAGTTTTGTTGGCCGTCGGCAGCAGCATATTCATTTTAAGGCGGCTACGGCCGTGACCTTCACTCCCCAAAATAGCGACGAATGTGCCGGTCTGGTATTGCTGCAAAACAACAACTTCCACTTCCGCTTTGTCGTCACCCTGGCCGATGAGCCAATCATCAGCTTGACTAAACGAGACAAAGGGGAGGAAGAGGTGATTGCCCAACAGCCCATCCAATCGGGCACGTTCTACTTAAAAGTGGAAGCACACGGGCAGGATTACAACTTTTATGTGGCTACGGAACCGGAGCAGTGGCACTTAGTAGCTGGCGGTGTAGACGGCCGTATCCTCAGCACCCCGGTCGCAGGCGGATTTGTGGGCGCGTATATTGGTCTGTATGCCAGCAGCAACGGCCGTGACAGCCATAACCAGGCGGCGTTTGATTGGTTTGAATACATCAATTTGGAAGAGGGAGATTGATGAGGAGACTAAGAGACTGAGCGACTGAATGATCTCCAGTCTCCCAATCTCCCAGTCTCAAGATTTAGGAGAAAACATGTACACCCCCCAACCAGAACACAAATTTACTTTTGGCCTGTGGACACTGGGCAATACGGGCCGTGACCCCTTTGGTGAATCGGTACGGCCGTCCATATCCCCGGTAGAAATTGTTCATATGCTGGCCGAAGTGGGCGCGTATGGCGTCAACTTCCACGACAACGACCTGATCCCTATTGATGCCACACCCGGCGAGGCCGCCGAGATTAAAAAATCATTCCGCCGAGTATTGGATGAGACGGGCATTGTGGTGCCCATGGCCACCACTGACCTGTTCAGGAGCGCCATCTTCCGTGACGGCGCTTTCACCAGCAACGACCCCAAAGTGCGCGCCTATGCCCTGCAAAAGACGATGAACGCCATTGACCTGGGCGTGGAATTTGGCGCGACCACCTACGTCTTTTGGGGTGGGCGCGAAGGCACGGAAACGGACGCCGGCAAAAACCCGCTTGACGCGGGCAAATGGTTCCGCGAGGCGCTCAACTTCCTCTGCGAATATGTGCTTGACCAGGGATATGACCTGAAATTTGCCCTGGAACCCAAACCAAACGAACCCCGCGGCGACATTTATCTGCCCACCGTAGGGGCCATGCTAGGATTTATTGAGACGCTCGATCACCCGGAAATGATCGGTCTCAATCCCGAAGTGGCGCATGACACCATGGCCGGGCTGAATTTCGTTCATGCCGTCGCCCAGGCCTGGGACGCGGGCAAACTATTCCACATTGACCTGAACGACCAGATGATCGGCCGTTACGATCAAGATTTCCGTTTTGGCGCGGCTAATATCAAATCCGCTTTCTTCCTGGTGAAATTCCTGGAAGATGTGGGCTACGCGGGCAGCCGCCACTTTGACGCCCATGCCTACCGCTCCTCAGACTATGAGGACGTGAAGGCGTTTGCAAGGGGTTGTATGCGCACCTATCTCATCCTGAAAGAGAAGGCGGCGCAGTGGAATGAGGACGCCGAAATTCAAGACCTCATCGCCGAAATTACGGCCGATGACGGCAGTATGGACAGCTACAAAGGCGCCTACTCCCGCGCCAAGGCGGCCGCGCTCAAAGCCCATACCTTTGACCGCGAAGCCATTGCCACCAAAGGCCAGCCCTACGAGCGGCTGGACCAACTGACGGTTGAACTGCTGTTAGGTGTGCGGTAACATACGCTGCTTATGAGTGGAGGAAAGCTTATGAACCAATTTCAGCAGTTTACGGCCGTGATTGAACGAGAAGATGATGGATTTGTTGCCCTCTGTCCTGAACTGGATATTGCCAGCCAGGGTGATACGGTTGAAGAGGCCAGGAAAAACCTGATTGAAGCTATTGAACTCTTCCTGGAAGAAGCTGACCCATCAGAAGTACAACAACGCATGTAATGGGTGTGTCGCAAATGTGTTGAGCCGTAACCTGTCATTCCAACCAGAGGGGGGAATCTTTCCATTGGTCACGCAGATCGCCTGACTGGGACGAGAGATTCCTCATTCCGAAGACTTCGTTCGGAAAGACATGGCCTCCCTGTAGCAATGTAACATATCCTGTGGAAATCACTTTAGAGCGGTAATCATGGATTATTTTCTGGGTATTGACAGTTCTACGACGGCGACAAAGGCGTTGTTGATGGATGAGTCCGGTGTGGTGGTGGGGGTAGCGGCGGCGGAATATGCGTATGAAACGCCACGGCCGTTGTGGAGCGAACAAGACCCCCATTTGTGGTGGCAGGGCACGGTGGCTGCGATCCGGCAGGTGGTGGCGAACACGGCCGTACCCCCCCAGCACATCCGCGCCATTGGCCTCACCGGGCAGATGCATGGGCTGGTCTTGCTGGACAAACACGGGGCCGTCCTGCGTCCCGCCATCCTCTGGAACGACCAGCGCACCGCCACCCAATGTGACGACATCCGCGCCCGTCTGGGCAAAAAACGGCTCATTCAGATTACCGGCAATGACGCCCTCACCGGCTTCACCGCCCCCAAAATCCTCTGGGTGCAGCAAGAAGAGCCGGACATTTACGCCCAGGTCGCCCACATCCTGCTGCCCAAAGATTACGTGCGCTACCGGCTCACCGGCGAATTTGCCATAGACAAAGCCGACGGCGCAGGCACCATGCTGTTTGACTTGAAGCAGCGTGACTGGTCGCCCGAAGTGCTGGCGGCCCTGGACATTGACCTCGCCTGGCTGCCACCCACGTTTGAGGGCACGGCCGTGACCGGCCATCTCTCATCCACAGCGGCGGAAGCAACGGGTTTACCTGCTGGCATCCCCGTCGTGGGCGGCGGTGGCGACCAGGCGGCCAACGGCGTGGGGGTGGGGGCCGTCGTGGAGGGCATTGTCGCTCTCAGTTTGGGCACTTCTGGTGTGGTGTTTGCGGCCACGAATACACCGGCGATTGAACCGGACGGCCGTCTCCATGCGTTCTGCCACGCCGTCCCCGGCAAATGGCACTTTATGGGCGTCATGCTTTCGGCGGCGGGCAGTCTGCGCTGGTTCCGTGATGCCCTGGCCCCTGGCGTCGAATTTGGCGATCTGGTGGATGAAGCGGCAGCCATACCGCCGGGCAGCGATGGCCTGCTCTTTCTGCCCTATCTCACCGGGGAGCGCACGCCACACCCTGACCCGTTGGCGCGGGGGGCGTTTGTGGGGCTGACGGTGCGTCACGGCCGTGCCCATATGACCCGTGCTGTGTTGGAAGGGGTGGCCTTTGGCTTGCGGGACAGTTTTGAGTTGATGAAGGGGGCAGGTTTGACGGCCGTGACGCAGGTGCGCATTGCCGGTGGCGGAGCTAAAAGTCCACTCTGGCGGCAAATTTTGGCTGATGTATTTAACGCCGAACTGGTGACGGTGAACACGGCTGAAGGCGCAGCCTATGGCGCGGCATTACTGGCGGCGACGGGCGCGGGGGCATTTGCCAGCGTAGAAGAAGCGTGCCGGGCTACAATCCACATTACCGGGACAACGGAGCCTGGTTCCCATTCGGCTCACTATCAGCAACTATACCCTCATTACTGTGCACTGTATCCGGCGTTGAACTCCATTTTTCATGTACTGTCGTAGCCAAATTGTGTTCAGAGGCTCACATTACTTTCCTGTTTGGTCAAATTGACTTCGATCTCTGAAATAGCTCCATCAGGTGAGCGGCGATAAGGATAGCCCAATTTATCCAACACGCGCCAGATGGCGTCGTTATCATTTAAGGCACTGCCCACCAATTGGCAAATGCCATCGGCGATAGCTTCATCTATGGCCATTTGCAGCAGCCAGGTGCCAACACCCTGCCCCTGCATATCATCACGCACGGACATGGCCATTTCGGCCGTTTCTTCATCCAGGCGCACATAACGAGCCGCGCCAACGGGCACATCGGGCAGCAACGGCCGTTGCCAGAATGCAATAAACCCCCCTTGCTGTTCGTCTTCCATTTGGGCGATCTTTTCGGCTTCCTCCCAAATCTGTTTGGGGTTGGGGTTTTCCAGGGATTGTTGGAAGCGGTTGTAGCGGCTCTCCGGCGACATATGCTCGAAGATGTCTACCAGATAAGGGGCATCATAGTGGGTCAACGGCCGTGCTATCACCCGTTTTCCTGATTTCGTTTCCATCTGTATCATCTTTCTTTCCATTATCATATTTTTCTATTACCTCCATGACGCGATGCGTCACAGGCGATAGGATAACATAGGCCATTTGCCAGATCAATCCCCTTCCCATAAAAGTCTAACCGTTATGCCTGAACTTAGGGCGGAGCCGAAACAAGAGGTGTTATAGTATAATAAGCAGGGCTTTCATCCTACTCAAGCCTGTTTCTCCCTACATCCAAAACGGCGGCAAGAAATTGGCATGGGTATTCAAGCGGTTTATGAAGCGGCATTGGCAACATGAAATACGTGTTTAGTCTGGTGCCTTCCCGACGAGAGTATTCCTCTTAGGAGGCTAATTGGAGTCAAATGAACCTTGTGCAACTACTCGAACAAAGACAAACAGAAATCTTAAGTCAGGCGACGGATGTCATGGTACGAGCTCGCCTGACGCATTACGAAGAAGACGGCGCTACACAAATTTACGGCCGTTTGCAAAAGCTCTTAAACCTCATGGTTCAGTCCATTACAGACAAAGACCTGACGGCTATTGTTCGTTATGCGGAAAACCTGGCCCAGGAGCGATTTGCCGCCGGTTTTGATCTCTATGAAGTGCAAACGGCATTTAACATGTTAGAAGCGGCTATTTGGAGGCAAATCATTCAAGACTGCCCACCAGATGAACTTGCCGAAGCTCTGGGCCTGGCGAGCACCGTCCACGGAGCGGCTAAAGACGCGCTTGCGCGGCAATATGTATCACTTGCCAGTCAATCGAAACTAACTTCGCTCAATCTGTCGGCGCTTTTTAAGGGAACAGATGGCTTGTAAGCAGGATGCGGGTGTATTAGCTGCCCGCTTTTGCCTCACGCTACCTGATGCGGGAATGATAAGTCAATGTATTCTGTTGGTGCTGCAACCGGCTCTTTTCCTTTGCGTATAAACCAGTGTGATGCGCTCCATCAGATTGTATATTGGTGTACAATAGCATCACCCACATAGAACCATCTTGTATGGCAGCGAATAATGCGGAATCTGCGATGCATGATCAGAAAACAACGCGGGCAGTAGCCCATCACAAGGGATGAAAGTTCATCATCCACCCTTGATAATTCATAAATTCCTCAGGAGAACCCATGTCCAAAAAAGCAGACAAATATACAGAACTACGCACACAGCTAGAAACCCTCCCCCACATCAGCCCGGCACAGGTGGAACAGTGGGTGCAGTTGCAGCAAACCATTGACCAGACCCGCGATTACCTCATTCGCGCCGTGCCCCAGGCCCAACAAAGCATAGACGAGGCTCAGAAAATCCTGGCGCAGCGCACCTATACGCTGGTTTTTTTTGGCGGCACCGGTGTGGGCAAAAGTACGCTGATCAATGCGCTACTGGGGCGGAATTTGCTGCCAACGGGGGCAGTCACGGCCGTGACCGGCACCATCGTCTACATTGAGCAAGCTAAAGAAGGGGAGGCTGAATCCCTCGTCCTCAACTATTGGAGCAAGGACGAATTTGCCGGGCGCGTGCGCCGCCTCTGCCAGCTGGCCGAACTACCCGCCTTCGACATCACCAACGACGGCGAACGCGACCAGGCCCGCAGCGACATCAAAGACATTGCTACCGCCAGCGAAGGCCAGGCCAAAACCGAACGCGACGAATACCTGGAAATCCTGCTCGACTGTATGCACTCCTACGAAAACAACAAAGAGCTTTTCAAAGCCGGGACGCCGCCGCCGCAGAGTCTCATTCTGGATGACGAACACTCCCTGAAACATCTGCGCGAAGACGGCTTCAAAGGCACCGAACAGCGCCAGATTCGGCTGATCAAGTCGGCTACCTTCAAAATTCAGCCCCACGCCGGGCAGGAAAACCTGCTGATGAACGGCTACCTGCGCATTGTGGACGTGCCCGGTCTGGGCGCGGGCATGAAGCTGCACGAAGCCATTACCCTGGAAGAGATGAAACGCGAAGACGCGATGGTCGTTCTCGTCACCGACGCCGGTCGCCAGCGTGTGGATGAGATGAAATCGCTTTCGGCCGTACACTGGATCAAAGAAAACCGGCTCTTTGGCCTCAGCGGCGGCGATCTGGATGACGCCGCTTCTAAAATATTCCTGGCGGTGAATGGCGCCAATGTGCGCCAGGCGTTTGACCGCCTCAACTCCGGGCTGCCCCAGGCGGAATTGGAAGTGAAGGAAGTGACGCGGTATATCGCCCCCAACTATTGGGAACGGTACCGCGACCGGGGCAACAACCGCCCCTACTTCCTGGTGATGGCTCCGCCCGCGCTCTATGTGCAAGACCCGGACAACGCCCCGGAAGAGTTCGCCAGCGAAACGGAGCGCATCCTCAAGGTGTTCCGCGATCAGTTGGGGCAGGTTGACGCCAAAGATCCGCTGGCCCCGGACACGGCCGAAGCCCTGCTTAACCTCAGCGAAGTGCCTTTGCTGCGCGACAGCCTGATTGAGTTTATCAAGACAGAACGGGTGCGCAGCCAGCTTCGTGAAGCGGCCACCCGCATCCGCAATTCGCTACAATCGCTGCGTTTCTACTATGAAAAACAGTTGGCGCATCGTGGCGTACAGCCACCGTTCGCCACCAGTTGGGAGCAGTTGCAAGAGCGGCGTTTTGAGAATGTGTTGGTGCGCCAGCAAAAGGATTTGCCACGCGCCTTCCACAATGCGCTGCTAGAACTCAGTTCACGTACCAACAGTGATGAACGCTTCCGCAATGTGCTGCGTCCCACCCTGAACGGCATCAAAGGCATGGTGCAGGATGCGGTGCAGCGTGAAGTAGAGACGCTACTGGAAAGTTATGGCACGGAGTTTTGGGATGACCGCGACGTGACCTATGACAACCTGATCTGGGGTACCAGCGGCATCGAAATTCCCATCAAGCGCATTCTGTTCCAGGTGGAATTGGTGATGCAGGATTCGGTGTCCAAATTTATGCCGGAAGCAGCCGACCTCATCTCAGCGGAATTGCAGCGCACGTTGGAAGCACACGAGCTTTACAGCCGGTTGGAGCGGGCCAGCTACGGCCGTGCCTACACCTACACCATCCCCGGCGTCAGCAGCGATGATCCGTTGGATTTATCGGCCGCTTACAATCAGTTAATCGGCCGCGTCACCCAAAGTTTCCGCCATGTTTGCCAGCAGGCGACGATGTATGAATTGATGAAACCGGAACGCTCGGTTCATCACCGGCTGGAGGAGGGCGAACGAGAACTGGCGCTGAATACCAATGAACGGCTGCTGGACGTGGCTCTGTATGGCGTGGAGCAGGTGCGGCAGGAGATAGCGGCTGCTGCGCCCGCGCCATCGGCCAATAACAGTCCGGCGGCGACGGCCGTTGCCGCCGCCCCCGAAGAAGAATTCGCCATCACTATCCTGGACGCCCCGGCTGCCCCGACCACGCCTGACTTTGATATCAGCTTCCTGGGCGAAGGCAAAAGTGCCTCGGCAGCGGCGCCCGATCTGGAAGCCAGCTACGCTGACCGGCTGGACAACGTGGCTGTCAAGGTCAACCGTATCTTTGGCGACATCATCACCGATCTGTTCAGCGATGATGAACTGCTGCCCAGGCTGCGCCGCCTCTTCTGGCTGGAAGCGACCAAAGCGGAACGTGACTTTAACACGCACCTCGTCAAGCCGATGCTGAAAAACCATGATCGCAATCTGCATGACCCGGAACTGCGCACGGCCATGGAGATTGACCTGGAAAACGTCTCCGATATGGAAGAACTGATGCGCACCTGGGAAGGGCTGCACCGGTTGGAGACAGGTGTTGTGATATAGAAGAGAGAGGTTTGCATCCTCAGATGCAAATCCCTCCAACTGTGAGGCTTCTATGGCATACGTAGCTATTGCGGCAGCAGCGGCCGTTGCCAACGCCACCAAGGCCACCGGCACCATCGTCCACATTGACCCGGATGATTGGTTGAATCTGGTGGGAAAAATGGCCGAACCGTTGGTTGTCATGGGTATCGGCGGTGTTTTGAGCAAACATTATCAATATCTGGTGAGCTATAAAGGGCTGGCCTTTTACACAAAATCACCGGAGAAACTGCCCGTACCCGCACAGGCCGAGCTGATTACCGCCAAAAAAATCTGGATACCGGATATGTAAAGTTAGACAGAATGGTTCAATCTTTGAGATTGAACCATTCCACTTGTGGAGAAGCGTATGGGGGAACAGGCAACGATCCTCATTTCAAACTATCTTGATGATGCCCATTTAGGGCTGTTTGGGCAGCGGTTGGCCGATTGGCTGGTGGCTGACTTGAACCGTAGTGACGAGAGCGTGCCCGCTTTTACCGAGTCACGGGCGAAGGCGTTGCTGCGGGCTGCCGGTTTTGTGGACGACCCCACGCTCAATGATTTTGGGCGATTGGTGGAGGGGGCAACGGCCGTGCGCCTGGCCCTCTATGACCTTCTGAACGGCTGCGGTTTGGCGGAAAGCAACGAAGTGCACGCCCTGGCGGCCACCAGCAATGCCACCCCCACCCAGTCTGCAAATCTCTCAATCCCCTGGTTGTCTCTGGCTATTGCCGCGCAAGCCTGGAAGAGTGAATATCCACTCTACCAGCTTGATCCGGCCACGCCGCCAGGGGAACACAGCCCGGCAGGCCAATTGCTACGGCGGGCGGCCAATTTTATCCGTCAGCAGGTGCAGCGCAGCGCGACGGAGCGGGATAAGTGGGGGCGTAAACTGGCATTTGAACCGGGTACCGGTTTGCCCCAAACACCTTCTCTGGATCAACTTCCACCACAGCCAGAGATTGCCCCTGTACCACCACACTTTCGCTCACCTATTCCGGTGATATACCCGGAATATGCCCGCGAGACGTTGACGATTGAACCAGACCACCCGGTGGAACCACCGCCTGTTTTACGGGCCGACCCTTTGGCCATTACCGAAAGTGACATCACCCCCCCCGCGCCGCGCCCGGTGACCATGCCGCCGATTCAAATTACGGAGGATCAACTGCCGCGAACGCCGGCCCCCGGCGTGGTTTCGTCACGGTCGCCAGCCAGTTCCAGCGGGAATTTGAGCACGGCCGTGCAGCAGCGATTTGGCGGTAAAGAGCCAATGCGCCCGGTGAAGTTGCGCATTGTGGTGCAGGAGTATCAGGACGGGCCGGGTTTGTATGGCTTGCAAGTGCGGGTGGGCTGCCAGGGCATCAAGGCGTTTGTGGCCGGGACGACGAATCGAGATGGCGTCTTTTTGTGTGAACTGCCGGTGCGGGTGCGTTCGGGGCTGACGTATGATGTGGACGTGACCTGGCCGCGCGATTTGGGCAGCGAAACGGAGCGTAAATCTATCACGTTGAATGTGGATCGCACAGAGTTTACGCTGCCGTTTTATCATCGCCTATCGAGTTAGCTCCCACCAAATTTTCTGGAAATTGGACGCAGATAAACGCGGATTTTGGGGATTTTCAAGATATGAATCCTGAAAATCCGCTTTCTTTTTTCCATGTCACGTTATGTGCGATCAAGAAAATGGGATAAAGAATCAAGAAAATTTATATCAACCTCAAAAAAATTCACAAAGTTATTGACAAATTGAATATCAGCCATTATCATCTGGGCATCAGCCTGTCTGCACTGGTTGGCAACCGCAGGCAAAATGGAGTAAACAGATGAATTCCCCAATGGATCAAATAGCCGATAAAAAGAGTCAGAAGTCGTTACGGCCGTTTTTCACTTTGTGGGGTGGGCAGGCCATCTCCTTGTTTGGCAGCCAGATGGTGCAGTTTGCCCTGATCTGGTGGCTGACGCAGGAAACAGGCTCGGCCACCATTCTGGCGGCCGCCTCGCTCGTTGGGCTGCTACCACAGGTGATTTTGGGGCCGTTTGTCGGGGTGCTGGTTGACCGCTGGCCGCGCCGCTGGGTGATGTTTGTGGCGGACAGCCTGGTAGCGCTGGCGTCGCTGCTTTTAGCGTATCTTTTCTGGTCGGGTGCGGTGGAAATATGGCACGTTTTTGCCCTGTTGTTCATTCGGGCGTTGGGTGGGGCATTCCATTGGCCGGCGATGCAGGCTAGCACGCCGCTGATGGTGCCGGCCGAACAGTTAACCCGCATTCAAGGGCTAAACCAGATGTTACAGGGCGGTATGAGCATCGTGGCCGCGCCGTTGGGCGCGCTGCTGGTCAGCCTGTTGACCATGCCCGCGCTGCTGATGATTGATGTGACGACGGCGCTGTTTGCCATTGTGCCCTTGCTGTTCATTATGGTGCCGCAGCCGAAAAAGGCGGATACACCGGCCAACGAGGATGGTGCTGCCAGCAAAACCTCCTTCTGGACGGAGATGCGCCTGGGATTTCGCTATATCCTCTCCTGGCCCGCCGTGCTGATGTTGATGGGCATGGCGATGCTCATCAATTTTCTACTCACACCCCTGGCTGCTCTGCAACCCATACTGGTCACCCAACATTTTCAGGGTGAGGCCATTCACCTGGGCATTTTGGAAGCTGCTTTTGGGGTGGGTATTGTCGCCGGGGGTATTTTATTAGGGGTATGGGGCGGTTTTCAGAAGCGCGTATACACCTCACTGGTGGGGTTTCTTGTTAGGGCTGGCTCCGGCAACGATGTTTTGGCTGGCAGTGGGCAGCGCGCTGCTCGCCGGGGTTATGATTTCTCTGACCAATGGGCCGGTGATGGCGATCTTCCAGGCGGTGGTGGACCCGGCGATGCAGGGGCGGGTGTTTACCTTGCTCGGCAGTGCCTCTATGGCTATGTCCCCACTGAGCCTGATTGTGGCCGGGCCGTTTGCCGATGCGTTTGGCGTGCGCACCTGGTTTATGATGGGCGGTATCTTGACGTTGATCGTGGCACTGACGGGGTTTGTGAACCGGCCACTGCTGGCGATTGAAGACGGCCGTACCACGCCCCCAGCCCTCGATGAACAATCTATTGACCTGACCGAAAGTGTACCAGCAGCGCCGCTGGTAACGGCCGTACACGCTGACTAGGGACGAGCAAAATGAAAACGCAAATCATTAACCTGGATGACGAAAATTATGAGGCGACCCTAAAGGGGATCAACCATCTGGTCTGGCTAGACTTTTGGGGTGAGAATTGTGCCCCTTGCCAGATGATAGCCCGGTGGTTGGAAAGATTGCCGGCACGTTTTGACGGCCGTGTAACGGTAGGCAAGGTGAACGTTTATCAGTGCAAGGATATAGTTGAACGGTATGGTGTTACTGGCATTCCCACCTTCATATTTTTGTCAGGTGCGGAAGAAAAACACCGTCAGACCAATGAGATTTCCGAGGCCGAAGTACACGAATTAATGGATTCCCTTTTGGCAGCTTCAAACAATTGAGATTAACGCCGATGATAAACGATAATGTATTACCTCAACCTGAACAGTTCCCTCAATACACCTGGCGACCCGCTATTCTGGGTGATGCCCACGCCATTCATCAGCTTTCGCGGGCCAATTTAGAAGCGGATGGTTTGGAATCGGCGCAGCCGCCAGAAGAACTCAAGCATCTGATGGCTTACCTGGGTGAGCAACTGTCCACCAATTCCCTGCTCGCCCTCACCGCCGACGGTCAGGTGGCGGCTATGGCGATTATTTTTATTCTGCCCGGAGAGACGGAGCATCGCGCCAATCTCAGCGTCAATGTGCATGTGGCCCATCGCGGGCAGGGGTTGGGCACGTTCCTGACGACCTGGGGAGAAGCGCGAGCGCGGCAGCAATTTGCTACCTTTACCGATCCGTTGCCGCAAATCATACAAACCGGCGTTCGTGACCATCAGACCGACCGGATTCAACTCTTGGAAACACATGGTTTTGTGCCTACTCGTTACTTCTTCAAAATGGAGCGTGACCTGAACAACCCCATTCCCACTGTGCCGCTGCCCCCTGAATTGACGCTGATGAATTGGCTGCCGGAAAGAGATGAGGCGGTGCGCGCAGCATTTAATGATTCGTTCCGTGATCACTTTGGCTTTTTTCCGGTGGATGAAGGGTTGTGGCACGCCGGTTTCACCGGCAAACCCGACTTTCGGGGCGATTTGACGAGGCTGGCGGTGGATGGCGACGCCAGCACTGAGCCTGGTCGAAGTGGCCGTGTCATTGGTTTCTGTCTCGTTTCCATCAGCCCGGAACGGAATGCCCAATCGGGCAAGGACGAAGGATTTCTGGACGACATTGGCGTGATTCGCGGCTGGCGGAAACGGGGGATTGCTTCGGCGCTCATTGTGGCCGCCATGCAGGCACTCAAAGACGCCGGGCTAACCGTTGCCTCATTGGGGGTGGACACGGAAAACCCCACCGGCGCACTGCGGCTGTATGAGAATTTGGGCTTCCAGGCCACGCGGCGCAGTATCACATTTCAAAAGGTGGTGTCCTGATGATGTCCTGGCAATTGTATGCAGGCTATTATGGCCTGATGGAAAGAGTGTTGGAAGTGAAAAGCCGGGGCGGGGAATTGGTGGCGACCTTTCCTGGTGTACCGCCCGGTTTTGAAGTGGTGTTGTGTCCGTTGGCGGCACACACGTTTCAGATGCAAGGTGGCCCGGCCGATGGGGCGACGGCCGTGTTCCAGACCAATGACGCGGGGCAGGTGACGGCCGTTTTGGTGGGTGGCGACTATGAATTCACACGCCTGGCCGGGCCACCGCCCGCCTCAGACATCGCCACCGGCCAGGGTTTGCTCGCGCCGGAATGGGCGTTGGATGCGGAAAAAGAGGCGGCGTTTGCCGGGTTGTTGGCGGAGATAGTGGCGGTGGCAGACGGCCGTGTGCTGAACTATCAACTTCCCTACCCCAAACACGAATTTCTGCAATATGTGGCCGCTCAGGACGCCGTTATTTTTCACGGGTCGGGTAAGCCCGATATTGAGGAATTTTTGACCCGCCGCACCTCGACGGAACTCAACGACAAGAGCGGGCGCGGCAATGTACAGGGCATTTATGGCACCCATGACGCCTTGTGGCCGCTCTTTTTTGCGGTGGTTGATCGTGCCCGCATTACCGGCTCCATTCGCAACGGCTTCAGCACCTTTCGCAACCGCCAGGGGGAGGAACTGCGCGTGTATGACTTCTCCATTAACCAGGAATGGCTGGACAAAGAACCCTGGCGTGTCGGTACTCTTTATTTCCTGCCGCGTGAACCGTTCCGGCGGCTGCCGTGTACGGCCGAGGGTGGCCTATCGAACGAATGGGTGAGTGAACTACCGCTCAAACCGTTGGCCCGGTTAACCATTGAACCGGAAGATTTCCCCTTTTTGCACCAGATTGGCGGGCATGATGATTCCGAATTGGTGCAGTTGGGGGCGTGGCATGATGAGGTACTGACGGCCGTGACCGCCGCCACTTTCGCCCCCGAAACCATCCACATGCAGCTCGCCTACACCCACGAATTGGGGCTACGCCTGTTAGATTTCATTCCCCTCTCGCAAAAATACTTCCCAGCCGCCACCTACACCCTGCGTTTTCTGCCAGGCGGTGAGGTGTGGTATGATTTCTCCGGCCCACCGGCCGTGATGCAAGTGATGAAGGATCAGCTTGAAAAAAAGTTTGGCTCTTTAGAATCGAATGCGTAATCCGTGATGCGTGAACGTCTGGTCACGCATCACGCATCATATCTCTACCCAGGTAATTATGACCTCAACCCCTCCAGCCAAAGATATCCGCTCCGGTATGTCCGGTTTTACCATCGTCTGGATAGGCCAACTGATCTCCCTGATTGGCACCAGCATGACCAACTTTGCCCTGACCATCTGGGCCTTTGAACAAAGCGGTCGGGCGACCGATCTGGCGCTCATCGGCTTTTTCTTCTTAGCGCCGCTGCTCTTTTTCAGCCCGATAGCCGGGGCCATCGTAGACCGCAGCAATCGCAAGCTGATGATGATGCTCAGTGATCTGGCCTCTGGCATTGTGACCATCATTCTGCTGCTGCTGTATCAAAGTGAGCTGCTGCAAATCTGGCATCTGTACATCGGCGCGGCCGTGATGGGTACGTTCCAGACATTTCAATGGCCGGCGTATTCGGCCACCATCAGTACCATGCTGCCCAAAACGCAGTTTGCCCGCGCCAATGCCATGATTGGGCTGGCGGAATCTGGTTCGGGTATTTTGGCCCCGGTGATGGCAGGTGCTATTTTGGCTCTGGCCGGGATGGGCGCTATTTTTGCGATTGATGTGTTCTCCTTCGTGTTTGCCATTAGCGCGCTGCTGCTGGTGAATATCCCGCAGCCAGAGAAAACGAAGGAGGGTAAGGAAAGCAAAGGTTCCTTGTTGTCGGAATCTGTTTATGGCTTCCGCTATATCTGGCGACGGCCGTCGCTGCTTGGCCTGCAACTCCTTTTCTTCTCGGCCAACTTCTTCAACAATCTGGGGTTTACCCTGCTGGCCCCCATGGTGCTGTCGCGCACCAACAGCAATGAACTCATCTTCGGCTCGGTGCAGTCAACGGCCGCCGTGGGCGGTGTGGTGGGTGGGCTGGTGATGACGGCCTGGGGCGGCCCCAAACGGTTGGTGTATGGCGTGGTTTTTGGTTGGCTGGTGGTGGGGTTGGTGCAGGCGTTGTTTGGCTTGGGGCAGGCGCTGCCGGTGTGGATGATAGCCGGTTTTGCGATGGCTTTTATGACGCCCATCATCAATGGCTCAAACCAGGCCATCTGGCAGGCAAAAGTGGAGCCGGATGTGCAGGGGCGGGTCTTTTCCATCCGCCGCCTGATTGCCTGGGTGTCGTCGCCGCTGGCGATGCTCATTGCCGGGCCGCTGGCCGACAATGTATTGGAACCGGCGATGCAATCGGAGGGGGCGCTGGCGCAGACGTTTGGAGGGCTGGTGGGCAATACGGCCGGTTCGGGCATGAGCCTGGTGATGTTATTCACCGGTCTGGCGATTGTGGTGGTGTCTATCGTCGCCTATTTCGTGCCGGTGGTGCGCCACGCGGAAGAGCTGCTGCCCGACCATTTGCAGGTGACAGAAGAAGCCGAACCCGCTTCAGAAATAAGCGAAACCAGCGAACCCGCTCCGATTTAATCTTCCCTCATCCTGTACCTGCTCATGGTATAATGCCGCCATGACCGTACAAAATCCACATGACAAATTCTTCCGTGATAGTTTTGGTCGCGTGGACATTGCCCGTAACTACCTGGAAGAGTACCTACCCACTGAAGTTCTGGCGCTGCTCGACCTGGATACCCTGCACTTGCAAGACGGCTCTTTCATTGACGAGACCATGCAAGAGTTCCAGAGCGATCTGATCTACTAGGTAAAGTTAACCGACGGCCGTACCACCACTATCTACTTTCTCTTTGAACACAAAAGCTACCCGGATGGGCTGGTTGCCTTGCAACTGTTGGGCTACATGGTGCAAATCTGGCGGCAACAGGTCAAAGAGAACACACCGCTTACGCCCATCATTCCCCTGGTCATCTATCATGGTGAACGCCCCTGGACAGCGCCGGTGAATTTTCTGTCATTACTGGATGCGCCAGAGGCGCTACGGCCGTATACCCCTGATTTTCACTATCGCCTGAGCGACTTTTCGCACCTATCGGACGAAGAAATTCGAGGAGAAATCTGGCTGCGGGTGAGCCGGTCGGTGCTGCGGGCGATATTCAACCCGCATTTGCGCCAGGAATTGGAGAGTCTTATCCGGTTGACGTTTGAACTGCGCCACCAGCGGACGGGGCTGGAATATATTCACACGATTCTGTATTATTTGAGCCGGGCGACGGAACGGGTAAAACGGGAGGATTTGCAACAAGTTTTACTGCGCCAGGAAGCGCAAGGAGAGCAGACAATGACAACGATAGCCCAAGAGTTTATTCAAGAAGGTATTGAGGAAGGTCAGATACAAACTTTGCAAGAAAATATCCTGGATTTGCTGAACATCCGCTTTGGACTGGCTTCGGCGGAGGTCACACAGCAAGTCACGGCCGTGACCGATAGCGATACCCTGCGCCAGTTACACCGGGAAGCAGCGATGGCCCCCTCTGTGGCCGTCTTCCTACAAACATTAGCCAATCTTTCTTGAATAGTGAGCCGAGAGGAGAACGGCCGTACCTTTTCTTACGGCCGTCCATTTTGTGCAGTAGGCGACGACGGCCGTATAATTCCAACAATCAAGTTGTGCAAAACAGGTGTGGCGCGGCGGGGACGCTGGCAACGGTTGTCATTGGAGTTCAGAAAGTAGAGATGCTCCACATAAAAGAACTAAAGATGCTCCTTGATGAAGGGAAAGCTGTTGATCTACATGATTACGTACAAAAATGTAGAACTTTTTCCATTAAGACCTTTTACTATTTCTGCGAGAGGCTCTCTCAGGATAGTGTGAATGTAATACAACCTTCATCCGATTTGAGAAATCATATTCTTGTCCAGGTCGAAGCTGCCGGAATTAATGTGTCAAAAGACTTTAATCCTGAAGGTTGGTTTGGATATGACTGGACTAAACAAACCGATGGTTATGGATTTTTTCGAGAGGAATATTGTGAAATTCTTGAACGGAGTAGGCGTAATCCATATTGGTATCAAATAAAGCCTGAATATTTTGAGCTTATTAGGCAACTAATCCATACAGATCAAACACAAAAAGCGGTAGATATTTCTGAGCCTCAATCGCCTTCACGTCATGAACTTAATACTTATCGCATTTTACGAGATACGGCTTTGGCCCGTAGAGTAAAAGAACTGCATAACTATGAATGTCAGATATGTGGTCTAACTCTTGATCTTGGTAATGGAAAATGGTATGCGGAATCACATCACTTGAAACCGTTAGGCAAACCACATGATGGCCCAGATGTGGAGCAAAATATCATTTGTGTCTGTCCCAATCATCATGCTCTTTTGGATTATGGGGCTATTACAATTGATAAAAGCAGATTGTTTGGTTTACATGTTCACAATGTGGGAGATGATTACATCGTGTACCATAACCAGGTCATCTACACGGGGTCAGAAACAAAGTAGCAAAAAGTAGGGTAATAAAAATCGGGAGAGTCTTTGATAGGTCACGGCCGTACCCCCACTCCTCCCTCTCTCCCTTCCCAAACAAACACCCACAATCAGATAGTTGCTCTCCTGGACAGCCTGGACAGCGCCATGGTTGAATTCTATGCCCTGGCCCAACTCGCCTGTGAAGACGCACCCCAATTGGTCGAAATGTTGGAAATTGTGGTAGATTCTAGTAACGCATAACTGAGACCGTAGTAAAGATTGGTTCAATCTGCAAGATTGAACCAATCCGATTCATAAGATGTTGGCATCCCTCCCACCCGATTCAGTCCCGCACATTTTGGCCCATTTGGGCATCACCGCCCCTGTCACGCACACCCTCCCCTGCCTCGACCAACTCATCGCCGCCTACTGCCGCACCGTGCCCTGGGAGAGCGCCTTCCGCATTGCCCGCCGGGCGCAGGTGGCGGAAACGGCCGTCTGCCCCCGCTGGCCGGAACAGTTCTGGCAGGAAAATCTGGCGCAGGGCGCGGGCGGCACCTGCTTTGAAAGCAACTACGCCTTTTTTGCTTTGCTGCAAGCATTGGGGTTTGAGGGGTATCTGACGGTGAACAATATGGGCGAGACGGTGGGCTGCCACACCGCCGTCGTCGTTTTGTTGGAGGGACAAAAGTGGCTGGTGGACGCCGGTTTCCCCCTTTACGCCCCGCTGCCCATCAGCCCGCAGGGGGTGATGCACCGGGCCACGCCATTTGTGGTTTATACGGTACGGCCGTGCTCCCCCCACCGCTACGAAATTGAACAGCACCCCCACCCCCGCCACAACGCCTTCACCCTGGTTGACGAGCCGGTAGCCGAAGCCGATTACCGCGCCCACACCATCGCCGATTATGGCGAAAACGGCCTTTTTCTGGATGCGGTTATCATCAACAAGGTCATCCACAACCAGCCCTGGCGCTTCAACATGCGCGAAACCCCCTGGCAGTTGCACCGTTTTGGCTGGGGCACTGATACGACGTATGATCTGGATGGCGAGGCGGCAACGGCCGTCGCCCGGCACTTTGGCATGGACGAACAGGTGGTGCAGCTGGCTTTCCAGGCGGCACAATGGCGTGATGAGGAACGCCAATTGACTCAGTGACAGCTCTCTTATTTCAACCGCGGAGAGCGCAGAGAACGCAGAGATTTTCCCTGCTTAACCTCCGTGTCCTCCGCGCCCTCTGCGGTTAAAAAATTCCGTTGGGCAACCAGCAAATACAACGATCCCATGAGCGAAACAAACGCGGAAAAACTTAAACGGCGGAACGCCGAACTGGCGATTTTGAACACCATTGCTCAGGCGCTCAACCGCTCCGTAGACCTGGACGAAGCGGTGCAAACCGCACTGGCGCAGGTGGCCGACTTGCTCGATTTGCAGACCGGTTGGGTCTGGCTGCTGCGCGAAAACGGCGAATCTTACCTGGCGGCGGCGCAAAGTTTACCACCCGCCCTCACTCAGCGCCCAGACAAAATGGCCGGTTCCTGTTACTGCCTGGATACCTTCCGCGCCGGTGATCTGGACGGGGCCGCCAACGTGAATGTGGTCACATGCAGCCGCCTGCAAGGGTTGATTGATGGCACGGACGGCCTGCGATACCACGCCAGCATCCCGCTGTATGCACACGGCCGTAAAATGGGCGTCCTCAATGTGGCCAGCCGGGATTGGCGGCAGCTCGCCGCCGAAGATTTGCAGCTTTTGTACACAGTGGGCGATATGTTGGGCATTGCCGTAGAGCGGGCGCGGCTGTTTGCGCAACAGGCGGCGTTGGGCGCATTGGAAGAGCGCAACCGGCTGGCGCGGGAGATTCACGATACGCTGGCGCAAGGCTTGACGGCCGTCTCCTTGCAACTGGAATCGGCCGACGCCCTGTTGGAAGCGGAGGCCAACCCGGCTAAAGTACGCCAGGTGGTGCAGCACGCCCTGGCCCTCACCCGTGCTAATCTGGAAGAAGCGCGTCGTTCGGTGCTGGATTTACGCGCCGTGCCGTTGGAAGAGCAAACATTGGTAGAGGCATTGGCGGCGCTGGCCGAACAAACGGCCGTGCCCATAGATTTGTTGGTGCAGGGTGAGGCACGGCCGTTGCCCCGCCGCCTGGAAACGGGCATTTATCGGTTGGCACAAGAAGCGCTGCAAAACGTCAGCCGCCATGCGCAGGCAAACCGGGCGGCGGTAAAATTATTGTTCATGCCCGATGCCATGAAGCTGGTGATTGCCGATGACGGCGTGGGGTTCGACCCAACGGCCGTGCCGCCCGACCGTTTTGGTCTGATTGGTATGAATGAACGAGTACGGCTGCTCAACGGCCGTTTCCATCTACAAAGTGCGCCCGGTGAGGGAACGCATATTGAAATGGTTTTGCCTGGTTGAATCCACAGATTACACAGATGTCACAGATTATTTTTGCTTCTTCCCCTTTAGCCCCTTTGCCTCTTTGCGCCTTTGCGTTAAATTTTGAGACGCTATGACCGAACAAATTTGCATTTTAATTGTAGACGACCATCCCGTGGTGCGGGATGGTCTGGCGGCCATTTTGGGCACACAGCCGGATTTTGTCATCGTGGGGGAGGCGGGCGACGGCCGTGACGCTCTGCAAAAAGTCCACGACCTGCACCCTGATGTCATCTTGCTTGACCTGGAAATGCCGGGCATGGACGGCGTGGAGACGCTGCGCCAGCTTAAGGCCCACCATGTGCGGGCGCGGGTGATTGTGTTTACGGCCTTTGACAGTGATGAGCGGATTGTCACGGCCGTGCAAGCCGGGGCGCAGGGCTATCTGCTCAAAGGCGCGCCCCGCCAGGAGTTGTTCCACGCCGTGCGCGTCGTTCACAGCGGCGGCTCGCTGCTGCAACCCATTGTCGCTTCCAAACTCTTGCAGCGCGTCAACCAGGAGCCAGAGCCACCTGTGGAATCTTTAACGGCGCGTGAACTGGAGGTGCTGCAAGCTCTGGCTGCCGGTCTGCAAAACAAGGAGATCGCCGCCAAACTGGTCATCAGTGAGCGCACGGTGAAATTTCACGTTAGCGCCATTCTTAGCAAGCTGGGCGCAGGCAATCGCACGGAAGCGGTGGCGCTGGCGGCACAACGTGGGTTGGTGGAGATGGGGCGGAACCCGTAATCCGTAATCGGTAATCCGCAATCCCAAGTCG
>CAYXUZ010000110.1:15006-21103 GCA_964467705.1 uncultured Ardenticatenaceae bacterium | reverse complement strand
TTCTGTTTTGCCTGCCGGGTAGAGGGGGGCACCTTGCAGGTTGATGGGCACGAAGGTTACGCTCTGCAATGGCTACCAGCCAGCCAATGCCCACCCACCCAGCCCTGGTACCAGGCCATGCTGGCCGACTACAATGCCCATCAACCCTTTGCCTCGTTTGACCGGGGCGCGCCGGGCCACAGCCGCCCCGATCTCCCATATTACAAATTTCTACGCCAATACATTGGGCAGTCACCGTACATCATGGCCGGTACGGCCGCGTTCATCCAAAATGAAGCCGGGCACATTCTCTTGCAGCAACGGCGGGATAACGGCCTGTGGTGTTTTCCCGGCGGCGGTGTGGAATTGGGGGAACGGGTAGACCAGGCGATGATCCAGGAAGTGTGTGAGGAAACGGGCTTGCAGGTGCAGCCTAGCCGCGTCATCGGCGTCTACTCCGACCCCGTTGACCAGATCACCTACCCCAACGGCGACCAGGTAAAGATCGCCCGCACCTTTTTTGCCTGCCGCATCACCGGCGGCCATTTGCAAGCCGACCCTGACGAATCGCTGGACGCCCGCTTTTTCCCGCCGGATGAATTGCCAGAGATGATTGCCCCGCACGGCCGTCCGCTGCAAGACGCCCTGGCTAATCACCCCTACACCGTTTTTTAGAGGAGTGTGGCCCGCCCACATCCTGCATGGGGCACGTGGGCGTGCCCTGTTCCGCCTTACCCAATTGTTAGAAAAAAGATATGCCTTTTGGCACTGGCATCCGGGCTGCCATCTGATTACTCTGTAGAAAGGCGGATTAGACCTTTTTCCCCTCCTGTAGAGGCGTACCTTTGTGGTCGCCCAAGTGGGCAGGCACAAGGCACGGCCCCTACAGAAACGGCGAGGAGTGTGTCCGATGAACGGCTCAAACAAATTTCTATTTGGCATCGTGTTTGGCGTCGTTTTGTTGGTGATTGTGGCCTTTTCGGTGGTGCTGTTGCGCCCGGAACCAACCTACCAGGATGACAGTACACCAGCGGGAGCCGCGCACAACTACTTGCTGGCGCTGCAACAAGGCGACTATGAACGCGCCTATCAATATATCCTCTCGACCTTCAAGTATCCCACAGACGCCGCCGACATGGCGGATGATGCCCGCGAAAATAGCTGGCTTTTTGAAACCGGCGGTGACTATGCGTTGGCGGTGGATTCAGTAAAGCAGACAGGCGAAGACACGGCCGTTGTCACCATTCGCAAAACCACCTTTTACAACGACGGGCTGATGGGTAGCCACGAATATACACAAACCTTTACCATGCGGCTGCTGCGCGAGGGTGATGAATGGAAAGTAGGTGACGCCGAAATGTACTGGTCGAATTGCTGGGGAACGAGCCAGGAATTTTGGTGCCGATGAAAAATATAATGGTCATTCCGACCCTTCGATGCCTCAGGGCAGGCTTTTCTTCAAGGAAGAATCTTTCCTGGTGGATGAGGTGCAGGATTCCTCGCTCCGCAGACTGCGCTCGGAATGACAGTTGGAAGGTGTGAAATGGCGAACATACGACGGGTTTATATGTTTGTGGTCACGGCCGTTAGCTTGAATGCGGTAGCCTGGGCGGTGATTGCCCTGCTGCGCAATTTGCTGACGCCCGCGTTGAACCCGCTGCGGGACAACATCTCGTACCGGGTAGAATGGATTGCCGTGCAACTGGCGGTGATCATCATTGGCCTGCCCATTTACCTGGCCCATTGGTTGTGGGCGGAGCGGCTGGCCCGCCGGGATGAAGAAGAACATGCCGCGCTGCTGCGGCGAGTATATCTCTATGTGATGCTCGCCGCTTTTATCATCCCCATTTTCATGAACAGTATGGGTTTTGTGCAATCCGGGCTTAGATTGGCGTTAGGGGTGGAACGGTTGATCCCTTCCTGGAGCAACGAACTGCCGGATAGAGCGAATCTGGTGTACACGGCCGTCGCCATTGTCATACTGGCCGTGCTGTGGGCTTATCATCACTGGGTCACGGTGGTAGACCGCAGCCAGGTAGCTGAGACCAACGATCTGGCCGCCATCCACCGGCTGTATGTGTACCTGTTCACGTTCATCTCGCTGCTGCTGTTGAGCATTGGCGGTGGAGGGCTGTTGCGCTGGCTGCTGTTCCAGTTCAGCAGCGACCGCATAATCGCTAATGAGGAATCACTGGCTATCACGCTGGCGGCGTTGCTGGTAGGGCTGGTAGCCTGGCTCTATTTCTGGCGCAAGGCGGAGAAAATGTTTACCTTTGGCGGGGTGCGCGAACAGGCATCCGCGCTGCGCAAGTTTTACCTGTATCTGGTGATATTCCTGGCGGCGTTGGGCACGGTATCGGCGCTGACCATCTTGTTGTCCGGGCTTTTCCGGCAGTTGTTAAACGTGGCGACGCCGGGCAGCATTTTTAATGTGCTGAGTGTGTTGGTGACTACGGCCGTGCTCTGGGCATATCATTTCTTCGTACTGCGGCAAGATATGAGCGTGATGCCAGAAGTGGACGAACAGGCCGGGGTGCGGCGGCTGTACTGGTACCTCATCGCCGGCATTGGCTTGATGGCACTGCTCATTGGCGTAGGTGGGGACATCAGCGTACTGATCCGGTCGAGCGGGCAATTTATCAGCCACAATCTGCGTGAACAGACAGCCTGGTTTACGGCCGTGCTCATTGCCGGGCTAGTCGTCTGGTTGGTACCCTGGCGTAACATTCAGGCGGAAGTAGGCGTCGCCGGGGAAGTGGGCGACGCAGCGCGGCGTTCGTTGGTACGCCGGTTGTATCTGTACTTCTACCTGCTGCTGGCGACGTTGACATTTTTGGGAACCAGCGTTTACGCCGTGTCACAAATCATCTACCTGCTGTTGGGTGGGCGCACGGCCGTGAACCTGGCAGCGGATATGGCTCAGGCCGTGGCGTATGCCCTGTTGGCGGTTGTCGTCTGGTTGTATCACGGACGGCTGCTGCGGCTGGACAATGCCGCCTTCAAGCAGGCGGAGGCAAGACGGGCACAAACGGTGCATGTGGCGGTAGTGGATGACGCCGACGGCCGTTTTGCCGAACGGCTAATCCACGACCTGCATGAGGCGCTGCCCACCGTGGTATTGCATCCCATTGGCCTGACGGCCGTAGCCAACGAAACGCTGCACACGGCCGACGAACCCATGCCCGCGCAAGAGGCACTGGCGGCGGCCCAAATCATCGTCGGCCCCTGGACGATGGCCACGCCTTATGTGGTTCACGGCGAAACGGACATGGAGATGCTGGCAGCGGTTTCGGCCAGCCCCGGCCACAAACTGCTCATCCCCACGCCGGAGCCTGGTTGGGATTGGGCGGGCGTGGGGCGGTGGGAGATGGACACGGCCGTGCGCCAAACCATCCGCGCCGTCAAACAACTGATTGCCGGGCAGGTTGTCAAAAGCAAAAGTGGCCCCCATCTGGGCACGATTATTGGCGTAGTTGTGTTCATCTTCTTGTTGTTGAACCTGTTACCTATCGTGTTGACATTGATGGATCAGGTTTTGTTTTAATCACACGCCAGACCTGGCAGGTTTTGGGTGAGGAAACCTGCCAGGTCTATAAATCATTACGGCTCAATCGCCGTTTCCGAGGCCAAAATCAGTTCATTTCCTTCCAGCGTATACACCCGCTCGACCAGTTCTGTGGGGCAGCACATGGGGTCGTCTTCGCCAGCCTGCCCCATCTGCACGACGATGGAGTTCCGGGTGATGTCCAGCATATTGACAATGATCCGGTCGCCGAGATAGGTAACGGCCGTGTTCACCAACTGCCCACCCTCGTCCTGCGTAAAAACGGACAGATAGTAAAATGTGCCGCTGCCACCGGGATCAACCGTAATGATGGTCGCTACCGCAAACTGTTCGTTTAACGTGCCGGTAGCGGCCGTGCCCGTCCATGTCACCACCAATTCCGAGGCTGACCCTTCGGCCGCCGGTTCGCGGTATTCGCCATTGACCAGCGTCACCGACCCGGCGACCGATTCTTCCACCTGATAAGTGGCATTTGCCAGGAAGTTTTGCAGTTCCGGGTCTACAAAACCGGCGGCCTGGAAATTGGCAACCATCGCCCCTTCGGCGTCGCGCATTTCCATACGAGGGCCGTCAATGCGGTAGGTCACGGCCGTGCCCAATGCCGCCAGGTATTGCGCTTCCTGTTCCATCACCCCTTCCGGTGATTCACAAAACATCATGGTGGCCGCGGCCGGGCCGATAGTGATGTTCTCGCCATCTACTTGATAGGTCGTGCTGTAATTGTTACATCCACCAAAACCGGACAACGTGCCATCTTCGCCAAATTGGGCGGTGATTTCTGTGCCCAAAATCAGGCTGACAACGGCCTGGTTGCCGTTGTTGTAAGAGATGACGTCCCACTTACTGCCCGCCAGCCCGGACGCAACTTCGACCGCAAACATGACTGCCAGGGCATCATCGGCTGTGCGCAGTTGCATGGTGTCGCCCATCACCTGGTAAGTAGCGGCCGATTGCAACGCGGCCAGATACGCCGTCTCCTGCTGCATCACCGCTTCCTCACAGGCCATCATCGTTGTCGCCAGGGGGCCAATGGTGATGTTGCTGCCGTCGGTGGTGTACGTACCGGTGAAGTTGTTGCAGCCGCTGTTGCCGGAAATGGTACCGTCAGCGTGGAACACGGCCGTCAACCGCATCCCGCTGATCACACCTACCACTGCCTGATTGCCGCTGTTGTAACCTGTTACCAGCCAGGTATTGTCGGACAGGGCGCTTTGTGGCTGAGCGATATAACTGGCCTGCAATGAGCCATCGGCCGAGCGCAGTTCCAGCACATCGCCGCTGATGCTGTAGGTGGTGGCCAGGGGCAGCGCCGCCAGATAAGCCATTTCCTGTTCGGTGCGCGGCTGGTCGCAGGCGCGGCGGGTGGTGGCAATTTGCGGGTTGATGGTGATGTTGTTGCCATCGGTGGTGTAGGTGGTGTTGTAGTTGTTGCAACCGGTGGAGCCAGATAGGGTGCCATCGGCGGCAAACACGGCCGTGATCTGCGCTTCGGCCAATGCGGAGACGACGGCTTCACGGCCGTTGTTGTAGCTGATACCTGACCAGGTTGTGTCGGTTAGGGAAACGGGTTTTCTGGCAGCATAGGTCAACACGATATTGCCATCCTGATCAGCCAGTGTTAGTTGGTCGCCATTTAATTGGAACTGGCTGACCTGCCCTAACGCGGCCAGATAACTGCTTTCCTGGGACATCAGCTCTTCGGGGGAGCAGAACATTTCAGTGGAACCAGCCATGCCCAGGCTGATATTGTTGCCGTCTAGCTCGTAAGAGCCGAAGTAGCGGTTACAACTGGCATTGCCACTGTAACCGCCATCTTGAAATTCGATGGTGACTTCGCTGCCGGGCAAGGCGTTGACGGTTTCGCCGGCCGCGTTTGGCAAACTGACCAGCGACCAGAGTGTGCCGGTGAGGGGGTCTTCGCTGACGGCCGTTTCCAGCGCAGCGTCCGTTTCCGGTTCGGCCACTGGCTCTTCTACTGTTTCTGTGGTGGCCTCCGTGGGCGCGGGGTTATCGGGCACGGCCGTCGCCGCAGTTTCCGCTTCCGGCGCTTCGGTACTGCTGCAAGCGGCTAACGCCAGCAAGCCCAAAGACAATAAAATAATTTTGACAAGTTTCATCCTACATATTCTCCTATTTTGAAAGTTGATAATCGTTCGGGCGGATTTGTCTGATTTTCCGCCATTCGTGGGCATAATGCTGGCCGCGGTGGTTTTGTTCCGGTACTCACAAACGGTTCATAAAGAATGCTAACAGATTCATTGCTTGCACACTATCTGTTTGCCTGCCAACCTTAACAGACAATGAGTTGCCCACCTGGATTTTTGATATAATCCATCGGCACACCTACCCAAAAGGTGATGTGCCCAACGATTCCATTGAGGAGACAGTTCAAAAAGCATGTGGCTTGAGAGGATTTCATGGCTGATCAATCGTGATACGTGATGCGTGAACCGTGACTTAAGCATCTCACGCATCACGTATCACGCATCATTATAAAGTCCACTTGTTTGAGGAGAAAGAAGATGGCACTGGATATGGTTATTGGCGCACAGT
>CAYXUZ010000110.1:14547-14996 GCA_964467705.1 uncultured Ardenticatenaceae bacterium | reverse complement strand
TCTTAAAGTTCATAACCGCCTACTACAAACTTAGTTGAACAGGAGAGGCACGATGGCACTGGATATGGTTATTGGCGCACAATGGGGTGATGAGGGCAAGGGGCGCATCACCGACATGTTGGCGGCGCAGGCGGATATGGTGGCGCGGTACAGTGGTGGGGATAATGCCGGGCATACGGTGACGGTGGCGGGGGAGATTTTTAAGCTGCACCTGATTCCTTCAGGCATTATTCATCCGGGCGTGGTTTGTTTGATTGGCAATGGCACGGTGATTAACCCGGCGGTGCTGCTGCGGGAGATGGATGCGTTGGCGGCGCGGGGGGTGGATGTGGGGCCACACCGGTTGAAGATTAGCCGGAACGCGCACCTGATTACGCCGGCGCATGTGGCATTGGACAAAGCCAGGGAAGCGCATCGGGGCAGTGATCCCATTGGCACGACGTTGCGGG
>CAYXUZ010000110.1:8869-14537 GCA_964467705.1 uncultured Ardenticatenaceae bacterium | reverse complement strand
GCATTGGCCCGGCGTATACGGATAAGGCGAGCCGGGTGGGGCTGCGAGCGGAGTTGTTTGATGATCCCGAAGGGCTGGCTGACCGGATTGAGACGCATATTACGGCCGCGAATGAGACGTTGACGAAGATTTATGGGGCGGAGGCGTTGGACAGCACGGCCGTTGCCGCCGAATTTGCCACCTATGCCCAACGGCTGCACCCCTATCTGGTGGATGGTTCGGTGTTGATTGACCAGGCATTGCGGCACGGCCGTGACGTACTTGCCGAAGGCGCGCAGGGCACATTTCTCGATTTAGATCATGGCACGTACCCGTATGTCACCAGTTCATGGCCGACGGCGGGCGGCGCACTCATTGGGCTGGGGGTTGGCCCGAACAAGGTGCGCCGGGTGATTGGCGTGGCTAAGGCATTTACCAGCCGCGTGGGCAGCGGGCCGTTTCCGTGTGAATTGAGCGGCGACGAAGCGGTGCGGCTGCGCGGCACGGGGGCCAATCCCTGGGATGAATATGGCACCACAACGGGACGGCCGCGCCGTGTGGGCTGGCTGGATGTGGTGCTGCTGCGCCACGCCGTGCGCATTAACGGGCTGACGGAACTGGTCATTACCAAGCTAGACATTCTCAGTGGGTTGGTAAAAATACCAGTATGTGTGGCCTATGAACGGGACGGGGAGCAGTTGGACCATTATCCCACTGACCTGCGTGTGTTGGCCGATTGCCAGCCGGTTTATGAGGTCTTGGACGGCTGGCAGGAGGATGTAACCGGCGCACGCGCATTGGCCGACCTGCCCGCCAATGCCCGGCACTATGTGAAATTCATTGCGGCGCAGACGGAAACGGCCGTGACCTACATCTCCGTTGGCCCCGGCCGCGATCAGGTCATTCAGGTATAACGGTCACTCACATATCATAAAATATATGCTCCGAAAAATTGATTTGTCAAAACACCCGACTAAATTTGCCTGGTTCTGGCAAATTATCCTTCTAACCTGGTTAGTAGGACTTTCCGCCTGTACCCAATTTTCACCATTGGGTGAAAGGATCAAAATCCCCAATAGTGACTTTTCTATTCGTGTGCCAGAAGGTTATGAAGTAAGAGATTCAGATGGTCTGCTGCGTGTGACTAAAGGGCTGCTTGCCAACAATCCGCGACCACAGTTTCTTATTTCTGCTACAAGACTTGGCAAAATGCCGGGTGACACATTGGAAAATCGTTTGGGGTCAATGGTTAATGCAGAGGATTTTGTCAAGAGTACGGTTAATGACTTCGATGTTTATATTAAGTACGAAGGAGGTGTGGGTGAACAGCTTGCCATAAATACAGCATTAATTTCAGATGGCACATACCTGCTAAAAATTATTGCAACTTCAACAGCAGATTATTCAGAGGAAGCGCAGCATTTGCTTGAGGCAATGGTAGGTTCAACAGAAAAATAGATCACGGTAATCGAGAGAACAAAAATCAAGAAAGCCAATAACAGAGGAAAGAAGGGAATGGCTAAACAAGCGATACTATCCGTTTGGGATAAAAATGAATTACTGGAACTGGCACAAGGGCTGGATGCGCTGGGTTTCCGGCTGATCGCCAGCGGCGGCACAGCCCGCGGCCTGCGCGAAGCCGGACTGCCCGTACAAGATGTGGCCGATCTGACAGGTGCGCCGGAAATGCTGGACGGCCGTGTCAAAACATTACATCCGGCCGTGCATGGCGGCATCCTGGCCCGGAACACGGCCTGCGATCAGGCCGACCTGACCGCACAGGGGTACACCAACATTGATCTGGTCGTCTGCAATCTCTACCCCTTCCAACAAACAGTCGCCAAAGAAGGGGTGACAGTGGCGGAAGCGATTGAGCAAATTGATATTGGCGGCGTGACCTTGCTGCGAGCGGCGGCCAAAAACCATGAGCGCGTCACCATTCTCTGCGATCCGGCCGATTATGAAGCGGTGCTGGCGGAAATTCGGACGCATGGCGATACCAGCCCGGCGACGCGGCAGACATTGGCGTTGAAGGCGTTTCAGCACACGGCCGTATACGATGATGCCATCAGCAACTATCTCCGCACCCAATTCGGCCACACGCACAGCCAACTAACGTTGCGCTACGGCATCAACCCCCACCAAAAACCGGCGCAGCTATACACCATGCAGGGCAAACTGCCGCTGCAAGTGCTCAACGGTTCGCCGGGAACCATCAATTTATTAGACGCCCTGCACGGTTGGCCGCTGGTCAAGGAACTCAAAGCGGCCACCGGCCTGCCCGCCGCTGCCTCCTTCAAGCATGTCAGCCCGGCGGGAGCGGCAACGGCCGTGCCCCTCACCCCCGCCGAAGCCCAGGCCTACTTTGTGGATGATCTGGAACTCACCCCCCTTGCCACTGCCTACGCCCGTGCGCGGGGCGCTGACCGCATGTCCTCCTTTGGCGATTGGGTAGCCCTCAGCGACCCGGTAGATTTAGTGACCGCCCGCCTCATCAACCGCGAAGTCTCCGACGGCGTCATCGCCCCCGCCTACGAACCAGAAGCATTAGAACTACTGCGCCAAAAGAAAAACGGCCGCTACCCCATCGTGCAAATAGACCCAGACTATGAACCGCCGCTGCTGGAAACACGGCAGGTCTATGGCCTCACCTTCCAACAGCGCCGCAACGACGCCCGCATTGACGCCAACCTGCTCACCAACATCGTCTCCGCCAGCCATCACCTGCCAGACAGTGCCCAACGCGACCTCATCGTCGCTACCATCGCCACCAAATATGCCCAATCCAACACCGTCTGTTACGCCGTATCTGGGCAAGTCGTTGGCATGGGCGCGGGGCAGCAGTCACGCATTCATTGTACGCGGCTGGCGGGCGGCAAGACGGATAACTGGTGGCTGCGGCAGCATCCGCATGTGCTGGGCTTCCAATTCAAAGAAGGTGTACAACGGGCGGTGAAGAACAATGCCATTGATTTGTATGTGTTGGATGAAATTGGAGTGGTGGAACGGCCGTCGTGGGAAGCGTTATTCAGCGAAATCCCTGCCCCGCTCACCCCAGCCGAACGCCGCGCCTGGCTGGACAAACTGCAAGACGTGGCCCTCAGTTCCGACGCCTTTTTCCCCTTCCGCGACAACATAGACCGCGCCCACCGCAGCGGCGTGCGCTACATCATCCAACCCGGTGGCTCCGTCCGCGACGAAGACATCATCGCCGCCGCCAACGAATACGGCATGACGCTCATCTTCAGCGGCCTGCGCCTGTTCACCCATTAGGCGGCAAAGTGCCAGGCACAGGGCACAAAGCCTGGGTCAGCCCAAAAGGTTTTGCCCTGTGCCTGGCACTGCTTTAACCCTATCCGTGAGCAAGCCGTAAAATTTGCCACCAAAAATGAGAACTGTAACCAGATTGTCTAGACAATATGCGGCAAGCCAAGTAACGTACACGCACCCTGACAAGGGGAATCTTTTGATAACGTAATGGATGAAATAGATGATGATCAATCTGCAAAGTGTCGTAATTGAGCATTTTGTCAAAGAATTAAAGGGAGCCTACCAGCAAACCTACAGTTTATTGGAGCCACAGTATGGCAATATCCTGGAATGGACGGGGCGGCTGGCGCTGGAAAACATCGCCAATTCGGACGCCCTCTACCACAATGTAGACCACACCATCATGGTCACGCTGGTGGGGCAAGCCATTCTCAAAGGCAAACATTTGACGGAAGGGGGCGTGGCGCCCCGCGATTGGCTGCATTTTATGATGGCGCTGCTGTGCCATGATATTGGTTATGTACGCGGGGTATGCCGGTTGGATGGCGACGGCCGTTACGCCACCGGCGTGGGCACCGAAACCATCACCGTCCCTCCCGGCAGCACCGACGCCGCCCTTACCCGCTACCATGTTGACCGCAGCAAGCAGTTTATTCAGGAGCGGTTTAGTGGCTCATTGGCGGGGGTGGACACGGCCGTGATCGCCGCCTATATCGAAATGACCCGCTTCCCCATCCCCGACGATGGCAAACACGAAGACAACGCTGGTTTTGCCGGGCTGGCCCGCGCCGCCGACTTCATCGGCCAGCTAGGCGACCCCGACTATTTGCGCAAAATCCCCGCCCTCTATTACGAATTCCAGGAAATCGGCGAAAACAAAAAGATCGGCTATTCCAGCCCCGGCCACATGCGCGAAAACTTTACCCTCTTCTACTGGAACGTGGTTAGCCCACACATTCAGGACGCCCTACGCTACCTGCGCAAAACACAGGAAGGCAAACAGTGGATTGCCAATATGCACTCCCATGTGTTTGACGTGGAGCATAACCAGAATAATCATCCGTGATGGCGTCATCCGTAAACCGTAAGCCGAAGCCCGAAGTCGGATAACGGTTTACAGACTTCGGCTTACAGATTTATGCTGTCTCCAGGGTCAACGGCCGTACCCGCCGCCCATCAATATCATCAAAACCATAAGCCAGCGCCAGATCGGCCGCCACTAACACCTGCCCACTCTTATCTTGCCGACAGGGATCGGCTGCCAGCGCCGCAATCGCCAGCCCGGTAAATTCCGGCGACTCGGCGTTGCTCATGTCGAACCACTCAGCCGCCTCCAACACCCGCTCAGTCCGCACCAGACCGGGGTATAGGGACACGGCCGTGACGCCATACTCTCTCAATTCATGCGCCATATCCTTTGCCAGCCGGTCAGTGGCACACTTGGAAACGCCGTACATGATGTTGTTCATATACTTCTGCCCGGCCCAATAGGAAATGTTGACGATAAGACCCTGGCGCTGCGCAATCATCAATCTGGCCCCCAGGCGACTGGCGGTGTAGTGCGCCCGCACCCCGGCCGTAAACATATTATCCCAACGAGATAACGGTTGCTCCCAAAATGGTGCCGGCCAGATAGCCTCATCACTTTCAATATCCTCGTAGCCGCCCCACGCATTGTTCACCAAAATGTCCAGCCGTCCCTGTTCAGCGGCTACCTGGGCAAACAACGCTTCCACATCAGCGTCAACAGTATGATCACAACGGACGGCGATCCCTGTGCCGCCAGCCTGGGTGACGAGTACGGCCGTTTCCCCCACCGTTCCGGGCATACCATCCGCCCCGGTTCCTGGTTCCACTGTCCGCCCGGTGACATACACTGTTGCGCCAGCCATACCCAGTGCATGGGCAATGCCCTTGCCCACCCCCCGGCTGGCCCCTGTGACTACCGCTACCTGATTCGTCAGATTCCACATGATCATTCACTCCTCTTTGGGTTTTGTAGGAGTGTAACGGCCGTAATCTGACACCTACTGTCATATTCAAATTGGGCGAATCGGTTGGCGCAGTATTGTTTTCAGTTTGTTTGGAGCTACCTTGCGCGGATCACCCAGATAGATTTCGTGATGTTTGCCATGTTCTACATACCCATGCTGCGGAATCCACTCCTGATGCAGCCGCGCCAGCGTGGGCGCTTCGTCATCATAGGAGCCAATGTGCATGATTTGGGCTACCAACCCTTCTTCTAAAGTTTCCAGGCGCAGTTTAGATAAAGCAGGCAAATTCTTCTTCTCGCCAGCAGCAGCTTTGGCCTGTGTCACCATCTCCGCCGTTATCCACTCCGGCGTCAGGATCATCATTGTCCAATCCCAGGCGCTTTTGTCCTGTTTCACCGTGTAATGATCCATATCCTCCGCCCACC
>CAYXUZ010000110.1:0-8859 GCA_964467705.1 uncultured Ardenticatenaceae bacterium | reverse complement strand
CGTTTTTGCTCATAAACTTTAACTTGTAGGCGACGGCGTATAAAGCCTCTACCGCTTCACGATAAGCCGGGGCATGGTTAGGGTCACCATGCCCATCTACCATCAAGTATGCCAGTGGCGGCACTTCAACCGTTACAAAATCGCGACGCCGTGGGTTGTAAATGTGGGGCCATTCTTTTTTGAAATCGAGTTTTTCCATGTTTAGCTCTCCTTCCGAAACCAGGACAGGAGTTGATCTGGTAGCGTGGTGGCGACGGTTTCAGCGAGGGTGGCAACTTCGGCCAGTTTAGGGGCGCTCATCCAATCGAGCGTATCGGCGCGCTGGTGGATATGGTTCAGGCCGCCATTGGAGCAGAGGGCGATGCTGGGCACACCCCGCGAGAAGAAGGTGTAATGGTTGCTGGCGTACCAGGGTTCCACCCATTGCAAACCGGGGAACTGCTGCACAACTTGAGCGATATGGCTTTGGAAGGCGTCTGATTGGGACAACATGGTGATGGTATTGGTTGCCAGGGTTTGGCCGACGCCATCTATGTTCACGGCCGTAACCATCTGCTCAAACCCCCCTTCCCCGCGCCGCACATATTCATCATCACCCAACGGTAGATACTCCTCATTGCTAAAGGCCACAAATTCCAGCGTGTGCCGGGTGGAGTGCTGGCTAAGGCGCTGCGCCAGAGTGAGCAGCACGGCCGTGCCCGACCCATTATCAAACGCACCCGGCGTGTCCACTTTGGTGTCATAGTGGGCGCACAGCACCACCTTTTGCCCGGATGTGCCCGATTTGCGCGCCACGATGTTGGCAGCACGGCCGTTTGTTCTCATCGTGTTTATGCGCAAATGAAGGGGGACATTCGGGTTTGTGAGCAGTTTGATCCCCACTGCCGCATCTACCGTAGCCGAGGGCAAGATGAATTCGGCATCTTCTACAATACGTTCCAGAGCGCCAGGGCGGGTCTGTACGGTAATCGCGGCTGCCGGGCGGCCCCCTTCCAGCAGGTCAATCAGCCGCTTTTCGGCATCGGACAGCAAAAACCAGGCTTTGGGCGACAGGCAGCCTTTCGTCAGTTCGCCGTACAAAATGACGATATGCCCGGTAATGTCAGTCCGTTCCAATTCAGCCAGGGTGCAGACGGGCACGGCCATAGCCTCCACATCACACGGTGGTGAGAAGGTGTTGGCCACGGCCGTTAGCCTTTCTCCTGCCAGCCACAATTCCGCGCCATTGTCCTGCCAGGCCGGCATGGAAAAATCCTGCACTTCCACTTCCAGCCCGGATTGGCGGAACACCTTCTCAATGTAGGCCGCCGCCGCGTGATTGCCCGGCGAGCCGCCATAACGCGGCCCAATTTCCCCGGCCAATACCTGCAAATGCTTCATGATTTGTGATTCAAATTCTATGCTCATCTGACAGCTCCTTTTCAAACAACAGACCATCTGGCCCGGCCGGGCCAACGATCTGGTAATCCATTTTTTGGTAAAAAGCATGGTTGCGTTTGTTCCAGGTGGGGGTATCCAGCCGCCAGCGTGTGGCCGCCGGATAGAGCGTTTCCAGCAGATACATGATTGCGGCCCCCACTCCCTGCCGCTGCACATCAGGATGAATGAAGATGCGCCCCAGTACCATCACACCCGCACTTTGGGGGAAGACAATCGCGCCACCGATGATACGGCCGTCGCCCACTACCACCTTGTAATAATCCCCGGCTTGCATCATCTTCGCCTGCCACTTGTCGGAACGATAACCGGGCGGGCCACCTTTTTGTGGCCCGCCATAGTTCACGTCATCGTCGAACGCTTTCCAGGAAACCAACGCCAGCGCTTTAGCGTCCTCAAGTCGGGCGCGTTCCAGTGTGATGGGGCCGATACCGGTATCGGCCGTGAGTGGTTGTGAGGGGGGCAAGGGAGTGGTCACGGCCGTTGCTACCTGATAGACCGGCTCGCGCTGCAACAGTTCATTCTCCTGATGTAACGTCAGCAGCGCCTCCAGATTGGCGTCCGGGTCTTGCAGTAAGTGGGCTATCTCATCTAGCAATTGCACCTGCGCTTGAGTCAGATCGCGCTTTTTCACCTGAAATAATGCCGGACCATCCCAATAGGTCGGTTCCAGATTCAGACATGCTTCAAAATCATGGATCAGATTTTGCCGGATTGGTTCCCATCCCCACCAACGCCCGACACCATAAAGTGAGGGATAGGTGAAGCCTTGCCGTGCCGCCAGCCATACATCCCCGGCCATTTTGAAATCGGATCGAGGAATGTCCACCATCTTTGTATCCGGGTCAACCAGCAGCCAACGACCCTCTGCTTCTTGCCACACTTCACAAATCCAATGATCCACGTATTTCCCTTTGCGATCAGATACATATTCAGCGAAGCCAACCCGCAAGCGCGCCGGGTCGCCGCGATGTTTGAGGATGGCAACCAGCAATAGGGCATGATAACGGCAGGAAACGATGAGTCGCTGGCGCGACGGCCGTGTCATCACCAACCCTTTCCCATTCCGTTTGAGCAGGGCAGCCAGCATGGGGGCGACGGCCGTGAACCGGGCATCTTCATTCTGACCACCGGGCGGCAGCGCTCCCCGAAACTCCTGCCGCTGGCTGGGATGGATCAACTGGCGCTTTACCAGTTCACACAGCGCCGGTAGAGAATCTGGCAAACCATCTAGCATCCACCCATATTCACCAGGGTCACTGTTCGGCCCATACTGGCGATAGAAATCAAACGTATTCATCATCAGCCCCTTTGTATAAGCTGGATTGTACTGCAAATTTATGACACGGTGTGTCAAGTATGACCACCAATCACCGATTTGCCACTTGGAAAAAACGCGCCACACTATTATGATTAGCAAGCTTTTTGGGGGAAGAATATGGAGAGTTCTAAACATGAAACAACATTTGAAATTACTATTCTTTTTTGCAGCCTGGATTTTCGCGGTAGGCTGGGCGATGAGCGACGGCCGTACCACCGCCACCTCCTCCCTGGCCGGCCGTGGGCATTCAGATCGCCCACAGTCAGTAACAGCACAAGCAGATGTGTCCCCCGAAGGACCGCTGGTGACGGAAACAGCGCCACCGCAACTCAGTCGCCCGGTGCGAGACATTCCCGTCGCCCAACCAGAACCAATTTTGGAAACGGAGCTAAACCCCCGGCAAAATCCGTTTGTCAATTTCCCGCTGGATTTTCCCAACATCAGCGGGCCAATCGATCCATTATTGCAAACAGGGGCGACGAATTACGGCCGTACCCCCACCCCCACCCTCACTTTTGAAGGCGTAGACAATTTCTGCGGCTGCTCCCCGCCGGACACCATCGGTGATGTTGGCCCCAACCATTATGTGCAGATGGTCAACGCCACCATGTTCAACATCTATGACAAAGACGGCAACCTGCTCACCGGCCCCACCGAATTGAATGATCTGTGGAGCAGCGGCACCTGCTCCACAGTCAATGATGGTGACCCCATCGTAATTTACGATTCGCTGGCCGACCGCTGGCTGCTGGCCCAATTTAGAAGCAATGGCATTTGTGCGGCCGTGTCGCAAACGGCCGACCCCACCGGCGCTTATTATGGCTATGATTTCGCCACCCCTGAATTCCCCGACTACTTTAAGATCTCTGTCTGGCCGGACGCTTACTACATGAGCGCCAATGAAAACAGCTACACCGCCTACGCGCTGGAACGGGCCGATATGCTTAACGGCCTGCCTGCTTCTTCGGTGCGTTTTTCCGGGCAAAACAACTTCCTGATGCCCGCCGATGTAGATGGCCCAACCCCGCCACCGGCAGGATCACCCGGCCTGTTTTACACCTTCAAAGATAATTCCTTTCACGGCGGTAATGATCGGCTGGAGATTTTTGAATTGGATGTAGATTGGGTGACGCCAGGCAATTCCACCTTTACCCTGGCCCAAGGTCTGAACGTGACCAGCTATACCTATACCGTTTGTGGCTTTTTTGTGCTGAACTGTATCCCGCAGTTGGGTACAACGACACGGGTGGATGCGGTGTCTGAATGGCCCATGTGGCGGCTGGCATACCGCAACTTTGGCAGCCATGAAACGCTGCTGGCAAACTTCGCCATCGATGTGGGGGCCGACCGTTCTGGTATTCGCTGGTATGAATTGCGGCGCAGCGGCGGCGCATGGTCAATTTACCAGGAAGGCACCCATGCCCCGGATGATGGTCTACACCGCTTTATGGGCAGCATAGCCATGGATGGGCAAGGGAATATTGCGTTGGCCTACAGTGTTTCCAGTTCCACCATGAATCCGGCCATTCGTTATGCCACTCGCCTGGCAAGTGACCCCTTGGGCACGTTGCAGGCTGAAGAAACGCTTTACGCGGGAGCCGGTTCACAAACGGGCAGCACCCGTTGGGGTGATTACAGTGCCACCAGCATTGATCCATCGGATGACTGTACCTTTTGGGTAACAAACGAGTATTACCCCAGCAATAGCAGTAACAATTGGAACACGCGCATTGGTAAGTTCACCATTCCTGAATGTTTAGGGTCGCCTACCCAGACTGACCTGACGTTGAGCAAAACGGCCAGTGCGGGGGCGGTTTTTGTAGGTGATACTATTACTTATACGGTAAATGTTGCCAATAACGGCCCTATTTCCGCGACGAATGTGGTGATGACGGATGTGCTGCCTGATACGGTGAGTTATGTTTCCGATGATGCTGGCTGCAATGTGGGTGGGGTAACTGTGACCTGCGATCTGGGGACGATGCTGGATGGGGCATCCACTACGATTCAGATTGTGGCGACGGCCGTGACTGCCGGAAACAGCACCAACTCAGCCTCTGTCGCCAGTGATACACCCGATTCTAATCCAGGCAACAACAGTGATGAGGTCACGGTGATAATCAGTGAACTGCCCTCGGCCGACCTGGAAATCAGCAAAACGGCCAACATTACCACCGCCCAAACCGGCGACCTGATTACTTATACCGTGATCGTCACGAATCTTGGCCCAGATACGGCCGTAGATGTAACCGTCACCGATATACTCCCGGCTGGCGTGAATTATGTTTCCAATGATGCCGGCTGTATAGAAGCGAGTGGAATCGTCACCTGCGTTTTTGGCAGTATCGTAGCCAGTAGCAACCAGATGGTGCAGTTGGTGGTTTTGGCTACACAGGCGGGCGAGGTCAGCAATACGGCAACCGTTACATCGGTGGTAGATGACCCGGACGAAAGCAATAACAGCAGCACGGCCGTTGTCACCATCACCGGCGAAACTGTTTACACCGAATTCATCTACCTGCCCATCGTCGTCAAACCCTAAGATAGAGATTGGTTCAATCTTGGAGATTGAACCAATCTGAAGTGGAGCGAAGTCAGACATCCGATTTCTCAGAGAAATCGGATGTCTGCTTTGCCGTGATTTTTACGCGCTGCCGGTGACTTTCATGGCCTGCTGCCCCAGGAACAGGCTCAAGTGGGCGGCATGTTCCTGCACATGACGCAGCGTGTACAGCAGCAGTTCGCCAAAGGGCACTTCGCCCCAGGCGAACTGGCACAGCCGGTATGCCTGCTCCGTAGTCAGGTTGTCAATGGTGTCCTGGCACCGTTGGCGGCACAGTTCCAGATAGCCAAGCAGTTCTTCACGGCCGTAGATGCGTGGCAGCGTCTCGTTTGCCTGCATCTCCACCAGATCAAAGGGGGCGGGTGGCATAAACCCCTCTTCTGCTCCGGTTAAGTAGAGGTCCAGCCAGAACAAGGTATGGTAGCCCAGATACCAGAACGAGGAGAAGCCGGAGGCTACCCACTGGTCTGGCTCATCTTCCCACAGCCGCGCTGTCCATAACTCATCCGGGCAGTCGCGCAGAGCGTCGCGCAATGAATCAATCGCCACGCTATATTGCCGCCACAACATCTCATCATCAATTATCAACATCATCTGATTCCTCACTTTTATCCGATTTCTTTTCGTTCAAAACAGGATAGCCTTGGTTTTTTTCGACTTGGGATTCGAGAAATACTTTGATGTCATCAGACTTTAGGAGGACAAAGCCTGACGAGCAAGATAGGGTCAATGCGCTCATCATAGTTACAGGGTAAAGAGGTGAAGACCAGGGTTCCAAAAGGGTTAAAGGTAAAATCAAACATGTGGTAAGGCTTACACCTGTCAATATGATCAAGAGCATCGTCTTGGCCCACCAATGGCCTCTGTAAATGAAGAATAATAGGAGTGCCACAAAACCGATGTGAATAAGACTCGAAGAAAACAAACTACGGTAAGACAGCAAAACAAAAGCGCCTATGATAGCTACAAAAACAGCATACAGCTTTTGTTTTCCCCGCTGGGCTTTAAGAAGCGAAGGCGAGGAACCAATGATAGAGCCGCAATGGTGACACTGTTTACTATCATTCTCAATCGGCCGTTTGCAAGATGGGCACAATGTCGTTTGCATGGAGATACGGAATGCTGCTCCTGTTATTGGTCGAACCAGAGTTACAACAAGTTTACTGCAAGCGGCGCTTATTTTGCCAATAGAATGGAAGAGGTCACGCCGTTCACCCCATCACCTCCAAACCTGCTCACGCCGGTTCAAGCTGTTGGCGCATCTGCATAATCTGGTCACGCAGGCGAGCGGCCTTTTCAAACTCCAGTGCCTGGGCGGCCGTGCGCATAGCGTTTTCCAGTTCGTCCAATTCGGCCAACACGTCGCCGGTGAAGTAGAGAGGGGCGGGTTCGGTGATGGATGGCAACGGCCGTTCCTTCTCCTTGTGTGGCAGCATCTCCATCTGCGCCTTGATGATGGTTTGGGGCTTGATGCCGTGCGTTTCGTTATAGCTCTCCTGCACAGCGCGGCGGCGGTTCGTCTCATCAATCGCTCGCTGCATCGAATCCGTCACCCGATCCGCATACATGATCACCTGCCCCCGCTCATGCCGCGCCGCCCGGCCAATCGTCTGAATCAACGCCGTCTCCGAGCGCAAAAACCCCTCTTTGTCCGCATCCAAAATCGCCACCAGCGACACCTCTGGCAAATCCAACCCCTCGCGCAGCAGGTTAATGCCCACCACCGCATCGTACACCCCAGCGCGTAAATCCTGCAAAATCTCCACCCGCTCAAAGGTATCCACCTCGCTGTGCAGATAATGCACCTGCAAGCCCATCTCCTGCAAATAATCGGCCAGGTCTTCGGCCATCCGTTTGGTCAGCGTGGTAATCAGGGCGCGTTCGCCGCGATCAATGCGCTGTTTCACTTCATACAACAGGTCATCCACCTGCCCCTTCACCGGGCGTATGATCACCTGCGGGTCGAGCAGCCCGGTGGGGCGGATGATTTGCTGTACGGTACGCTCGCTGCGCGCCTGTTCATATGACCCCGGCGTGGCCGAGGTGTAAATCACCTGGTAGGCGCAGTCTTCCCATTCGGCAAAGGTGAGCGGGCGGTTATCCAACGCGCTGGGCAGGCGGAAGCCATAATCCACCAGCGTTTGTTTGCGCTGGCGGTCGCCGTTGTACATGGCCCGGATTTGGGGCAGGGTCATGTGGCTTTCGTCAATGACCATCAGGTAATCGTCGGGGAAGTAGTCGAGCAATGTCCAGGGAGGCAGGCCGGATTCACGGCCGTAAAAGTGCCGTGCATAATTTTCGCTGCCGGAACAATAGCCCAGTTCCCGCAGCATCTCCACATCATACCTGGTGCGCTGCTCCAATCGCTGCGCTTCCAGCAGTTTGTTCTGCTGCATCAAATCGTCCAGCCGCTCTTCCAATTCCGCCTCAATGCTGGCCACTGCCAGTTCCATCTCGTTCTCATCCGTCACAAAATGTTTGGCCGGGTGGATGAGCAGTTCGTTCATTTCGGTCAGCAATTCGCCCGTCAGCGGGTCAATTTCGGTGATGCGCTCCACCTCATCGCCCCAAAACTGGATACGGTAGGCGGCTTCGGTGTAGGACGGCCGTATCTCCAACACATCCCCGCGCACCCGGAACGTGCCGATCTTAAAGTCCATATCATTCCGCTCGTAGCGAATGCCAATCAGGTGGCGCAATGTCTTGTTGCGCTGCTTCACCTGCCCCAACCCAAACTCCACCCGCGCCTGGTTATACTTCACCGGGTCGCCCAATGAATAAATGGCGCTGACGCTGGCGACTACAATCACGTCTCGTCGCGTAGAAAGCGCCTGCGTGGCCGCCAGCCGCATCATCTCAATCTCGGCGTTAATCTCCGTCGTCTTTTCAATGTAAGTATCCGTGCGGGGGATGTAGGCTTCGGGCTGGTAATAATCGTAGTAGCTGACGAAATAACTGACCGCATTGTGGGGGAAGAACTGTTTGAACTCGCTGTAAAGTTGCGCCGCCAGCGTTTTGTTATGGGCAAAGACAATCGTTGGCCGCTGCGCCTGCTGGATGACGTTGGCAATGGTAAAGGTCTTGCCTGTGCCGGTCGCGCCCAACAATACCTGCTGGCGCAGCCCACCGGCCAATCCGTCTACCAGCCCGGCAATGGCCTGCGGTTGGTCGCCGGTTGCTTGATAAGGGGAAACAAGTTGAAAGTCAGACATGGCTATCTCCTTTGAAGCCGTATTCTGACTTTCAGTTTAAGAAGCAAACCTGACATCTATTGTCAGTTTTATGCGAAGTAGACCTGACAGGTTTTCTGAAACCTGTCAGGACTATTGCCCTGGCTAACCGCTCACCGCCTTCTTTACGAGTGCCGTGATCTTTGCCTCTTCAACGGCCGTTAACCGGATCAAGGCGAAACTGGCTGCCCACATATTGCCATCATCCAGGTGCGCATCCGGTTGGAAGCCAAACGTCGCATAGCGCACGTCGAACTTACTGGCGGCTTGAAAGAAGCAAATGACCTTGCCGTCCGTGTTGGCATACG
>CAYXUZ010000109.1:8328-21354 GCA_964467705.1 uncultured Ardenticatenaceae bacterium | reverse complement strand
CCCTTTCCCCAATGCCAAGCGCTGCCCCCTGACAAAGGCCGCCGCCTGACCAGAGGCAGCAGCAAACATCAAGTCGCCCGCTTCCTGGTCTAACAACACCACAGAGGCAGCTTCCACGCGCAGCAATCGCACTGTGCTTTCGGTGATGACCGTTAGCGTTTCCGATAAATCGAGGGTGGAGGAGATGGCCTGGCTGATGGTGTTTAGAGTGGATAACTCTTCCACACGCTGCCGCACCTGTTCGTAAAGGCGGGCATTTTCAAAGGCGATGCCGGCCTGCCCGGCAAAAGCAGAGAGGCGGGCGGAGGCTTCGGGCTGGTAAAAACCGGGATGGCTGTTGTTGAGCGCCAGGATGGCGATCACGTCGCCTTTGATGCTGATGGGTGCGCCGGCCCAGGAGCGGACGTGGGGCGATTCGGCCGCATTCACCCACAGGTCAGACACGGCCGTGTCCGGGATAATCACCGGCTCTTTGGTAGCCAACAATCGCTGCAAGTTGGGGATGCGGCTGATGTTGAACCGTTGCGGCACACCCAGGCGAATATCCTGCCCGTAGCCGCGCGTGACGCCAATTTCAATCTCATCCCCATGCACCAGCATAACATTGGCGGTGTCATACGGCAGCACCCGTGCCATCTGATCGAGCAAAATATCCAGCAGGCGATCAAAATCCAACACCGAACTCAAGGCAATGCCCACTTCACGCAACGCTTCGGCCAACTGGCGCTGTTCATGTTCGGCCCGTTCAATGCGTTCACGTTCGGCGATTTCGCGTTGTAAGGTTTCGTTGGCCTCCGACTGCGCGGCGGCCATCATCTCCGCCTGACGAAAAATAGAGATGATGCTGATGAGCAATCCCAGGAGAACCACCAGGTAGCTGACCGCCTGGAAGACAAGAGCGGCAACGGCCGTTGCCTCCAGGAAATTGTCGGCAAAGGCCATGAAAAATAGCTGGCTGCCATACATGAGTATGAGCGCCAGAATGAGGGAATACTCAAAGGCATCGGTATGCCAGTGCCCTTTGTGCAGGTAGCCCATGAGGGCGATGAGGAAGAAGGTGGCGGCCACGGCCGTGGCCGCCAGCCCGGCCATATCATTCGTATTACCGACCAGCCCGGAGATAACGGCAAAACAGGCGACATTCAGCAGCAACACGGCCGTGCCCACCAGCCACACCCGCCGTTTTACCGCCTGCCAGCCTCCACCGCGCATCCAAACCAGCCAACTCCCGGCCAAAAATATCGCCAGAAAAACGGCCGCCGCCTGCCAAACGCCAAACGGAGTCGTTACCAGTTCATCTGGTAACGACCACCACAACGCCAGATCATACGCCCCCAGCAGACCAGCACCTCCATAACCAATACCGATGAACAGGTAAACAGCGTCATGACGGGTATAAAAGCGAGCCAATGCCAATATAGCCACAAACAAACCGAGATTGACACTGGCAAAAGCCCATAATACATGCACCGCCCCTGACGGCTGCCAGGCCACCACCCCCAGCAGCAGCCGCGCCGCCAACAGGATCAGAACGGCTGCCAGGTAGGTAAATTGTTTTACGCGCACAGATTGGTTATTTTGCATATTGTTTTATAGAAGCGTGTGACTGTCTTGACCGGATTGTGCTGGAGAGGGGGCAGGTCGGCCGTCACCATGTTTTGCAGATGGTACTCAGGCAATAAACGAACGTTTATCCCCCGTTGGTACTATCATCGGCCTGGGTTAGAATCGTGCCCATGCGCAAAAGTATACCGCTGCTTCTCATTGTCACCACTTATTTTGTATTGGGTAGTTTGTATGTCTGGCAAACGCCGGCCTGGCAAAGCCCCGATGAACCGGCGCATTATAATTATGTGCGGCAGTTGGCCGACGGCCGTTTGCCTGTCATGGCGCCGGGCGATTACGACGAAGCCTACCGCAATGAGGTAGTCAGTTCCCGCTTTGCACCCCACTACGACATCGCGCCCATCACCTATGAAGATTGGCAGCCACCGCTTTATTACCTGCTGCAAACGCCGATTTTTCTGCTGACCGATGGTTCGTTAACCGCCCTGCGGTTCGTTTCGCTCATTTTGGGGGCCGGTGTGGTGGTGTTGGCTTATGCTATTGCCCGGCTGCTACTGCCTGAGCAAGAATGGGTGGCCTGGAGTACGGCCGTGTTAGTCGCCTTCATCCCCCAACACCTGCACCTGCTGGCTTCCGCCAACAATGACGCCCTGGCCGAACTGCTCATCGCCGCCACCCTACTGCTGCTGCTCAAGTGGACACAACAGCCAGATATTACCCGTTGGCTGTGGTGGTTGGGGTTTTTGTTGGGGTTGGGCTTTCTTACCAAAGCCACCGTTTACCTGATGGCTCCGGTCATTGGGGTGGCTATTCTCTGGCAAGGTTGGCGGCAGTGGGGGCAAATTGTTACTAATGGCCTGCGGGTGTTTGCGCCGGCGTTTTTATTGGGGATGTTGTGGTGGGGACGAAACATGGTTGTTTATGGCGGCCTGGATATTTTGGGCAAGTCCCGGCATGATGCGGTAGTGGTGGGCCAGATTCGCACCGCTGAGTGGATTGGCGAGTATGGATTGGAGGGTACAGTGACCCGCTTTTTGCAGACGACGTTCAACAGCTTTTGGGGGCAGTTTGGCTGGATGGCCGTGCCCATGCCACAATGGGTTTATTGGTTACTGTTGGGGTTGGTGGTCACGGCCGTGACCGGTCTCTTTCTGGCCCCTTTTGTCTGGCCTTCCACCCAACATACACCAAACGGCTGGCTACGTCGCCTGCCCATTTCTAATCTGCAATTCACCACCCTGGTGCTTCTAACGTTGCTCACAGTGGCCTTGCATGTGGGGTATAACCTGACTTTTGTGCAGCACCAGGGGCGGTATCTTTTCCCGGCGTTGATTCCATTGGCGCTGGGCACGGCCGTGGGCCTGGGCGCATGGGCAACAGTCGCCGCTAAACAATTGCACCAACCGCACCTGCCTTACCTGCTGCCGTTAGGCATAGGGACGGCGTTGGCGCTGCTTGATCTGGTGGCGTTGTACCGGTACATCATTCCCAATCTGACTTGAGCCATTTGCGCCATTCGGGCCATTTGCACTATGTGGTGGTAGTAATCGGGAACGCCGCGGCTGGTGTTCAGATAACCGGGCGTGAATCAACTCCGCATTGGCGACCACCAGACGAATGAGGCAACAGATGGTGCTAATGTCATGCAGGCTCACGGCCGTGCCCGTGGGCAAACAGATCACTCTGTTCAAAAGCCTTTCCGTAAACGGCAACCACAGATACGCTTCCGGGTCCTCGGTACGATACGGCTCCATACGATGGCAACCAGGGTAAAAATAGCGACGGGCCAACACGTTTTCCGCCGCCAGGATAGTAACCAGATCATCCCGGCTGATCCCGGCTACCGCCTCATCTACTTCCAACACAATATATTGGTAATTGTTACAGGCCGTCTCATCATACCGTGCCAGGGAGATACCGGGGATACCGGCCAATTCACGCTGGTAGTGATGATAACGTTCATGGTTGGCATGCACAAACAGGTGCAAACTTTCCAGCGAAGTTAACCCCATAGCCGCCGAAACTTCATTCATCTTACCATTGGTGCCCACGCTTTCTACCCGATCCAATCCAACGAAACCAAAGTTGCGCATCATTCGGGCCATGCGGGCTACTTCGTCATTGTTGGTAACAATGGCCCCCCCTTCCAGCGCGTTGCAAAATTTGGTGGCATGGAAGCTAAAAACTTCGGCATCGCCAAAATTCCCCACCATTTCATGGTCAAAGGAACAGGCAAAAGCGTGAGCGGCATCGAATAGCAGCTTCAGACCGTGACGTTGAGCAATGTCGGTCAGGTCGGGCACGGAACACGGCCGTCCCCACAAATGCACTCCCAAAATACCTGTCGTCTGCGGTGTAATCATCGCTTCCACTTGCGTCGGATTCAGGTTGTGCGTCTCCGGGTCAATATCGGCAAAAACCGGGTGTACCCCCAACCAGCGCAAAGCATGAGCCGTAGCCACAAACGTCATCGAAGGCACGATCACCTCACCGCGCAGCCCTAACGCCGCAATGGCGATCTCCAACCCTATGGTGGCGTTACACACGGCTACACAATGTTTCACGCCGGTCAGCCCGGCAATCTGCGCCTCAAATTCGCGCACCATCGGCCCATCATTGGTCAGCCAGCGCCGCTGCAACACCTCATCCACTCGTGCCCGCAGCTTATCGGCGTTGCCAATGTTCGGCCGGCCCACATGCAGCGATTCAGTAAATGCTTTGTTCCCACCAAAAATGGCTAACTGGTCAAACCGTTCCTTGATTTTCATGCCCAAATTCTCCCTGGCGGTATGCCGGGAAATAGCTCGTTTCCGTCACACCGCGCACTGACACAATCTCCTCATAGCGTGACTGATTAAAGATGCGCCCGCAAAAATAGGCGGGGCGCGTACCTGTAGCCCACCCGCGCTTAAACTGGCTTAGACCATCCTCTTTGTTCCCGTCCGTCCCGGCACTGCCACCCATATTCAACCAGCGGATACGGCCGTTGGCGCAGTCAAAAAAATACGAAAATGCATACCAATACAATGCATAGGCCGCCCGCAGGTTGTACCCCTGCAACGTGCAGGCAATTAAATGGGCAAAAGCCACTTCTCCCTGTAGATACCAGAGATACATGCCCACACATTCATCTCCGACCAGTGCCCTGAACATCACTATCCCCGGTATTGACAACTGTCTGGCAAATGCCGTTGGCGAAAATGCGCGAATTCCGTGCAGATGATGACGCTCTGACAGGTGAGCATACAGAGCCGTCCATTCAGCCAAATGGTCAAGAGGCTGAGGACAAAGCTCCACTCGCATGATAGACAGGGCATGATGGGCATATCGTCGATGGCGCGCCCGCACAAATTTCGGCCAGGGTTGTGTCAGATCTACCACAAAATGTTGCTTGAATGGCTTGACGATGTCTGGAAATGTCCGATGCAGGAGAGCCTCATCATAGTCACCAAAGGGGTCAGCCACGATGGCCAGAGAAATCAATTCGTTCTGTATCTCCGCCAGATCGTCAGCTAATTCTGTCCAGGAAGTACAAGTAAAGATGGGGTAACAACCCATCGCATCTTTGTAGGTAAAACCAACCAACGGCCGTTCCAAGATCCAACCATCACATCTTGGCAAATACCGTGGCTGACCCCATTCCGCCAAGGAACGAACATACTCGTGATGTCCATATCCAGTAATCATAGGGAAACACCTGAAAAATCTGGCGATGCCGCCAGCGTTTGTCGTCGCCAATGAGCTTGTTGGATCAATTCAGTTATTTGAGTAAAAGCCTTATCTGTTGTTAATTCTTCAGTCACCAATTGATAAGCAGCCGTAGCAATTTGCTGGCGATGCTCTGGGTGGGACAGGTAATAACAGATCAGGTCTGGCAGTCCGTCCAAGGGAGTTTCTACATAATGTACTCCGGGCACAATGGTTGGAACATGTGGCAGCAACGGTTCCGACATCATCATCGCCTTGTTCGGTGCAGCCAGATAAAAACGCAACGAATTACAATCCCAAGGCTGGCGCACCAGATTCAGCACAATCTGCGTACGATTAAGCAACACTGTCCGCTTGTGCCCAAAGACATAGGGGTGTTCAATCCCATCTACGACCATCATCTGCACACCACGTGCCTGTAATTGGGAGCGAATCTGATGGAGTAAAAGTTCTCGTCGGTGGGAACCAACTTTGCCCAGCCAGAGCACCGGAATGTCACGTTCAAGATTTAGATCGGTTCCCCAATCTGGACGTGAGCCTAACGAAAAGGTATGTGGTTCAAAACCGCGCCGACGCAAATACTCGGCTGTCACTTCTGATTCCAACAGGAGTAATGACAAAATGCCTTGGCGCCGCAGCCAGTGAAGATCACCATAGTAGCGAAACCGTAACGCTTTGGCCGTGAGCCTTAACCATGCAGTTGTTGGGTAACGGGTAACTAAACGTTCAAAATAAGAACGTACTACGGCCATTGGATAATTCAGAAGTTCGGGGATATGTGGGTTGGGGAGCTGTTCAGTAAGGAAGAGGGCAAACAACGGCCGTTCTGCAACCGGACAGGCCATTAATTGCATCCCCAGAGGGGTAAGACTGCCCAAAGGGCCGTAGGCAAAAACAACATCCACATCACCAGGTAGTTGGGTATGCTCAAACAGCCGCACCTGGCAACCAAATTTTTCCAAATTAACTGCAATTAATTGGGCTAACTCATCTAGCTGCCAATACGCTACGCCGACACACAATCGAGCAGACATCTTTCCACCCGGCACAAGTCTGTTTTAGAACAGACTCGCAATTAACACTTATTCTAACACAGCTAAATTACCGAGTCTCTTAACAGGCACAAACCCTGGCGCAATTTTGACGATGTTTATTTTCAGGAGTATGATTACCGACAGTTCCGGAAATATCTAAAAAAGCTGTTGATAGTTCTACCTACGCCAATAGTTAGCGAAGAGAATAGCAAAAGTTAAACGACATTTACATAGCAAGGGTAGGACAAATAGTGGGACAAACCATGGCACAGTCGCAAATCCAGGCATTGGTGGAGGGATGGTTAATATGCATGAACAGCGCCCATTTGCAGAATTTGGTCGCTGGCTGAAGGCCGTGCGCCAGAAATCAGGTCTGTCACAACATGAATTAGCGCAGAAAATGGGATATGAGGTCTCATTGCTGCGCAAGGTAGAAGCTGGCGTCAGACGGCCATCTGAAAAATTCAAAAAGCAGTTAGCACATGTCGCCCACTTGCCTCTGGAAGCCATACCTACCCCCGGATTGCTCAATGCCATCCCCGTTTATATTCCCGATGACGCCCACACCGTGCCATCACCCGGCGGGTTATCTCCAGGTTCCTACTTGCCATTTCCACCCAACCCTCTGTTTGCCAATCGGCAGGAGCTTCTACGGTTGTTAGCCACAACTTATGCCGCCAGAAACATCACGGCCGTGACCCTCACCGGCCTGGGTGGCGCGGGCAAAACACAACTGGCTGTCGAATTTGCGCACCGCTACGGCCGTTACTTCCCCGGCGGCGTCTTCTGGCTCAACTTTGCCGACCCCCGCACCATTCCCACCCAAATAGCCCGCTGTGGGCAGTTGGAGCACATGAACTTGCACCCCAGATTTGCCTTGCTCCCATTGGAACAGCAGGTCCGCCTGGTGCAGCAAACCTGGCAAGAACCTATCCCGCGACTGCTCATTTTTGATAACTGTGAATCTGAAACCGCCTTTGCCCAGTGGCAGCCCCCCATGGTGGTTACCGTATTTTGCTGACAAGCCAACGCAGTTGGTGGAATCCCGCTCTGGGGCTGACCCAGATAAACGTAGACGTTCTTTCACGCGCCGATAGCGTCTGGCTATTGCAGCGGTTTGTGCCCGCCTTGACCCATGACGAATCTGAACAAATCGCCGACACAATGGCCGATTTGCCGCTGGCGCTGCATCTGGCTGGCAGCTATCTGGCGCGCAGCGGGGGTAGTGTCTCACCCCAATCCTACCTGGCCCAAATGCGCGATGGGCAGCGCCTGCAACATGAGTCGTTACGGGCAGCAAGCTATTCACCCACCGCCCACGAGTCCAACGTCTGGCATACGCTTACGCTTAACTGCCAGCAGCTAAACACGGCCGTACCCACCGACCAACTGGCAAAATGGCTATTGGCTGGTATGGCCCATCTGGCGCCCGGCGCGCCCGTCCCCTTAGAAATTTTGGCGGCGTTGCTGCCTGCTGACGCCACATTAGAGCGTATGGAAAACGCCCGGCAACGCTTATTGCAATTGGGGTTGGTGACGCCGACTACCACCGACTCGCTGCGCCTGCATCCGCTGGTGGCCGAATATGTGCGCGAATGGACGGTCAATTTGCCAATCCAGACGGCCGTCGAAGAAGCCCTGATTACCCTGACCATGCAAGGCAACCGGGAACGCAGCCTGGAGCTGGCCCTTCACTGGCAACCCCACCTTATTTACGTCACGGCCGCTTCTTTGCCCCGGCGCGACAGCCACAGCGCCCAACTATGCCTGGCATTGGGGCAACATCTCTTTTTCAGTGGCGACTATTTCCACGGGGCACGGCCGTACCAACAACCCCCGTATTGTGGGGAGATGAATGGGAGGGAAGCATGATTTGGGGGTACGGCCGTTACGGTATACGGCCGTATGTGTGATGGTGGGTGAGATACGGCCGTTGACTGCGCCACTTTTAGCGAGGTATGGTTCCCCGGCGTACAATCTGGCCTATGGCATAACAGATACAAGAGGTGGTGTTCACGGCCGTGACCGGGCGAACCAGACAGCTTCCGGCGGGCAAAGGTGGAGCGGCGCGGTCGGGAGACCGGCCGCAGCAACCCCAAGAAGACCGTGTTGCAGCAGTGGAGAATGTGTTCGCACAGATTTGAACGTTCGAAACATTCTTCATGCTGGAACTGGACAGGTAATGATGGGAAAGAAGTCAAATATCAACTTAGGGAAATGGATAGTTTTGGGATTTGTTATGGTGAGTTGTGGTCAAGGTCCAGAGTTTGAATTCTCCCCAACCGCCACAGACACGCCAGTTACTGTAGTTTCAACTTTGTCTGATAAAAGCTCAACGGAAGCGGTACCTAATCCGACTATTGCGTCTGACGATTTAGGCTATATAGAACTAGAAAGTGAAGAGCCGATGGAAGGAAAGTGTGATCGATATGCGCCGGGTCTGGGTCCAGCAATTACCGACCTCGACTGGTCACCAGATGGGCAAGAAATTACGTTTGTGGCTGACGATGTTTACATCATAGACGTTCGATCCACGACCAAAGAGGTCAAACAGATTACTGGCTCATCTGGGGCGGAAAGCATTGGGACGATGGCTTGGCTTCCAAATGGTAGACAAATTCTTTATATGTCTCGTGAGACCGGTTTGTATATGCAAGATCTGAGCAATGGTATGTCCAAATCCCATATTAGTTCGATCATTGGCAATCCTCTCCCTTCCCCTGATGGACAACACATCATATTGGAAACCGTAGACGAATCAAGTGGGCTACCAAGCATTTACATCATGAACATCGCTGGAACTGATCCACAACTACTTCCTCTAATATCCGATGGTTACTTATTTAATAATAATGATAATCAGAGATTATCCCCTGATGGCAAACAGTTTGTTTATACGGCTACAAAAGGGGATGAGCCTGATAAGTCTCATCTCATTTTTGTAGCGCAACTAGATGAAGAAGGGATACATCAACTTTCACCAGATTTTGTGTGCGAGAATAACCCTGCATGGTCCCCAGACGGCCAATACATTGCGTTTAGTTCAGATCGTAACGGGAGTCCAGAGCTTTTTGTCATGAGACCAGATGGTAGTGAGTCTATTCAGATAACAAATGACCCAGATAAAATCGAACATTCATTTATTTGGTCACCAAATAGTCAACAGATCGCCTATGTAGCCGCTCAAGAATATGTAGATGGGGAAAACCAGCAATGGGGAATAAGCGTTTTATACGTTGTGCAATCTGATGGCAGCCGGATTGTCCAATTGGCTGGAGGTGTACAAGGGGAATGTTGTATTAGCTATCCCGCATGGTCGCCAGATGGAAAACACCTTGCTTTTTATTATCTTACAAATCAAGATTGTTTGTGGCGGGAATGCGAATCGCATATTGACATTGTGGAAGTGGCTACCGGGGAACGAGCACGTTTAATTACTATCCCCCGAAATTAGGGGTAGTGACAAAATCACGACTGATGCGGCAGACGTCACCACCGCGCCACATTCGTTTGCCACTCACCAGCCCGTTTACGGCCGTTGACTGCGCCACTTTTAGCGAGGTATGGTTCCCCGGCGTACAATCTGGCTTACGGAATAACAGATACAAGTGGTGGTGTTAACGGCCGTGACCTGGCGAACCAGACAGCTTCCGGCGGGCTAGCGCGGGGCGGCTCGGTCGTGAGACCGACCGCAGCAACCCACGAAGAGCGCGCCAGAGCAGGACGGAAATGGTAGTTTATGCACGAACTTAATAGAGGGAAACTTCTACTTGTTTTTCTGGTGAGTATGATTGGCTTTGGTTGTCAAGGCAAAACAAAATTACCCATACTTCATTCCATAGAAGGCAAAGATAATGTCATTGTCGCTGGTGGCCAGACCGATACGGATTCAGGATTATTGGTCATTGATAGTGAAACTGGGGAGATTTGGGAATGGGAGTGGGTGGGGGATGTTCTACCTGATGATTTCTCCCCTGCTGCCGATTTTGCCTTATCTTCCGAGCCGCAGGTCCTTTCATTTAGTGGAAACAGTAGGGAATCCGAATCAGGGAAAGGTTATCTTCTAACAATGGATGGTTCTGTTGAAGAATCGCCTCTTCAGAATCTATACTTTGGCCATTCATGGTCTCCAAATGGAGAGCAAGTGGTCACTTCCAGCAGACGAGGATCTACCAATTCAAATCTTGACATCTTTATCCAAAATAGAGATGGAACAGAATTTCAACGACTGATGGCCCTCGACACAAGCGATGAGAACCCAGACTGGTCTCCAGCTGGAGATGAAATTGTGTTTGAATCTTACGACTTTCGTGACAGTTCCTCAACTATAAACAAAATTAGTCTCAATAACATGGAGTTAACTAATTTAACAGAGGACTTTGGCCTTGATAATCGTATGCCACAATGGTCACCGGATGCCAGTAAAATCGCCTTTCTTCATGCAAATGCAGTTCAAGAACCGCTTTCACTTTGGGTGATGGACAAAGATGGCACCAATCGCGTACCAGTTTTTGAGCTTCCTGAATCAGGAAGCTCTACAATGAAGGGGGTAAGTGGCTTTTCCTGGTCTCCCGACGGTAGTCAGTTAGTATTTGTGTCTGGCCACGAAGGCTTGTGTCTAACCGTTGATACGATGGATGCCTCAGGATTACTCATTTGTGACGAATTTATTTACCTTATAAATGTAGATGGTTCAAATTTAATAAAGCTCAATCAAAGGCCGTTAACAGGTGGTGTTACAGATATGGCTTGGATTCCATAGACACTAGACGAGCTGGAGCATGGTTTGCTGGCCACACTTGCCGAAAAATACTCTTGCTGCGGTACGATCTTCTTGAGGCGGTGTGGACAGTGTTCCGCACCACGCCGCCCCTGCTCCGGTGCCACCACCGCGCCACATTCGTTTGCCAGTCACCAGTCGGCTTACGGCCGTTCGTCGCCTGGCTTTTAGCGTGATATTGTTCCCCGGCGTACCCTGGTGGCTGGGCAACACGCCGGGTTCCCTGTGTGTCTACGTTGTCAATTCAGTTTGCCTCATGTTGATTTGTTGTTGCAACCATAAATTGACTAAAGTCTGCGTGCTGATCTGGCGTGATCGGGCAATCCTCTGCAATTTCCGCATTAGGTCAGGGTCAATTTGCACGGCCGTATCTATTTCGTCGGACAGATCAAACTCTGCTTCAACTTCATACACCTGTTTGGGGTAATCCTCTGGGCTATGGCTGTCCCAAAAATCAGCTATCTCTTCCAGAGTCGTTGCCTGGGAGATGGTTGTTTTATTTTCGCTTTCCATAAGCCTTGCGCTCCTTGTCAGTCATATCGCGTCCACTAATGATCAGCGCCACCTCGTCAGGTTTGGCGATAAAGAAGATGATCAAATAACGTCCAGCCTCTGTGCGTCCATAAGCGGCATAAACATCTTCACCTGACCGTTGGCCTTTTTCAACAAACTTTAGGAGAGGCTTGCTTTTCAAGGCTTCTTCAACTTCGCGGCGTATAACGTGATGTTTGTGGAATAATTTTTCCTCGATGACGGGCAGCCAGATGATTTGTTCAAATCTCAAAATCACCTCTCCTCACCTTGAATGATCTGGTGTCATTGTAGCACAGAAGAAGACATGCGAAGTCGTAAAATAAATAAATGTGTCGGAAATGACTGTACTCATTAAGGGAGCCATAATCCGTAATCCGACTTCGGATTACGAATTACGCATCACGCATCACGCGCATCATACTCCGCCGAAGCCAGCTTGATACACGCCGCCACCACCGTCATCGCCTGTTCCACTTCGGCCACTGGCGGGCGGCTGGGGGCCAGGCGAATGTTGCGGTTGTGGGGGTCACGGCCGTAGGGATAAGTCGCCCCCGCCGGAGTTAACGAGACGCCGGCCGCATTTGCCAGGGCCACCACCCGGTCAGCCACCGGGCGCGTCGTATCCAGGCTGACAAAGTAGCCTCCCTTCGGCTCCTTCCAGGTTGCCAGGCCGGAATCCCCCAACTCTTGCGCCAACACCCGGTACACCGCCTCAAACTTGGGCCGCAGCAGATTGGCGTGGTCTTGCATCAGGCCGGGAATGCCGCCGGGATACAGCTGCAGGAAACGCACATGGCGGTACTGCTCCACCTTGTTGGGGCCAATGGACTGCGCCCCCATCAGGCCGGTGATGTATTTGACATTGGCGATGCTGGTGGCAAAAAAGCCCACGCCCGCCCCGGCAAAGGTCATCTTGGAAGTGGAACCATACACATACACCCGGTCGGGATACCCGGCGGCGGCGCACAGGCGCAGCAGGTTGGGCGGCGACGGGTAATCGTCGGTGAGGTGGTGGACGCGGTAGGCGTCGTCGGCCAGGATGGTGAAATCGGGCACGGCCGTGTCCATTTCCGCCAACCGCTGCGCCACCTCCTCGCTAATCGTCTCCCCGGTGGGGTTACTGTAGGTGGGGACAAAAAAGATACCTTTGATGGCCGGGTCGCTTTTGGCCAGCCGCTCGACGGCATCCATATCCGGGCCATCGGGCGTCATCTCCACCGTCACCATCTCAATGCCCAATTTTTCCAGCAGGTAAAAGTGGCGGTCATACCCCGGCACGGTCACAATCATTTTGGGCTTGTCTTGGGCCCACGGCCGTGGGCTGTCTTTCAGGCCACGCAGCATGGCCCACATCAGCGTGTTGGCCATCAGTTCCAGGCTGGCATTGTTCCACACCACCATCTC
>CAYXUZ010000109.1:0-8318 GCA_964467705.1 uncultured Ardenticatenaceae bacterium | reverse complement strand
CTGCGCGTCCAGCATATTGGCAAACAGGGCGCGCGCTTCCGGCAGCCCGGCCACGCCGCCCGGATAGTTACGAATGTCAATGCCACCCGGCGTCACCAGCGTGTCTTCATTGACAATGGTCAACATCTCATTGGATAGGTCAAAATCGGCGTCACTCGGTTGGCCGCGCTGCATATTCAGCTTCAGGCCTAATCTTTTATAGGCGTCATATTGCTCTTGGTACGATTGCAAATCAGTCACTTTTAACTCTCCAGTCAAGGGATAATACCCTCAATTCTACCGCAGACAGCCAGAAGTAACCTGCGGCAAAATACCATAGGAGAATAACCACGAATTACACAACTTACACGAATGGGGCATGGTGTGGCCGGTAGCTCCATCCTTCAAAAACCGTTGCCGACCGATTAGGAACGGCTGCCGACCGGTTAGGAACGGTTGCCGACCGGTGGTTTCTCACTTTCACCCCTTTGGGAACCGTTTGTAGCAACTGTTTTACCATTTTCCAATGGCGATAAATCGCCTACTACAAACGGGGGACCAATTAAAGCAAGACGCCTGGCTGATAATGCTCCAGGAGGGAGCCGCCGATGAATTCGCGTAAGATGGAGTCGCCGGGAATGTGGGCATGAAGGCCAGGGGGGAGGGGGTCAAACCATTGCAGAAAGGCGCGTAGCCGGTTGGCCTCGATACGTTCGGGCGCGTCCGGTTCCACTTGCAGCAGCAGCGGCTCGGCAAACGGTTTGAGCGCGGCCAATTCGTAAACGAGGGCGGAGTTGAAAAAGACATCGGCATTGCTCTGGTAGGGGAAGATGTGCCGCTTTTCGCCGCGCCGCACACTGGGCCAGCGGGCGATGGTGTCGGCGGCGGTGTAGCCGCGATGGGTGGCGTCGCGCACGATGCGGCGCAGCAAGCGGGTGTCGGTGGTGGGGATGCGGTTGTGTTTGTCCAGGTTGAGTTGGGTGAAGGCGGAGATGAAGATGCGGTAGATGGCTTCGGGGGGCACGTTTTGCACCAGGCGGGGATTGAGACCATGAATGCCTTCGATGAGGATGATTTGTTCCGGGCCGATTGTCAGCGGGTCGCCTGCTTCGCGGCGGCCGGTGTGGAAATTGAAACGGGGTTGGATGATGGTTTCGCCTTGCAGCAGTTGGCGCATTTGTTGTTGGAAAAAGGCCACGTCTACCGCTTCCAACGCTTCAAAGTCATACACACCGGTATCATCACGGGGGGTATCCTCCCGGTTGACGAAGTAGTTGTCCATGCCGATGGTGACGGGGTGAATGCCCCGCGCCAGCAGTTGGATGGCCAGCCGTTTGCTGAAGGTGGTTTTACCGGCCGAGGTGGGGCCAGAGATGAGAACGATGCGCACGGCCGTATGCCTTTCCGTAATCTCGTTGGCAATGCGGTTGAGTTGCCGCTGGTGCAATGCTTCGGACACCAGGATAGCTTGCAAGATACGGCCGTCCAGCAATGTTTCATTCAGCGCCGCCACTTTAGGCACGCCAATGAGCGCCAGCCATTGGGCATATTCCTGGAAGACGCGGGCCAGTACCGGCTCGTCTTCAAAGGGTTGCAACACGTCCGGCTGGTGGCGGCGCGGGAATTGGAGGATGAAGCCGTTGTTGTACGGCCGTAAATCAAACAGTTCCAGGTAACTTGTGCGTGGGGCCATAAACCCGTGGAAATAATCCCGCTCGCCGTTTAGTTCATACAGCGTCAGGTAATCTTTGCGCCGTTTGGCAAAAAGCTCCGCCTTTTCATCGTCACCCCAATCGCGGAACAGTTGCAGCGCCTCATCCAGCGGCACGCGCACCTGGCTAATGGGCAGGTCGGCCTCCACCAGTTCACGCATCCGCTTTTTGAGCGCGTCCAGGTCAGCCTGGGTGGCCCGCGCCCCATCAAATTCGCAGTAGTAACCGCCAAAGGGCATGGAGTGCATGATGGTGATGGTGTAGGCCGGGAACAGTTCAGCGGCGGCTACAACCATCAAGAAGGTGAGCGAGCGACGGTAAATGCGCGAGCCATCTGAGTCGGCGGTGGTGATGGGGATGAGGTCGGCGTCGGTGAGCAAGGGGATGGAAAGCTCACGCAGGCGGCGGTTCATCAAGACGGCCACAACACGGCCGTGCCCCGGCTGCTCCAATTCGGCGGCCTGCACAAAGGCTTCAATGGGGGTGCCGACGGGTGCTTCAAAGGCACGGCCGTCGGGGAAACGGGCCTGGATGGTCTGGCGGGGGGTGGTGGGGATAACCATAGGTGTCAAGTGTTTAGGTATCATGTGTCAAGTGCCAGGTGTCAAGTTACGTGACACTTGACACCTGACACTTGACACTCACTCCTCCATGTAGATATTCATTGATCAGCGCGATGCTCTGGGGCACGGCCGTTTGCAGGATGGTTTGGATTTCAGCGATGGGCAATTTGCCAAAGAGATGTTCGGCCATCCAGGCAGGGTCGTGCAGGGCGGCGGCAAATTCGGCCGGGGACAGCCCCACCCGCCCGGCATAAATTTCCACCGTCTGGGACGGTGCGCCGGGTGTTAACTGGTCGGTCAGGTGTTCTCGCCACTGAATCAAAATGTCGTCGGCGGCAAAGGGCAACCAGTGGTTGGGCTGGGCGTGGGAGAGGGTGGCCACGGCCGTGTCCGGCAGTTCCGCCCGCGCCAATGTATCCAGGTAGGTGAGCAAAATGAAGTGAATCAGGCGACGCTGCGCAGGCGGTCCCAGGTGGTCGGCTTGAAAGAAAAAGGGCCAGGCAATCTGCCGCAGCCAGATGAGATCATACAACAAATGGGCCGAGTAAGCGGCCACAAATACTCCTTGCCCGGCGCTCATCTGTTGAGGATGGGCCAATTGGGGAAATTGTGTCCACATCTCCCGGTAGGCATCGGCGGGCGGCAGCGGCGGCAAATCATAAAAGTGGGTGGCGGGGCGGGGCAGGTCACTGATGGCATTGATGTCCGGGGCCACGCTGCCCAGGTAGAAGGCCGGCCATTCGGCGCTAATGGTATCGGCCAGACCGCCGTGACCGTTGGTGGCGGCTTGGCGGCGAATCTGTTCGGCGATGTGCAGGTGCATGAAGGGGGTGGGCATGGAAGGTAAAAAGACATCCGATTTCTTGCAGAAATCGGATGTCTAACGATCAGAAATAGCACAATTGGACGGCGCAAACCAGCGGGTGCTGACCTGCCCACGCAGACGATCCAGGCTGGGCAGGCAGGCCATGAGTACATGCGGGCTGCTATCGGCCGTTTTGACGCCATCGGTCAACGGCCGTACTTGTGGGTACAAATCCAAGTCACTGCTCTGGTTCACGGCCATCGCGGCCAGCCCACTGTTCACCGGCTCGGCCAACACCACCGGCACAGCATAAGCGACTACGTAATATGCTTTACCCGTCGCGTCCACCGACCGGTAGATGATATGTTTGCCTAACAGGTGCAAACCGGCCTGCGGTGGACTGCCCAAGACCAGCAACGGTTCGGCAGGTACATGCCCTCTGGTAATTTCCACGGCGATTGTCCACTGAGTAGCAATGTCTGGTGATTGACCGGCGCGAGCGGCTACGGCACGGCCGTAATTGTCCAACACACGGGCAGCATAAGCGCGGGGGACTCGGTTATCGGCCTGTGCCCAACCACCGCTGTAGGCAGCCAAAGCCGCATACACGTCCCCACCAGACTGGCGCACCACTTCGGCCAGAATCCCCACGCCCCAGCGCAAATTGACAGATGGGTTTTGCAGTTCGTCCGCCGGGGGTCGCCATTCCAGGCCAGGGCCGGCGGGCATGACGCCCATCAACCCCACTGCGCCCGCCTCACTCACCAGGTCGGCACGGCCGTTGGACTCTTCTTTGATCACTGCCGCGATGAAGTCCGGGTCCAGCCCATACACATCGGCCAACACGGCAATATGCGCCGCCCATTGCTGAATGTCTGGCCCCCAGACGGACGAGAGGATGGCTGGTTGGGGTTGGGCAGCCATTTCTGTTCGTGCGCCGACTCGCTGCACCACCGCCAACAGCAGCGCCAGGATAACGGCGAACAAACAGGCGGTTAAAAAAACGGGGGCGCGTTGCGGTGGTTTCATGGTGAACGGTCGGTAATCGGTAATTCGTAATCCGTAAACCGAATGGGATGTTTGGTTAACGGGTTTCGCTGTTAGAAAAAGTCAAAAGTGTTGGTTGCTGGTGGGATGAGCCACCAACTGACGGCGGCGTTGGGCAAAGGGGCGGGCAGGTGTGACGGCCGTTTCACTTTTTGTGGTGTGGTGACGGTCTCAGCAGGCAGCAGGACGGCCGTGAGCAATTTGCCATCGGCAACGGCCGTTTGTTTGCTGGCGTAGGCATAACAGGGCAACCGGGCATACAATTCCAAAGCCCGCACAAAACATTGCGTTTCTGCGCCATCCGGGTCATACCCAAAAATCTCGGTTCTGGGGAAACGGTGGCCCTCTTCTTCTAACCAGGCATACACATCCAGGCCACGCCGCTCAATACCCCAATCGTCCTTTACCACCGCCGGAAGAATGTGCTCTTCCGGCCCCTGCACCACAACGGCAAAACAGAGATAAAGCGAGGCGTCCGTTGGCGCTTCCGGGGTGGGGTTGGTGAGCAGCAGGGCATGACGGCCGTTGGCCTCAATCAGTCGTCCCTGTACATGCTGCAAGATGAGCTTCATAACCCACAACTTACCAGAATTGCCAGGGGGAGGCAAGTGGATTTGGCGTGTTTCGGTGTCAGGTGTCAAGTACCAGGTAATTGCGTGACACCTGACACCTGACACCCGGCACTTGCACACCTCTGAAACGCTGTCTATCATTGCGCCCTATGAAAGCACTCGTTTTTCACCAACATGGCGATTTAGATCAGGTGACAGTGGCCGATATTCCCGAACCGGAAATTGGGCCGGATGAGGTGCTGTTGTCTGTGCAGGCGGCAGCGTTGAACCGGCTGGATTTGTGGGTGTTGGCCGGTTGGCCGGCGCTAAAATTGAAGCTGCCGCATGTAATGGGCAGCGATGGCGCGGGCGTGGTGACAAAGGTGGGGGCCAATGTGACCCGCATACAGCCCGGCGACCGGGTAGCCGTGAACCCCACGCTCTGGAACCCAGATGATTATTTTGCCCGCATCGGCCGGGACAATATGACCGATGGGTTTAGCATTATCGGCGAGCATGTGGATGGCTTTGCGGCAGAGTACATCGCTTTGCCTGCCCGTAACCTGCTTAAAATGCCCGACCACGCCACCTTTGCCGATGCCGCCGCTGCTTCGCTGGTGTTCGTCACCGCCTGGCATTCGCTCATTGTGCGCGGCGGCCTGCAAGCGGGGGAGACGGTGCTGATTGTGGGCGCGGGCGGTGGCGTCAATACCGCTTCCATTCAGATTGCCAAACTGGCCGGGGCGGGCTGCATCTATGTGGTCGGCTCTGACGAAAAGAAGCTGGCGCTGGCACGGCAGTTGGGCGCGGACGTGACCATTAACCGCCAAGAAGATTGGGGCAAGGCCATCTTCAAATTGACCAATCGGCTGGGGGTAGATGTGGTCGTAGATAATGTGGGGGCGGCTACTTATCATGCTTCGCTGCGGGCATTAAAGCGCGGTGGGCGGCTGCTGACGGTGGGCAATACCAGCGGCGCGAAGTTTGAGTTTGATAACCGGCTGATGTTTGGCAAACACCTGAGCATCATCGGCAGCACCATGGGCACGCACGCGGATTATGAAAAAGTGATGGGGCTGGTGTTCGACGGCCGTCTCCGCCCCGTGATTGATTCCATTTACCCTCTGGAAGACGGGTTGGCTGCCCTACAACGGCTGCAAGCGGGGGAGGTGATGGGGAAATTGGTGTTAGCAGTAAGCAGTGAACAGTAAGCAGAGCTGACCGCTCACTGCTTACTGCTCACTGCTAACTGTGCCCCTTCCCCTCCTACCACCCGCCGCAACTCCCCTACTGTCAATTTCAACAAGGCATTGATCTCCCCGCCGCCGCCGTAGATGTGGGGATGAGGGAGTTGAAGTACAGTTATTTCAACCACCGTGCGAATGGGCTGTGTGTAGCCAAACGGGGGCACGGAACCGGCCACATAACCAGTGTGCGCCAGCACCGCTTCTGGCCCAGCAATCTTCACCCGCCGTCGCGACACACCCAGATAATCCGCCAACGCCTTTTGATCCAGCCGTGCCAGGCCGCTGGCAATCACTATCACCGGCTCCTTATCCGCCAGGAACAACACCGACTTAATTATCTGCTCCGGCAATACGCCTAACGCCAAAGCTGCTGCTGACACGGTCGGTGTATCCACCTCCAGAAACAAGATTTCTGCTGCAATCCCGTTTCGGTAAATGTAATCTCTCAAATCGTTAGCTGTCTGCATCAGGTAAACCCTTGTCATTGGGGCATCTCTGTAAAATCGGGCATAATTCTAGCCGCAAATACCCACAGATGAAATGAGGATCGAGCATGAGTCAGCTAATCAGCCATATTAACACCAACAGCCCGGAGTATAAGCGTAATTTTGCCCACAACCAGGCATTGGCAGCGCAGTTGCATGAACGGCAGCAGGAGGTGGCAACGTCACGGCCGTCGCGCACCATTGAGCGCCACCGTGAACGCGGCAAACTGCTCGTCCATGAACGCATAGACGCCATCCTGGACGAGGGCAGCCCCTTTTTAGAACTGTCGCCGCTGGCCGCCTGGGAGATGCACGACGGTGAAGCGCCCGGCGCAGGCATTGTCACCGGTATCGGCCGTATCCAGGGACTCGAATGTCTGATCATCGCCAATGACCCCACCGTCAAGGGTGGCACCTATTTCCCGGAAACGGTCAAAAAACATCTACGCGCCCAAACCATTGCCGAAGAAAACTGCCTGCCCACCATCTACCTGGTGGATTCGGGCGGCGCGTTTTTGCATTTGCAGGCGGATGTGTTTCCCGACAAGGAGCATTTCGGCCGTATCTTTTACAACATCGCGCGTATGTCTGGCAAAGGGATCACCCAGATTGCGGCCGTATTGGGCAGTTGCACGGCCGGGGGCGCCTACATCCCGGCCATGTGTGATGAGACGATCATCGTCAAGGGCAACGGCACCATTTTCCTGGGTGGGCCGCCGTTGGTGAAGGCGGCGACGGGTGAGGAGGTAACGGCCGAGGAGTTGGGCGGCGCGGATGTGCATACCCGGCTTTCCGGTGTGGCTGACCATTTTGCCGAGGAAGAACACGAGGCACTGGCCCAGGTGCGGCAAATTGTGGCCCATCTGAACCGGCGCAAAACGATGCCGGCGGTAATGCAAGAGGCAGAGGAGCCAGCCTATGACCCGCAGGAGTTATATGGCGTTATCCCCGCCGACCAGCGCACCCAATATGATGTGCGTGAAGTGATCGCCCGGCTGGTAGATGGCAGCCGCCTGCACGAGTTCAAGGTGCGCTATGGGCCGCAGGTGGTGTGTGGGTTTGCTCATATTTTGGGGATTCCGGTGGGCATTGTGGCGAACAATGGCTTGCTGTTTAGTGAATCGGCGTTGAAGGCCACGCACTTTATTCAGCTATGTGGGCAGCGGGGCACGCCGCTACTCTTTTTGCAAAACATTGCCGGATTTATGGTGGGGCGGCAGTATGAAAATGGGGGGATTGCCAAAGATGGGGCGAAGATGGTCACGGCCGTGAGCAATGTCAACGTGCCCCGCATCACCCTGCTACACGGGGCCAGTCACGGCGCGGGCAACTACGGCATGAGCGGCCGGGCTTATGACCCCCGTTTCCTCTTTAGCTGGCCGAACAGCCGCATCAGCGTGATGAGCGGCGATGCGGCGGCCGGTGTCTTGTGGACAGTGGGGCAGGCGTCGGCGTTGCGTGGTATCGAAAACCCCACGCCGGAACAAATAGCCGTTGCCGAGGCGGAATTCAAACGTCCCATCCTGGCGCAATATGACCACGAGAGCAGCCCCTACTTTGCCACCGCCCGCCTGTGGGATGATGGCATCCTCGATCCCCCCGAAACCCGCCGCGCACGGCGCTGGGGCTGGCCTTTGCCATCACCCTGAACGCACCACTGCCGGATGACCGCTACGGCACATTCAGGATGTAGAGAGAGTCAATAAACACACCTGAACACATTTGTACGCGCTGACTTTGCACTGCACTAATTGTGGTGCTGTTTTGCACTGGCTTTAGGGTGTAACAATTTCCACACAATTCGCTTTATTTTTCTTGCCACTCAGCAAGTATCGTTTCCCATGCGTCTAATGTCGCCGACGTAATTACTTCCGTTTCACATTCTCGCGCCAACCATTTGTGGTAAGAACAAAAAAACATGTCGCCGTT
>CAYXUZ010000108.1:8707-21373 GCA_964467705.1 uncultured Ardenticatenaceae bacterium | reverse complement strand
TCCTGGCGGCTGTTCTTTTCTTTGAATGAATCTTTGTGCAAGACGACACCGACGCTTAACATGCCGTCATGCAAGGGAATGGCCCAAATCCAGCCATTGGGAATGGAGACGGTGGCGATGGCCCCTTCTTTGGGATGCGGCAATCGTCCGGCATCTTCCCAGTAGCCCCAGACGGCTACGTTTTTGAAGGCGTCGTGGTATTTGCGGTTGCGCAGGTAGCGGTTGGCCATGATCCCGGCGCGGCCAGAAGCATCTACCAGATAATCAAAATGAATGTCCCAGGTTTCATCGGTGTCGCCCACGCGGGCGACGGTGGCGGCGTAGGGGCGGCGTTGGCTCACTTCGGCGGCATCGTGAAAGTGCAGTTTTTGCACTTCCACGCACTGCAACACTTTCACGCCCTCGCTTTCGGCGTGATCCAGCAGCAGTTTGTCAAATTCGGAACGGATTACCTGGAAGCTGTATTGATGGTTTCCGGTCAATTCGTTGAAATATAAATCCCACTGATTGCTACCCCACTCGATGTGGCCGCCCGGTTTGCGCTGGAAGCCATAGGCTTCCACTTTTGGGCGTGCGCCGGACAGGTCCAGGAAGTCCAGCACAGAGGGCAGTAAGGATTCGCCAATGTGGTAACGGGGAAAGGCATCTCTTTCAAGCACGGTGACATCAAACCCTTCGCGGGCGAGCATGGCGGCGGCGGTACTACCGCCTGGCCCGCCGCCGATTACCAGAATTTGTGTCCGTTGGGGATTTGCTGTTGTCATACGATTTACCTCGTTTTGCTTATGCTCCATAAAAATATCTTTTAATAAATAGGGGCTTTTTATTGCCTGTCAGGTCGAGATTGTGAGGGGTGATGCTTAAAGGGAGACTTACAAGAAAGCATTGGTTGAAGCAAATCGAGGTGAGGAGGGTAAATTGGGTTAATGAAGTGATTGGGCAAATTGAGTGATGGCTTGCAGGTGTTTCACGGCCGTGTCCAATCCCGCGCCCATCGTATTAAACGTCAGGTGGGTGGACCCGGCTGCTTGCCAGGCGGTTATTGTTTTGTGCCAGCTTTCCGGTGTGCCATCTTTGAAGGTCAGGCGAGCCTCAATGCCGATGTCGGCGCGGCCACGGCCGTGCTGCGCCAGATAGTGATCCAGTTTGTCTAATGACGGCCGTGCCTGTTCTGGCGTGCGGTAGCTGGGAAGCCAACCGTCGCCCAGGCGGGCCACCCGCTCCAATACGGCGTCGGCATGGCCACCTATCCAGATGGGGATGGGGCGCTGCACGGGCAGGGGGTTCAGGCCGACGTCATCCAGGTGATGGTCACGGCCGTCGAACTTTACCAACGGCCGTGTCCACAACAGGCGCAGCAGTTCGATTTGTTCTTCTATGCGTTTACCCCGGTCGTGAAAGGTGTAGCCGATGCTTTCCATTTCCACCCGATTCCAGCCGACACCCACGCCCAGGCGGAAACGGCCGTTGGACAGCACATCCAGGCAGGCGGCTTGTTTGGCGACGACGGCCGTGTCCCGCTGCGGCAGAATGAGGATGCCGGTGACAAAATGGAGGGTGGTGGTAAGGGCGGCCATGTAGCTGTATAGCACAAAGGGGTCAAAAAAGGGGTTGTGATGGGTATATGGCCCCTGCCAGCCGCCGGGACGGTCCGGGTTTGCGCCCAACACATGGTCGTAAGCCAGGATGTGGCTGAAGCCTAGCGCCTCGGCCGTCTGCGCATAATCACGGATGGCAATAGGATCGGGGGGAAATTCGATTTGGGGGAAAATGACACCAATTTTCATATGCACTCCTTATTTCTCAGAGAATTTTCGTTCGCCCAGATTGTTTTTTAATCTACAATAATCCGGCGTTGCCGACAAGAAACGCAATTGAAAATAAGGAGTCTGGTCTATGAAGTTTACAGATGGGTATTGGGGTTTTCGAGCGGGTGTCACGCCCCATTTTCCGGTGCATGTACATGAGGTGGAGGTGGAGCCAGACGCGCTGGTGGTTTATGGCAGCACCCGGCGGCTGAACCATCGCGGCGATACGCTCAACCTGGGCCTGCTGACGGTGCGCTTTTCATCGCCCATGCCGGAGGTGATCCGGGTGCAACTGACACATCACAAGGGGACACGGCCGTCCACCCCCACCTTCTCCCTCTATACCCAACCCACCCCCGACCTGCGCATACAAAACGAGCCAACCTTCGCCAGCCTGCGCAGCGGCTACCTCACCGTGCGTGTGGACAAGGGCGAAAACTGGCTGGTGGAATTCTTGGATGGTGCACGATTGCTGACGCAAAGCGGCTGGCGGGGTATGGGATATGTGGACACGGCCGACGGCCGTTACATCCATGAACAACTCGGCCTAAGCGTGGGCGAATGTGTCTATGGCCTGGGCGAACGATTCACCCCCTTTGTCAAGAATGGGCAGGTGGTGGATTTGTGGCATGAAGATGGCGGCACCAGCAGTGAGCAGGCGTATAAAAACGTGCCCTTCTATCTGACCAATCGTGGCTACGGTGTTTTCATCAACCATCCCGAACTCGTCTCATTGGAAGTGGCTTCGGAAAAGGTGGAGCGGGTGCAGTTTAGCGTGGCCGGGGAATCGCTGGACTATTTCCTCATCAACGGCCCCACCCCCAAAGAGGTACTGATTCGCTACACGGCGTTGACGGGACGGCCGTCGCTGCCACCCGCCTGGTCTTTTGGCCTCTGGCTCTCCACCTCCTTCACCACCGATTACGATGAGGCCACCGTCACCAGCTTTGTGCAAGGCATGGCCGACCGTGACCTGCCGCTGCATGTCTTCCACTTTGACTGTTTCTGGATGAAGGAATTTCATTGGACAAATCTGGAGTGGGACGGCCGTGTCTTTCCCGATCCGGAGGGCATGTTGCGCCGGCTCAAGGAGCGTGGCCTGCATATCTGTGTCTGGATCAATCCCTACATTGCCCAACGCTCGGCCCTGTTTGACGAAGGCATGGCGAGCGGCTACCTGGTGAAAACGGCCGACGGCAGCGTGTGGCAGTGGGATCGCTGGCAGGCGGGCATGGGGCTGGTGGATTTCACCAACCTGGATGCCTGTCGCTGGTTTGGCGACAAGCTGCGCGGTTTGCTGGATATGGGTGTGGACTGCTTCAAAACGGACTTCGGCGAACGCATCCCCACCGATGTGGTCTACCACGACGGCTCTGACCCGCTGAAGATGCACAATTTTTACACTCAACTTTATAACCAGACGGTATTTCAGGTTTTGGAAGAGGTGCGCGGGCGCGGCGAGGCGGTGGTTTTTGCCCGTTCGGCCACGGCCGGTGGGCAGCAGTTCCCGGTGCATTGGGGCGGTGACAGCACGGCCACCTTTGAGTCTATGGCCGAAAGTTTGCGCGGTGGGCTATCGTTGGCGCTCTCCGGTTTTGGTTTTTGGAGCCATGATATGGGCGGTTTTGAGCACACGGCCGTAGCTGACGTTTACAAGAGGTGGTGTGCTTTTGGCCTGCTTTCTTCTCATAGTCGGTTGCACGGCAGCAGTTCTTACCGTGTGCCCTGGTTTTATGACGAAGAGGCGGTGGAGGTGCTGCGCCATTTTACGCAGTTGAAGTGCCGCTTGATGCCTTATTTGTGGGGCACGGCCGTTGTCGCTCACCAGACCGGCCTGCCCATGATGCGGGCCATGATGCTGGAATTCCCCGACGACCCCGGCTGCGACTATCTGGATCGCCAATACATGCTGGGTGAATCGCTGCTCGTCGCCCCCGTTTTCCGGCACGATGGCGTGGTGGATTATTATCTGCCACACGGCCGTTGGACGCATTTTCTAACGGGCGAAGTGGTAGATGGCGGCGGCTGGCGGCGAGAAGCGTATGACTTTTTCAGCCTGCCGCTTTTTGCCCGACCCAACAGCATCATCCCGGTGGGGGCAAACGATACCCGCCCGGATTATGATTTTGCCGATGGGGTGACGTTTCACCTGTTTGGGCTGGATGAGAGTACGGCCGTGTCCGTTTCTGTGCCTGATCTAAAAGGTGATACGGCCACTTCGACAAGCTCAGTGCAAGCTGTGACGTTGCATGTCCACCGGACAGGCGATTCCTTGCACATCCAGGCAGAGGGGGCGACCAAACCGTGGCAAGTGCTGCTTCGTGGGGGCACTGCCGTAACTTCCATCATCGGCGGCGTCAGCCAGATAGACAAACAGGGTGTTCTTTTGCTGCCGGATGCGGTGGACGGCCGTCTGCTGTGCCGGGGCGTTCAATTTGGAGAGTGAGTTGGCATCTACAGGTTAGCTATTGCCTCGAACGGGTGTGGCTGCCTGTTCGCCGACGACTGTTGTCCACGGGCGCACACGCCATTGGGTGACGAGTCCGTTTTTGACAAATGGGTCAGCTTCCGCGAAACGCTCGGCAACCGCTGGTGAGTCACCTTGAAACAGCAAAACCGCCCCGTCTACCGGATCGGCCAGTGCCCCGCCCAGGATGAGTTCGCCGCGTTCACACGCCTGCCAGGCCAGTGCCAGATGTTCGGCGCGGAACGCGCTGCGGCGCTGTAGATAGTCTGGAACAACGTCATAAAACAACAAGTAGTGCATGATTTCCCCTTCGCAAACTGTTTGTAGTAGGCACTTCAGTGCCGTTAAAAGGCGATAAATCGCCTACTACGAACCTTTTATCCTGGCGTTAAGGTTGGTAAACCCTGACTTCATACGCGCCTACGCCAGGGCCACTCTCATTGCCCACAATGATGGTATAAGTTCCACCGCGATCCAGAGTTCTTTCGCCGGGATCGCCACATTGCAAACAGGTATTGAAAATTTCGCTGCCAGTGTCATCCACCACCCGCCAGCCGATCAACTCGCCGGTTTGGGGCGGTTGTACCACCTGGAAGTAAACGGTTTGCCCGGCCGTAGCCGTGAAAGTGTATTCGTCTTTTGCGCCCGGCGATTCAATCATACCCGCCCCTTCACCTGGCGCATCCTGGCTCACCGTGTCGCCGATGTTGATGGTGAATTGGTCGGGTGGGGGTACATGCCAGATTTTGAACCCGTAAGTGCCGGTGGCCGGGCCGCTGTCATTGCCTACAATCAGGGTGTAGGTGCCGCCTTGATCAAGCGTTTGTACGCCAGGGTCGCCACATTGCAGGCAGGTATTAAAAATTTCGCGCCCCACTTCGTCCACCACCCGCCATCGCAACAGGTCGCTGGATTGAGGCGGTTGTGTTACCTGGAAGTAGACGGATTGGCCGGACACGGCCGTGAAGGTGTATTCATCTTTGACGCCCGGTGTTTCAATAAAGCCAGCCCCCTCGCCAGGAACACCATTTGTTACTTCCAGGTCAATCTCAATGGTGAAGTTATCGGCAGCGGGAACATCCCAAAGCGTGAATTGATATGTTCCAGAACCTAAGTCTGCCTCGTCACCCACGATGAGCGTGTACGTTCCGCCGCGATCCAGCGCGGTTACTCCCGGATCACCACATTGGATGCAGGTGTTGAAAAGCTCACTACCGGCTTCGTCTAATAAGCGCCATCTGACCAGATCGCCCGTATCTGGAATTTGCACCACCTGGAAATAAACGAATTGGCCGGGCACGGCCGTAAATGTATAGATGTCTTTGTCGCCGGGGTTTTCGATGAACCCGGCCCCTGATGCGGGCGTATCTCTGGCAATTTCATCGCCAATAGCAATGGTGAACTGCTCGCCGCTGAGCGTGGGAAGGGGTTCGTTTTCACTGGAAAGGGTTTCACTGGTGGCTGAGGGGTTGGTCACGGCCGTATCCTCACTTGTAATGGTGATGGGGTTGGCTTGGGTCGTAGCCTGAGAGTCGGCAATTACACGGTTGCTCCATTCCTGCAGCAGCACAAACCCTCCCCCCATTGTCAGAAGCAAGCACCAACCCGCCAGACAGCCAATGATGACGGCCGTGTAACATCCCCTGGACCATTTTCCCTTTAGTTGCATAGTGGGCACGTCAGCCGGGGAAGTGGTCGGCGGGGCGGGTGTAACCTGTCTGGTCTGTTCCAGTTCGGTGTAGGCGTGGCGGGTGGTATTGTTTGTGCCGGGTAACGCTTCTTTCCAGGCGGCTACAAATTCGGCCACGCTTTGAAAGCGGTCGTTGGGGTTCTTGGCCAACGCTTTGAGCAGCAGACGCTCAATATCCGGCGTGATGTCACTTTTGACGGCCGTCGGCAAGGGCAGCGGATCACTCACATGTTTGAAAATCACCGCCATCGGCGTTTCGGCCGTGAACGGCACACGCCCCGTCACCATCTCATACAGAATGATGCCCAACGAGTAAATGTCTGAACGCCGGGTGGCGGGCTGCCCCTGCCCCTGTTCTGGGCTGATATAGGCCGGGGTGCCAATAATGGCGTCTGTTTGGGTGAATTTGGCGTCCCCTTCCAGGAGTTTGGCAATGCCAAAGTCGGTGAGGAACACATTGCCCTGCGCGTCAATCAGCACATTGGACGGTTTCAAATCGCGGTGGATGACGCCATGATCATGGGCATAACCCAGCGCTCCGGCCAGTTGGGTAAAGAGTTGGTCAATCTGCGCCAGCGACAAAGTGCCTACATCTAATTTGTCCTTGAGCGTACCCGCTTCCAGATAGCGCATCACCAGATAGGAGATGCCGTCGCTTTCGCCATAATCAAACACGGGCAGGATGTGCGGGTGTTCCAGATTGGCAATAATGCGCGCTTCCTGGTGAAAACGGCCGGTAAATTCGGCCGTTTGTGCCAGATGAACGGGCAAAATTTTGAGCGCCACATGCCGATCCATGGCGGCCTGATACGCTTTATAAACCGTCGCCATCCCCCCCTTGCCGATCTGGTTGATAATGCGGTAGGGGCCAACCATTTGCCCAGGCTGCAAATTGCTCATATGCGTCTCCCTATGAACTTCGGTAAGTTTTGACGATTTCGGCCATGACGGCGAGGGCGATTTCTTCGGGGGCGACGGCCGTGTAATATCTACCAGTCAGATCAGACGTGCTGATCCACGAGAATGGGGTTGCCATCGGGATCCATCAGTATAAAACTGGCCGGGCCTGTGCTATTCTCGTCTGCTTCGCTCACCAGCGCCACGCCTTGCGCCTTCAACTGCTTTTGCAGTTCGCGCACATCGGTGAAAGCGTCCAGTTTTTGGGCATTCTGGTTCCAGCCAGGGTTGAAGGTGAGAATGTTTTGCTCAAACATGCCTTGAAACAAGCCGAGTATGTGTTCGCCGTTCTTCATAATCAACCAATTTTGTGATTGATCACCGCCGAAAACGGTAAAACCCAGCTTCTCGTAAAACTGCTTCGACGCCTCAATATCTTTAACAGCCAGACTCACAGAAAAAGCTCCAAGTTCCATGATGACCTCCTATTTGTAATTCTGATGCTTCACAATTTGCTGCAATGTCACTTCACCATGTCATTAGGCCCAATTCCTGGGAGAGGTACGGCCGTTTACAGCAAATATTTATTACACAGCCCCATTTTTGTTGACGCTCAATGACAAATTAACTCATCAGCTTGTTGCCGAGTTACTTGCCAACCGTCAAACCCATCAATTACATTGTTTTGGGTTAATCTTGTAATTTCAGAACTGGTTACATCGATGCTGTAGATTTCCTGATCGTCAGGGGGAGCATCAAATGAAACCGAAAAGACTATGTAAGAACCATCCAAAGACCATTGAGGCCCCCATTCATCGCCTTCAGTATTAGTTAACCGTCTCTGCTCAGTACCATCTGCATTCATCAGGTACATTTCATTGTTCTTGTCTCTGTTAGATATAAATGCGATTTTTGCCCCGTCAGGGGACCACGAAGGTGCCCAATCCTCATCTGGATTATTTGTTATTGGTATTTGATGGGTTCCATCCGCGTCCATCATATAAATCTCCTCATGACCATCACGATAAGAGGTAAAAACTATTTTCGTTCCATCTGGAGACCAATGTGGATTATTATCAAAAATCTGATTATCAGTTAATTGGTCTTGAATAAGAGAATCTAGATATAAGATATAAATCTCCTTTCCTTCGCTTATGCCAGACGTATAAATTAAACTTTTGCTATCTGGTGACCAATCAACTGTCCAATTCCAGGCAAGTACATTTTCCAATTCTAAGCCATTCGTTACCCGCTTTTGCCCTGTACCGTCGGCCTTCATAACAAAAATTTCTTCAGAACCCTCACGATATGAGACAAAAGCAATCCTGTCTCCATTTGGAGACCAATTGGGGGCAATATCAAAATGGGGATCATTTGTTAACCGAGTATGCTCTTGGGTTATTGTGTTATACACATAAATGTCGAAATCATAGGCCGTGTTCAGATCGTATCCTCGTGAGGTTGAATAAGCTATTTTTGTACCATCTGGAGACCATGCAGGAGTGTGATTCCAAACAGAAGATTTTTCAACATCCAAATTCATAAAAGTTCCGAATTGTTCTTGCAATTGTTTAGCCAATGATCCCGCGGAAAGAAAATTATTGTCGTGGGTTATCCGCAATTGATGTTTGCCTGAAAAACTGGTGGTGTAGATTTCATAACCTCCATTCCTTGTTGAAAGAAATAAAACGGTTCCACACTTTTCCAAAGAAATTACTCGAAGACGAATCACAGCGAATGTTAAAAAACAACTAACGACGAGGACGAGACAAATCATCCAAACCTTCCTTGACCATTTCAGCGGAGTAGTTCTTGGATCGTTAATCATAGAAATTAACTGGCTAATGTTTCTGGTGCAAGGCCAAGTAGGAATTAACCAAAATGCACTGACCGTATAATTTCGGCGATTACTTGCCTATTCCCGATACGCTTTCACAATTTCACCCATGACGGAGAGGGCGATTTCTTCCGGTGTAACTGCCCCAATGGACAGGCCAATAGGTGCATGAATACGGCCGATCTGGTCGGCCGTGATGCCCATTTCTTGCAGGCGGGCGATTCGTTTGGCATGGGTTTTGCTGCTGCCCAACGCGCCCACGTAAAAGGCGGGGCTGTTGAGCACCACTTCCAGGGCGGGGTCATCAATTTTGGGGTCGTGGGTGAGCAGGGCTACGGCCGTTTCCGGCGTCACCTCTATTTCAGCAAATGCCTTCTTGGGCCAGGCCTGAATCAATTTGTCCACGTGCGGAAAGCGGGCTTCGCTGCCAAAGGCGCGGCGCGGGTCAACGACGATGGTCTGGAAGCCCAACACCTTGGCGTACTGCGTCAGGGCCACGGCAATATGCACCCCGCCCACCATGATGAGCGTGGGCGACGGCCGTACCGTGTCCACAAATACCTCCACCTCATCCGTCAACGGCACCCGCTGCGGCGACTGCAACTTTTTCTCGGCAGCCAGGGCCAGTGCGTCTAGTTCGGGGCCCAGTGTGCCGAGGGTACGGCCGTCGCGGGCCACCGTCAGTTTTTGCCCCACCGTACCTTCTGGCCCGCGAATGATGGTGATGGACGCGCCTGCTTTGTCCTGAGTGATCAATTCGTGCAGCAGGGTGTAGGCGTTGGTATCCAATGCCTCAACAAAAATTTCAATGGTGCCACCGCAGGCCAGCCCCACGTCCCAGGCGGTCTCGTCGGCCACGCCAAAATGGAGCAGTTTGGGACGGCCGTTTTCCAGCGCCGCCACCGCCTCCTCGAAGACTGCTCCCTCGACACAGCCACCAGAGACAGAGCCAGCCATACGGCCGTCGGGCGTCACCGCCATCTTCGCCCCCTCCTTGCGCGGCGCAGACCCCCACGTCTGCACCACCGTCGCCAGGGCGATGGGCTGATTTTCCGCCTGCCACTGATTGATGTCGTTTATGACTTCTTGCATGATCTCAATGCCTTTGATTGTCATTCCGACGAGTCTTCGAGGAGGAATCCCTCCCATTTGTACAGGTGAGGGATTCCTCGCTCCGCAGACTCCGCTCGGAATGACAGGTAAATTGTTGCCGTCACCGATAAGATTTTACACCCACGCGCGGGCACATGTCGAAGAGGGGACAAGTGGAGCAGCGCGGGGTGCTGCCCTGGCAGATGTGCTTGCCAAAGGGAACCAACAGCCGGTTGATCTCAATCCAGTAATTTTCCGGCAGCTTTTGTTCCAGAGCGGCCATCGTTTTTTCCGGGGTCTTGGCCTGCACGTAACCCCAACGGTTGGTGACGCGGTGGACGTGAATGTCTACGCTGATGAACGGTTGCCCGCAGGCGATGCCCAACGCCAGATTGGCGCATTTGGGGCCAACGCCTTTGAAGGAGAGCAGCAGGTCGCGGTCGCAGGGCAGCTCGCCGCCAAATTCCTCTACTACCTGTCGGGCGATGGCCTGGATTTGTGGTGCTTTACTTTCGGCAAAGCTGCTGTCGGCGATGAGGATGGCGATTTCGGTGGGGGTGAGGGCGGCCATTTCCTGGGCTGTGCGCGCTCGCGTAAACAGCTTGTGGGCCACCGGGATGCTCACCTCGTCGTAGGTGCGGATGGAGATGATGCAGGCAATCAACTGTTCAAAGGGGGAGTTGTACCCTTCATCGGCCAGTTGAAACATGGCGGCGGGTGGATACGGCCGTACTGCCTGCCGGATTCGTTCTACAGCTACATCAATATCAAACTCAAGAACGTTCATACCAATTGAATCACCGCGTAAAGGTAGTTCTTTTCCAGCCAACTCAGTTCAAATTCAGCCCGCGAGACGATTTGTGGAGAATCAGTGAAGTTTGGATCATGCAGATACACGGCCGTGTCATCCAAACCGACAATGACAACTGCGTGATCCGTTGCTTCTTGCCAGTAGGAGAGCTGTCCAGTATCTACGGCCGTGATAAGAGGTAAACCTGACTCTAAATGTGTTTGCACTGTGGCAAGATCACCTTCTTCAATGAGGATAGAAAGCCCTAAAGAACCCAAATTCTGCAAGTTCCGGAAAGGTGTGCCAATGGCATCTACCTTGAGCAACTGCATCAGTTTTTCATGGCTGATGGGGATTTGCAGGTAATCAAGTAACATGGCCGCACAGGCGGCCAGACAGTCAGACTGGTGTTTCTGTTGTTGGTGTGAAACGGGCAGCAAGTTCATTGGCGCGTTTCCGTATTTCTTCGATTTGTTCGCTGGTCAGGGGAAGTGGCTCTCCGGTGTGGGCATTGACGTTGAGCGAACCGACGGTAGCCACTTCACCAAGTCCACGCAAACGAAGTATCGCCGGAATGCGCCAGACGGAGGGTTCACCCAGAACCAAAACTGGTTCACCAGCGATGAGAAACAGAGCTATTTCCTGGGCAAAATAGCCATTGGCGCGGCGACGGGCTGTGTCTGGCGGGATGGTGATGACGCCTTGCAGTCTGGCATCAACCGTTAAAGGCCCTTCAACCGGCCATTCCTGAGCATGTTCATAAATGATGCGCACCATAATGCGGGCAGTATAACATAAATTCTCAGCGGTGACTGATGAAGGCGGCACCTTTGAGCGTAACAGGCTGACGTGGGTGCAACGGCCGTTTGGCGGCCGTCACCGTCTGCAAATGCAGGGCTAAATCTTCCAGGCTGGCCAGGTTGTGAACCGGCAGGAAGTCATCAATGTGGGGCAGGGCGGCCTGCATTCCGCGTGTGAGCGGTTCGTATTGCGCCGAGCCGAGCAGGGGGTTGAGCCAGATGAGGCGGTGGCAGGTGCGGTGCAGCCGGGCAATTTCGCCGCGCAGCAGTTCCGGGTCACCGCGATCCCAACCGTCGCTGATGAGCAGCACAATGGCGCCGCGCCCCAAGACGCGCCGTCCCCACTCGTAGTTGAATGTTTTCAGGGAGTCGCCAATGCGGGTACCGCCGGCCCAATCATGGACGTGACCGGCGACTTCGGTGAGGGCGCGGTCCAGGTCACGGCCGTGCAATTCCCTGGTGATGCGCGTCAGTCGGGTGCTAAAGACAAAGGATTCCACCTTTTGCGTCAGGCTCTCGGCCAGACCGTAGGAGAAGTGCAGCAGCAGCCGCGTGTACTGCTCCATGCTGCCGGAAATGTCGGCAATGATGATGAGGGGGCGGGGTTTGAATTTGGGTTCGCGGGACGGCCATTCCAGCAGTTCGCCACCGTAGCGCAGATTTTGGCGCATCAGGCGGCGCAGGTCTGGCTGACGGCCGTAACCGGCCCGCATTCGCCGTGTTTGCCGCAGCCCCAAATCCCACACCATTTGCGCCATCAGCCAGCGCACGGCCGTGAGTTCCTCTTTCGTCAGCGTGGCAAAATCCTTCTGGCGTAATAGCTCTCGTTGGCTGTAGGTGCGGGTGATTTCGATGATCTCCTGTGTTTCCTCATCGCCTTCTTCTTCGCCCCCTTCCTGCTCACTTTCCTGGGCTACGTTCTCCGGCTGCGGTGGGGCCAGCAGGGTGGGCGGTGGCTCCTCTGGACGAAAACTGTTCATCTCCAGCCAGACCCCTTCACCCGCCGGTTTGCGCCAGAAGAGGTCAAACGCCTGGTCAAACAGAGGCAGGTCGCCCCGTTCATGCACCAGCAGGCTGCGGGCGGTGAAGTAAAAGTCCGCCTTGTGGCCGATGGAAACGTGGTCCAGCGCCCGCACCAGGTCTACCATACGGCCGGGGTTCACATCCATACCCAATGCCCGCAGCAAACGGCCGAACAAAATGAGGTTGTGAAGCAGGTTGCCAGTTTGTGTTGTCATTTGTCTGATCCGCGAATGACGCGAAGAGCGCGAAGATTTTTCTCTGG
>CAYXUZ010000108.1:0-8697 GCA_964467705.1 uncultured Ardenticatenaceae bacterium | reverse complement strand
TAAAATCCGTCTGTTAATCCATTGCCGTTTTGGGCCGCCCAGGTGGGGATGTCTAACGCCGATTTTGTAATGAAGCCGCTGGCAATTTCGTGGATGCGGTGGTTGGTGATGCTGTTGGCAATGGCGTCCATGATGCTGTCCGGCACCAGTTTGGTAGCCCAGGGTTTAGGCAGTTCGGCAGAAAGTTCCAATGAGTATTCCAACCGGGTGCGGCCGTCTTCGGGGTAGAAAACGGAGGTGCTGCTGTAACGGCCGTAAGCCTCCGTCCGGCTAAATGATGATTTGGCTCTGACGGGTGTGCCTGCTTCTCGCGGCGTCAGGCGAATGGTGTAACTGGTTGGGTCCGCTTCCGCCTGCACATCACAATAGATGGCTACATCGTAGGCGTTCAACTCGCGGGAGAGATAACAGACCCTTACATGCTGCGCCCCATGCGCCTGCACCAACTGAATGCGTGGCAGGTAAGGCAGGATGCGGTGGATGTCCCGGTAAAAGCTAAAGGCGGTGGTCACGGCCGTTGGCAGCGTGAATGTCAGGTGCGTCTTGCCAGAAATCGTGATCATCGTGTGAATACCTGTGAAGGGAATCCATAGGGTTGGAATATAAATCCCAATGCTCAGTCCCACCAGATGGAAACGATAACTGACGTTATACCACTACTGCCCAATGCACGAACCACCTCATCCTGGCTCTCATAAACGTGAACCATGCCGCCCCAATCTTCCGCCATTTCTGCTAGTTGGCGGGCGCGAGCCATATCAGGTGAAAGAATATAGAGCGTGTCCACATTCCAATGGTTTTGGGATAGATCTCGTAACTTTATCAGCCCTCCTATTGGTAACTGACCTGGTTGTGACGTGAAGAGGCTATCAAATAGTACCGCCTCCCATAAATCCTGATTTTTCTGGAGAATGGCGGTGATACGGGAACCATCAAAGGAGTTGAATTGGGTACGCCGGATGAGTTCAAGTTGTATTTCTTGTACTGTTGCTTCCTGTAGAAGTAAATCGCTGTTATTTGAAATGGTGTTCATGTTGTCTCCTGTCAGGCGTTGGCCCGGATGCGTTCCAGCATCAGGCGGGCGGTTTCACCGCTGACGCGCTCAATGTCGTCCTGGTATTTGAGGATGACGCCCAGGGTTTCATTGACCACATCTATGCTCAACGCCTGCTGATCCAGCGCCACCAGCGCGGCCGTCCAGTCCAACGTCTCGGCCACACCGGGGATTTTGTACAGGTCGGCTTCGCGCAGTTCTTGAATGAAGGCGGTCACCTGCCGCGCCAGCATTTCCGCGGCATCGGGCACTTTGGCGCGCACGATGTCGTACTCTTTCTCGAAGGTGGGATAATCAATCCAGTAGTAAAGGCAGCGCCGCTTGAGAGCGTCATGCACTTCACGGGTGCGGTTGGAGGTGAGGATGACTACCGGTTTGTGGGTGGCTTTCATTGTCCCAATTTCGGGGATGGTGATCTGGAAGTCTGACAAAATTTCCAGCAGAAACGCTTCAAACTCTTCGTCGCTGCGGTCAATTTCGTCAATGAGCAGGACGGGGCGGTGGGTGCGGGATTCTTCGATGGCCTGTAACAACGGCCGTTTCAGCAAATAGTCCGCGCCAAACAATTCCCCTTCGGTAGCCTTCTCGCCGCGGGACTCTAGCAGGCGAATGTGCAGCATTTGCCGGGTGTAGTTCCACTCGTAGACGGCATGGTTCACATCCAGCCCTTCGTAACATTGCAGGCGGATCAGGTCGGTTTGCAGCAAGTCCGCCAGGGTTTTGGCAATTTCCGTCTTGCCCACGCCCGGTTCCCCTTCCAGGAACAACGGCCGTTCCAGTTTCAGCGCCAGATACGCGGCCGTGGCCAATCCCCGGTCGGCAATATAAAAACGCCCCTTCAGCGCATTTTGCAATTCATCAATTGAGCCAATTTCCATGATGGGCTTTCCTCGCAGGTCAGTGTAAGATGATGGGGATTTTAGCGGAGAACGGCCGTGTTGTCGTTACTTTAGCATAAGGAGAAGTAAATACCATGGAAACCTTGAACCCAGGTGAACACGCCGGTTGGGAACGGATATGGCGTAGTAACGATATCCCCCCACGTTACCGCAGCTTTGCGCCGCCCAATGATACAGTAGTGGAATGGGTGGAAGGGGTACCGCCGGGTGGTTTCATCCTGGACGTGGGCTGCGGTGTGGGGCGGCATCTGGTTTACCTGGGTGAGTGCGGTTTCCAGGTAGCCGGTGTGGATATATCGCCAAGCGGGGTCAGGCTGGCCCAGGAAGCATGTGCGGAACGCCAGATCGCCGTTGACGTGCGCGTATCTGCCATGCCAATCTTGCCCTGGGCTGACGAGATGTTTGACGCCGCCATTTCTACTTCGGCCATTCATCATCAACTGCGTATCGGCATGGTGCGGACATTGGCCGAAATCTGGCGCGTCCTCAAACCGGGTGGGCTGCTGCTGGTGGATTTCCCCTGCACAGATACACTGGTTTACCAACAATCACGCCGCCGCGTGGCCGCCGGGGAACTGACCGAGGTGGAGCCAGATACTTTTGTGGACGAAGGACCGGTGCGAGAAGGTGACGATGAATACCTGCCGCATCATTTCTGTGAGGAAGCAGATGTACGCAACTTACTGCGGGATTTTGAAATCATCCGGTTAAAGGCCGACCTGCACGAAATAACAACCGGAAGCGGCTCTGGCAACGTTGGCAAATGGGTGGCCTGGGCACGCCGCCCCCTTGCTAACTGAGGGAGCTTTGCCTGCTTACCTGTGCTCGTCAATCATTCGCGCTCAAGGCCGGTTTGTAATTGCGGCAGCAAGACAATGATTTTGGTTCCTTTGCCGGGTTGGCTGACTGCGGAGATTTGCCCATGATGTCGGTCGGTGATTTTGCGACAAATGGCTAAGCCAACACCGGTGCCTTCGTATTGGTCACGGCCGTGTAGCCGCTGAAACACGCCAAAAATACGTTCCGCATACTGCTCCTCAAAACCAATCCCATTATCCTCAACCATGATCTTGACGAACGAAACACCCAATTTGCGGTCCACAACCAGTTCATCCGTCACGTGAATGACCGGGGGTATATGGGCATGGTGAAACTTCAAAGCATTGCTAATGAGATTTTGAAAGAGCTGGAGCATTTGGGATTCATCAGCTTCAATTTGATGCAAAGGAGCTACATGAACATGACCTTTTGTCTGCTCTATCTGTAATTCCAGGTTTTGTAAAACATCCTGCAAAACTTTATTCAGGTCAATTTGCTTATAAGGCAGCGCCTTGGTTGTGACCCGTGAAAATGCTAATAGGTCTTCGATCAACGCCTGCATACGGGCGGCCGCATTCTGCATACGTATCAGGTAATCTAGCCCTCGTTCATCCAGGATGTCGTTATATCTGGTCGCCAGGCGATCCCCAAAAGTCTGTATTTTGCGTAGCGGTTCTTGCAAGTCATGGGAGGAGACGTAAGCAAATTCTTGCAGCTCGCGGTTGCTACGTTCAAGCTCCTTCATGTATAGGCGGAGTTTGTCTTCTGTTTCACGACGTCGGGTAATGTTGGTTGCCACCATCATGACGCCCACCACTTCACCCTCATGCAAAATAGGCCCTAGACGGGTGCTGTACCAGCCCAGTTTACCGTTTTCACCAGGGCCGCTTGATTCATATTCAGTATGTACACCGTGGGTGAAGACATACTCAATGCTCTCCGTGACCATAGCCCACTCTTCAGGAAAAAGAAAATCGGTAACCAAATGCCCTATGACATCCTCCCGGCGCAAGGAAGATATCAGGCGATTGATAAAGCGAATGCGCAAATCTCTAGTGACGATGATGATGGTATCCGGCGCATTATCAACTACGGAGCGCCATTCAGCTTCGCTGGCCCGCAGACGGGACTCGACTAATTTACGCTCTTCGATTTCTTGCTTGAGGTTTTCGTAATATGTGGCGTTTTGTAGAGAAATGGCGGCCTGGCTCAACAAAATTTGTAGGAGTTCGAGGCGAGCTTCGGTAAAGGCATGTGTGGTGAGATTGTTTTCCAGGTAGACAATTCCCATTACTTCTTGCTGACGCCGAATCATCATGCACAAGATGGATTTTGTTTGATGCGCAATGATATTGGGGTCTTCGGTGAAGTTACCTTCGCGGGCTGCATGGTGGAGCAGGATAGTTTCCCCTGTTTGGGTGACATGATAAACAACCGAGGCGGCTACCGCTGCGCAAGCGTCAACGGGCTGGGCCATGAAGAGGTTCACGTTCTCAGAATCAATGGTAACGGCCGCTTCAATTTTTAAGATGCCATTGCGCGGTAAAATCAAATAGCCGGTCTGTGCGCCAGCATTTTCTATGACGACGCGCATCAATTTTTCTAACAGCTTTTCTAAGACAATCTCTTCAGAGATGATTCGGGTTGCTTTTAAGACGGTGGCGTATTCCAAGACATTTTCAACGGCCGTATCGCTTATCTCAGTGCCCAGACCCGCCAGGTCAGACTTTTCAGGTCTAAATAATTGAGGCAACATTTGTTTTAGTTGTTTTTGTTTGGCTATTGCTCCCCAACGGCCGTAACAATCCATCGCCGCTTGGGCATAATAACGAGCCAACCCTTCCTGTTTCCGGCCCAGATAAAACTTCGCTGCCAATTCATTGGCCAGACCTTCCTCTTGCACATAGCCATGCTGCCCGGCCAGTTGGATGGCCTCATCATAATACTCGCGGGCCAGACCAAACTCTTGGGTAGCGGCGGATTGCTCGGCAGCAACCAACAGCCATTTATGCCGAAAATTCATCGGCGCATTGTCAGCCCAATAGTGCAGCTTTTGTTGATTGGCCGCAACACGATCCCCTATGATTTCCCGCTCGTTAACTGTGCTGCCAGCGTACATCGCCAAGTGTGTTAAAGAGTCATAGAAGTTGAAGAGGGGTAGATAAATAGAAGCAGACAACCCATCTAATCTCTCCTCGACCTCATGGGCCAGCCGCACAGCTTCATCATAGACCCCAAAGAGGTAGGCCAGAATTAACTTGTGGCTCAACAAGGTACTGATCCGGTTATGATCATGGCTGGCCTGGTAAATGGGCAAGATTTTATCTTCGTTAAACGCGGAACCAACCAGACGAAATGGTTGATCTGTTTCTTGTTGGAGATTTATACAAACCTGAAGGTACATGTCCAACATATAAACAGCCCTGTCTTGTTTGAGTTGGCGCACCCGGTGCGCAAGAGTGTGGATGCGATGATTGAGTACGGCCAGATTTTGCCCCGAGAAATAAGCGTGGCGCACATAAACATAGGCGTTACTGGATGCAAATGAAAAATCACCGACATCAATTCCATCCTGATACCCTTCATAAAAGGGGGCTAAAGAATCGCGTAGATGCCTTTGCCAGTGGAAAGTGAAGCAGTAGACTGTACCGATGGTGCGCGGTTTGGATGCTTTTAGCTGATATTTTTCGACAATTTCTAAAGCCAGTTGGCCGAAGTGATAGCCGGTAGCGACATCACCGATTTGTCCGCATAGAATGACACCAAAACCGGCATAAGCAGCCGGAGAAGTGGGGGCATTGCCATAAGCCAGCGATAGTTCCACACGCTTAAATACATTGAGTGCATACAAAATGGGAGACATGGCCCACACGGCCGTGCTAATGGCCGACAAGATACGCATCGCCATTAAACTGTTGGGGTCTTGCATGGGCGGGAGGTCTAACAGGGTGTTAATGTCACGGCCGTTCAATCCTATTTGGATTCGCTCATAACCGGCTTCAAAATCTGCTTGTGTTGGCTCCCGTGGCAGCATAATCCCTAATGCTGCTAACACCTCCCCGCCAATGGCGGTCGCCTCAGGTAATAGATTTTTTGATAAACAAGCCTGAATCTGAATTTGGAATGTTTTTTGTTTTTCCAGAATTGTTCTGGCCTGGCTGAGCAAAACGGGAATGTACTTTTCCATCTCGTTTAGATGACCGCTCAGATAAGCTGTTTCGATGGCTTCTTCATATAAATCTAGCCACAACTCATGATGCGCCTCCCACCCATTGGGAAAAAACTGGCTCAGCGCCAGCGCTGTATCCAGATATTCATACGCCGTTTGATAGGCGGCCGACATTTTGGCTTTGCGCCCGGCTTCCACATTGAGCGACAGCAATTGTAGATAATCCGCTTCCGTTTCCAGGCAAGCCTGGCTCAGATTCAGTTGATTGACAATATCAAAAATATCGTCATCCCGATTCTCTGCTTGTTGCTGTGTCAGCCAATAATGCCCAATTTGTCGGTGAATTTGCCGCTTTTGTGTGGCCTCAAGCAAAGAATACACAGCCTGTTGAATGCGGTCATGGGCAAAGCGAAATGAGTGTTCATTTGGCTGTAGAACCATGCCGGCCATGATCGCCGGCTCCAGATCAAGGTACACATTTTCTTGTGAATCCCCCAAAACGGCCGCCAGCGTATCCAAAGAAAACTCATTACCAGCACACGCAGCCAGAGTGAGCGCCTGTTGCGCAGGTTCTGGCAAAAGGTTGATGCGCTGAATCATGAGATTCACAACATTGCTGGTCACTTCCAGTTGCTCGACTCGGCCCAAATTCCACTGCCAACCCGTTGCCCCATCAAACGTCAAAATGCTCTCTTCATAAAGTGCCTGCAAAAATAGTTTGATAAAAAAGGGGTTGCCACCCGTTTTCTGGTGAATCATCTGCGAAAAAGGGTTGGTCACGTGAGGGGCTAATGAAAATGTTTCAGCAATCCATTGGTTCACAATTTCCGGGGTAAGCGATGATAGTTTGATGGATTGAAAAGATGTGCCGGCTTTCTGTAACGCACGGATCTTTGCCGATAAAAATTGTGATGCCTGAATTTCATCTTCCCGATAAGCAATGATCAATAGAGTATATTTGGCGCCTGGAGCCGACATGATGTGCCGGATCAGGTCCAGGCTGGCAGCATCAGCCCATTGCAGATCGTCCAGAAAAATAATCAATGGGCGATGGTTGACTGCGAATGCATTGATAAATTGTTCAAACACCAGATTGAGCTGATTCGGATTCAATGAAGTAGACTGCTCTGGTTTTGCCGGGATTTCCAGGATATGGCCTACTTCTGGGACTAAGTCATTCAAAATGGTGATATTATTCCCTAAGGACAGGGATAACCGCTTTTTCCATTCGGCTACCTGGCTTTCACTTTCTTGCAAGAGTTGTTGGGCCAGGTCTCTAACTGCCTGCAATATGCCGTTGTAGGCTTTGTTCCGTGTGATCTGTTCATATTTGCCCGTTGCGAAATACCCCTGATTCTGCACGACCTGTGAATTTACTTCCTGCACCAACGCCGATTTACCGATGCCTGCTTCCCCTGTTACCAGAATGATTTTTGCCCCCCCCTGGACAATGGCGCTAACTGCCTGACGGAGAAGATCTGTTTCTTGCTCACGGCCGTATAGCCTTTGCGATACCAGGAACTGATCTGCCTGATCATATTCACCCAACCGGAAAGGGGTAACTGAACCTGTCCTAGAAAACTGCCGCTGGCAATTCTCAATATCCAACTGCACGCCGCGCCCGCTTTGGTAACGACTTTCTGGCTCTTTAGCTAACAACTTCAAAACAATGTCAGACACCGCCTGCGGAATATCCGGTGAAACATCATATAAAGGTTTTGGATTCCGGGCCAGGTGGCTATGAATAATTTCCAAAGGGTCTGTGGATAGAAACGGGGGGTACCCTGCCAGCATTTCATAGAAGGTGATGCCTAAGGAATATAAATCTGTCCGGTAATCGGCCGTGCGGTGTAAACGACCAGATTGTTCTGGCGAAATATACGGCAATGATGTCGTCAAAAAATGCGGCTCGTAAAACGTAATAGAAGGCCGTAGCAAAGTAAAAACGCCCAAGTCCCACAGTTTTGGTTGATAAGTATCTGGGTGGATAAGAATGTTGCTGGGTTTGATGCTGCCATGAATGATGTGGTGGTGGTGTAATTCCTGCAAAGTGGCCGTTAAGGTCACACCAATTTGAAAAAACAAATCCAATGGCACACAACCTGTTTCCAGAAATGATTTCAGGGTGAAGAGAGGCGCCTCTTCAAACACCAATACCAGACCATCAGATTGCGCCAAAACCTCATAAATCTTCAAAATGCCAGGACAAGATAGCTTCTGCAAATTTTTGTAGGTTTGTTTAATTCTGGCAATATCGCTAACTGAAGGAGCTGGTAAATGAAACTTTTTGATGAGACAGGGCTGACTGATCGGCCCTTCAGCATTCCCTCTGAAAACATCGGCAATAGCCCCCCCACCAATTTGATCGGTAATCACATAATTGGGAAGGTGAAGCATGACTCTTATCCGCTAAACAGGTCAGGCCATCAAGGTGTATTTTGTGTTGATGTCTACAGGGGCGCTATCCTGTTAATCTCCTCTGCCACGACATTATCCACAGGTTGTATGGGGAGGCAATGAGGAATTTGGGTTATTGGGCGGTGAAACCGCCGTCTATCGTTAACGCGGCCCCGTTGGTAAATGAGGCGGCGTCTGAGCAGAGCCAGAGGACGGCGCGGGCCACTTCTTCCGCCTGCCCCAACCGGCGCATGGGGTTGATGCGCACGGTGGCTTCCAGAAATTGGGGGAATGTTTCAAAGCCGCGGGAGACCATGGGTGTTTCGATGACGGCGGGGCAAACGGCGTTGATGCGGATG